>JBEPWQ010000217.1:0-6605 GCA_041642315.1 Desulfobacteraceae bacterium | reverse complement strand
GGCGGTCCAGCCCAAATCGACATCGATATCCCCTTCGATCACCAGAGACCGGCCGTTGATGTCGCTGAGGCGGTCGTTCAGATAGGGCTTCAACCAGTTCCAGTCGAAGGCGATGAGGAAAACCAGAAGCAGAATCAGCAGCGCAGCCAGAATGATCCCGATGTATTTGAACACTTTTTTGGACTTCATTTGTTCACCCATCCCGGGAAAACCTCCACCAGCCCCTCCACCATGAACTGCACCGCGATGGCGATCAGAATCATCCCGAACACCCGGGAAGACAACTTTAGCGGGAGCTGCCCCGTGACCTTCTGAATGTATGGACCGGAAAGCAGGGTGAGATAGAGAATCGCCAGCACCCCGATCAGGGCGATGCTCAAAAAAAGCTTGGTTTGAAATTCGCCGCTCTGGGAACCGTAGATAATGACGGTGGTGATGGCGCCCGGGCCGGCGATGACCGGCACCCCGATGGGAATAAAGACCTGCTGATACCGCTGGAGCACCCGTCGGTTGAGGGTGCCGGACCGGTCGATATCCTCTTTTTCCAGTTCCACCGCCGTACCTTTGAGCATGCTGAATCCGAACTGAAGCAGGATCAACCCGCCGCCGATCTTAAAACTGGCCAGGTTGAGCTGCAGAAGATCCATGATCTGTCTGCCCAGCAGCAGAAACAGAAGCAGAAGCAGCGCGCTTGATAAAATAATCAGTCCGGCCAGGCGCCACTGAAATCCTTTCTGGCCCCCTTCCGAGGCCTCCACCCAGAGCGGAATTTTTTCCACCGGGTTGACGATGGCGAGCATGGCCACCACAAAATTCACAATCAGCTCGAAATCCACTCTAATCCCCTCAAAGTCAAGGAGTATGATGAGTTCGGGCGACGATTTCGAATTCCACCATTAGCGGATCGAGCAGGTAAAGGGCTCCGGCCATGGCGCTGAAGGGTTCGATCCCGAAGTCGGTCTGCCGAAGGGCGAAGGCGCCTTGGGCGCTGAGCCGGTCTTTCTCCACATCCAGCGTGACCGGAATCAACCTTCTGCGCTGAATCCCGTGCAAAGTGACCACTGTGTCGAGCACCAGTTTGGGCGGCTCGCCGTAGAACCGGTTCGAGCTGAGCCCGATCATGGGAAACCGATCCGCGTTCAGGGCTTTTTCTCCGAGCATATTCTTTCGGGTTCCCCGGGCCCCCTTCTCGGTCATCCCGGTTCCGGTGAAGGCGCCCCCGATCTGTTCACGAAGCGGCAGCGGGTCGACCGCGATCTCCCTGACCGGAAAGACGATGTCGAACCGGGCTTCATTCGAGAGCATGTCTTCGGGCAGATAGACCGCCCCCCGCATCTGCTCCACCGCCAGTACATGGTTGTGGCCCTTGGATGCCATCGGGCCGCCGCGCCACAGAAAAATATGCACGGTGGAGGCGTTGCTGTCCACCCGGAAGACCTTTCCGGCTTCATCGGACAGATCCTCATACACCCGGGGATTGAACTCCGCCGTGGCCGCGCCTTTTTCAGGCGTTTCCGCCACCGGACCGGCCGGGGTCTGACATCCGGTCAGCCACAGAAGCGATACCAACAGAAGCGCCGCCATAAAATTTTTGTGATCCATTCCAACCCTCCTTTCCGTTCTTCAAACCATCACACCGGAAGCGGGTTGGAAATAGGGGGGAGACTGTATTTTAGTTTGATTAATTGAGTATGGGTTTGTAATTCTGAATCTCGGATGGAGAAATTGTCTGAATTGCAGATAGACGCGAAGGTCGCCGATTAGCCGATGAAAACCCACCTTGAACGGTGACGCTGGGCTTGCAAAAGCATATAGGGACCTTCAATTTTGAACCGCTTTTTTCAGATTGAAGCTCTGTAGTTTCTGCGGTGGAATAAGGTTTATTCCATGAGGCGTCGTGCGATCCCACGCACCACCCCCAACAGCTTCTGGGCCGCATCCCCTTTGCAGACGTAGCCGGAGGCGCCGGCTTGTACCATGCGTTCACGGGTGGCGGGGTCGTCGTGCATGCTGAGGCCGATGACGCGGATATCGGGGTAGGCTTGATGAATGCGGACGGTGGCATCGATGCCGTCCATCATCGGCATGGTGATGTCCATGAGCACGATATCGGGGGCCAGTTCGCCGACCAGTTCTACCGCTTCTTTTCCGTTTTCGGCCTGACCGACTACCTCCATATCCGTTTCTCCTTCGATCAGATTGGCCAGCCCCTCGCGCATCACCGCATGGTCGTCGGCCAGAAGGACCCGGATTCGGGCCTTTGAACCGGCTTCTTCTTCGGTGGCGGTCTCCGCCGGTTTTCCCAACCGGTATTCGGAATCGACTTCCGCGGACCCGTCGAACGGTTTTTCCGAAGTGCGTCTCGGCACACGGAGGGTGACGCGGAAACCGCATTCGGGGGCGCTGTCGATCTCGACCCGGCCGCCCAGAAAATGAATCCGCTCCTCGATGCTGAAGAGGCCGAACCCGCCGCCGTTGCTTCGCCGTGTTTTAAGCTCCGTGATATCACAGCCTTTTCCCGAATCGCTGACCCGAATCCCTATGCAGCCATTTTCGGTGCCGACCTCGACAATGGCGGTTTCGGCTTCCGAATATTTGGCGGCATTGAACAGCAGTTCTTTGATCGATCGAAACAGCATGGCCGCCAATACCGGAGAATCGGGCTCCGCCTCGGGGATGGACCGCAGCGTCACTTCTATTCCGTGTTTGTTTTCCATCTCTTTGGCCAGCCATTCCAGTGCGGCCAGCAGACCCAGCTGGTGAAGCACGGGGGGGCTCAGTTCATGGGAGAGGTCGCGGCATTTTTGAATGCTGTTGTCGATCAGCCGGTGCAGGTATTGAATCCGGGTTTCCACCTCGTCGTCGAGCCGGTCCTTGGGCAGGAGAGTCTCCAGGGCGAAATGAAGGGCCGCCAGATACTGCTGCAGGTCATCATGGAGGACCATGGCGATGTGCCGGCGCTCCCGGTCTTCGGCATCCGAGAGCTCGAGGGCGAGCTGCTGAAGCTGTCGGGCCCGCTTTTCCGCTTCGGCGGTGCGTTCGGCGACCCGGTGCTCCAGTTCGGCATTCAGCTTTTTGAACTCCTGTTCCGACCGTTTGCGCTGGTCGATATCCGAAAGCACTCCGTACATTCGAACCGGTTCGCCATGAGGATCATAGATGAATCGGCCCCGGGCCTCGATCCAGTGCACCGAACCATCCGGCCACAGCAGCCGGTATTCGCAGGCATACTCTCCGCGCTGTTCCATGGCCTCCCGCATGGCGCGGTTTCGAAAGGCGACATCCTCCGGGTGCACCCGGGTTCGAAACGCGGTGTAGCCCGGTTCCACTTCGCCGGGCCGGTATCCCATCAGGGTGTAAAACCCCTCGGACCATTTCACCCGGTTGGTGCCGATATCCCAGTCCCAGGTACCCATGCGGCCGGCGTCGAGGGCAAGCCCCAGCCAGTTTTCACTCTCCCGGCGGCGGGCTTCCGCCTGGCGAATCCCGGTGATATCCTGGCTCACGATCACTGCATAGGAGACGGCGCCGGCATCATTGAAGACCGGGGTGGCGTGAACCAGGCCGATCCAGCGGTTGCCGGTCAGCCGGTTGTAAATTTGCATCTCCATACCCGCGACCGTCTCCCCGCGCAAGGCCCGGGACATCGGCCATTCGGATGGCACCAAAGGCCGCCCGTCCGGGGTGTGCGCCTCGATGGCGGCGGCCAGCCGGTCGATGTTCAGCTGAAAATCCTTCAGGCTGTCGAATCCGTGCAGCGCAAGGGCCGCCGGGTTGCTGTAGAGGATGTTGCCCCGGGCATCGGCCAGGGTCACCTCCATGGGAGAGTTTTCTATAAGCACCTGAAGCTGGGTCCGCCGTTCATCGGCTTCGACCGCGGACCGGTGCGCCCGCTGTTCGCTGAGGCGAAGGGCGTCCTCCATCCGCTTGTTTTCCGTGATATCGCGCACGGTCACGATGGCCAGCAGCATCTTGCCTTCGCCGTCGTACACCGGGGTGCCGCCGAAGGAGCCGATCCAGGCACTGCCGTTGTCCACCCGGCGCACCCGAACCACATAGGAATCAAATGTTTCGCCCCGCAGCACCCGACCGATGGGCCAGAGGTCGGTGGAGAGCGGGTTGCCTTCCAAATCGAAAATTTGGAAGACCTCGGGCAGCTGGATCAGGTGACGTTGAAGGGAATCGACCGCTTCAAATCCGTGAATGGCGAGGGCGGCGGGGTTCATATCCATCAGGTTCCCCTGAGGGTCGAAAATGACCAGCCCCTCGGTCATCTGGCGAATCAGGGCATTGAGCTGAAGAAGATGAAATTCGCTGCGGGAATGGGCCTTCTGCAGGATTTGCTCCGCATTTTTTCGGCCGGTGATATCCCGTACAATGCTCACCAGAATGGGGGTTTCCCCGATCTGTGCGCCTTGGGAGCCGACCTCCACCGGAAATTCGGAGCCGTCTTTTCGAAGGTGGATCGTTTCAAACAGGATGCCCCGGTTCTGCGCTTCTTTCATTTGGCTCGGAATCAGCGGCAAGGAATCATTCTTCCGAAGGTCGAATACGGTCATGTTCAGCAGCTCGTCGCGGCTGTATCCGTAGGTCTTTTCGGCGGCGGCATTCGCTTCGAGAATGCCGCCGTCTTTAAGCCGAACGAACAGGATGACATCCCGGCCGTGCCGGATCAGCAACTCATAGCAGTTGAGAATTTCCACCGCCTTTTTCGAGTCGGAAGCGTCGAGCCGGGTGCTGCAGATATTGTTGTGTCGGGACATACGTGGCAATTGATTAAAATCCCAAGAAGGCCGGGCGATATCCTTCTTCAGGGCCGTTTCCGAAATTCAGTAATTTGGATATCCTATACACAAGTCATTGCAAAAGTAATGGGGTAAACTGCGTATATTCATCAAGTGCACTTTTGACTTGAACGAAATATACGATGTGGTCCGTGTATACAAGTATTGTTTACCAATATTCATTGACCTATGCATATAAAATATGTATTTTCAAGTATGAAGGTCGAATGGGATTCTCAAAAAGCAGAAGCCAATTTCAAAAAACATCGGGTCCGTTTTTCGGATGCCGAATCAGCTCTCTTCGATCCTTATGCTTTATCGAAAGAAGATCATGATATCGAATCAGAAAAACGATTCGTAGGTATCGGCGCGGATTCAATCGGACGTAGTGTCGTCGTAGTCTAACCCTATCGGGGGAATACTATCCGAATGATTTCGGCCAGGAAAGCGACATCAGGCGAAAGAAAACATTATGAAAAAGGAATATGATTTTAAAAAAGCCCGCCGCGGTCCGGTAATTCCTCAAAAAGGAAAAACGAGGATCACCATTTATCTCGACACCGATATCCTTGAAGAATTTCGCGCCCGGGCCGATGCGGCCGGATACGGGTATCAGACCATGATCAACGAGGCGCTTCGGCAATACCTGGGCCATAGCCGAAAAACGCTGGATGAAGCCGCCGTGCGCCAAGTGATTCGAGAAGAACTCGACCGGGTCCAGGTCAGGAAAATATAACCCCGATCGCCTGGAATCAACTCTCCCCGTAGATCGCTTTCAACAGCTCCCCGGATGAGGCGGTTTTGCTCACGAAGCCTTCGGCGCCGGCCCGGCGCATGGCCTGGGCGATGTGGTCATCTTCGAACATCGAGAGTCCCACCACCCGCACACGGGGCCATTCGGCTTTGATGCGCCGGGTGGCCCGCACCCCGTCCATTTCGGGCATGGTGACATCCATCACAACCAGATCGGGCTGAAGCTGATGGACCAGTTCAACCGCCTCCCGGCCGTTTTCCGCTTCCCCCACCACCTGAATATCGGGCTGGTCGCTGATCATGCGGATCAAAGCCCGACGCATCACCAGGTGATCGTCGGCGAACACCACTCGAAGCGCCTTGATTTTTCGGGATTTGGATATCTCCGCTGGTTCAGAGGGTTGTCGGTCGGCCCCCGTTTCCACCGGAGCCGTCTTGTCCGGTATCGGCAGGTCCAGGGGCACGGTTAGAGCGAAGCGGCTGCCTTTTCCGGGTCGGCTTTCGATCTTCAGGGCGCCCCCGATGGAGCGGGCGCGCTCCCGAAGCCTCAACAGACCGATTCCGCATTCGGCGGTGGCCGTTTCGAGGGCGGCGGGATCGAATCCTTTTCCCCGGTCACTGACGGTCACGGTCAGGCGGCCGTCTAAGGCGGAGACATGAACCCGGGCGGTTTTCACTCCGGCATGTTTGAAAACGTTGAAAAGCAATTCCTGAACCACCCGGAACAGGAATTCCTGCAGGGGAACGCTTTCCACCGGACGGACCCCGTCCGCATCCAGTTCGATACGCAGGCCGAACTGCTCGCTCATTTTCCGGGTCAGCCACTCAAGCGCCGGCACCAGACCGGAATAATTGAGCACGGCCGGGCTCAGTTCGTGGGAGAGACTGCGGGCCATATCGATCGATTCCTTCAGCAGCCGTTCCACATTTTTGATCACCGGGTTCTCCGGAATACTTCGGCCCGCCGTCTGAAGCTGCATTCGAGCCCCGGCCAGAAGCTGCTGCAGATCATCGTGGAGAAGGCCGGCGATTCGGCGGCGCTCCCGCTCTTCGGCCTCGATCAGCTCC
>JBEPWQ010000216.1:0-6618 GCA_041642315.1 Desulfobacteraceae bacterium | reverse complement strand
CGCGAGCCTGGTGTGGGCTTCGCCGCTGATGCCCACGGCGTCAAACACCCGCTGGGGAATCAGCATGCCGCCGGCATGGCCGATCAGGGTGAAGATGATCCCCCAATGGAAAATGATGATCGGGTACTTGAGGCTCTCCTTGTCCAGGAACTCGCTGGAGCGGGCGTTCCAGGTCACCTCGTCGGTGAAATAGCGGTAGGTATGGCCCACCACGAATACGGTCAGGGCGATATAGGGAAAAACCAGAAAGGCGAGGGTATTGAAGAGGCTCATGTGGCATACGCTCCTTTCGATAACGCCGGCGGATCTTCGGTTTGCATGAGGGCCGCAAAATCGGGCCTGAGGATTTCCAGGAGACCGGCATACGGGCTCTCGGCTTTGCGCAATCCTTCAGCAATGGTGTCAAGGGCATCGATGTAATCGGAGAATGCCGGAATCAAGGCCGGATCGGGGCAGGCGGCGATGAATTCCAGCACCATGGGCAGGTAATCGGGCAGTTCGCCCATGGCCCGGCCGTATCCGCCCCGGTAATAGACCTCCTGAATGTCGGCCAGGGCCTTTCCCCGGTCTTCGCCGTCGCCCCACCGGTGATAGGTGAGATTGAGACAGACCGCCGGGTTCAGGTCGAAGGTCGCGGTATAGGTTTCCTGAAGCCGCATCAGCGGCGTCGACTGAAGATAGGCCAGAACCGTTCGGCACTTCGGGGCGGCCGCATCCGAAAACAGCCCGTCAACGGCCTCTTCCAGAAAAGGAAGGCAGTCGATCAGTTCCGAATCCGGAAACCCCAGCAGCAGGGAGATCATTTTCAGCCGGTGATTCAGGTCTCTCTGCGGGGTTTCCGTCATCCGAATCTCGGAATTGTTCATGCTCATGGTCCGGGTTCTCCTTCCTCCGGGGGAAGCTGGTAGAGCGGTTCCCGCCGTGTGTATCCGCAGCTGCCCTGGCCCCGGTAAAGATCTTCGGTGCCGGTCTTCTGGACGGTGGGCAAAACGAACCGGTCTTCATACCGGGCGATGGCGAGCAGTTCGTACATCTCCTCGGCTGTTTCGGCCGTGAGCCCCACTTTTTCCAGCTCCGCGACATCGGTGCGGTGCTCGACCCGCCGGATCCGCATGTGGGAGCGAAGCGCCGTCAGCCGTTTCAGGGCCACCCGAATCGGGCCCTCGTCGCCGGCGGTGAGCATGTTGGCCAGGTAGGTGATCGGGATGCGCATCCGGTCGATGACATCCGTGCCCACCTCGCCCTTGACCGCATCGGTGACCGGGCTGAGGGGCGGGACGTACCAGACCATGGGCAATGTTCGAAACTCCGGGTGAAGCGGAAAGGCGATCTTCCACGCCTTGGCCAGTTTGTAGACCGGAGAATTCTGCGCCGCCTTCAGGTAGGCCGGGGAAATTCCCTGATTCTCGGCGGTTTGAATCACCTCCGGATCATGGGGGTCGAGCATGATGGCGGTATGGGCCGGGTAGAGATCGTGCTCGTCTTTTTGTGCCGCAGCGAACCGGATCTGGTCGGCGTCATAGAGGACCACCCCCACATACCGAATGCGTCCCACGCAGGTTTCGGCGCAGAGGGTGGGGACTCCCGATTCGGCCCGGGGATAGCAGAAGATGCATTTTTCGGACCGGCCGGTTTTCCAGTTGAAGTAGACCTTTTTGTACGGGCAGCCCGAAACGCAGTACCGCCAGCCCCGGCACAGTTCCTGGTCCACCAGCACGATTCCGTCTTCATCCCTTTTGTAGAGTGCGCCAGAGGGGCAGGAGGCCACGCAGGCCGGGTTGAGGCAGTGTTCGCAAAGCCGCGGCAGGTAGAACATGAAGACTTTTTTAAAGGCGAGATAGGTCTGATAGTCGATGTTCCGGAAGTTGACGTCGCCCCCGCCGGTTTCGGTCACCCCGGCCAGATCGTCCTCCCAGTTGGGCCCCCAGCGCACGCTCATCTCCTCGCCGGTGATCTGAGATCTCGGCCGGATGGAGGGCTGGTGCTTTTTGGCGGGGCTGGAGATCAGTTTTCCGTAGTCGTAGTTCCAGGGTTCGTAGTATTCGTCGATAGGCGGCAGGTCGGGATTGTGAAAGATGTTGACCGTCTTTTTGAGACGGCCGCCGCTTTTCAGGGTCAATCCCCCGAAGCCGAGCTTCCATCCGCCCCGGTGGACCGCCTGGTCCGCCCATTTTTTCGGGTACCCGATGCCCGGTTTGGTTTCCACATTGTTGAACCAGACATATTCGACCCCCTGCCGGTTGGTCCAGACGTTCTTGCAGGGGATGGAGCAGGTATGGCATCCGATGCACTTGTCGAGGTTGAGCACCATGGCCAGTTGCGCTTTAATCTTCATACCATTCCACCTCTTCCGCCTTGCGGACCACGATCACCTCGTCCCGCTGGGGGCCGACCGGTCCGTAGTAGTTGAAGCCGTAGCTGAATTGGGCGTATCCGCCGATCATGTGGGTCGGTTTGACCAGAATTCGGGTGACGCTGTTGTGGACCCCGGCCCGCATGCCGGAGCGCTTGGAGCCCGGGGTGTTGATGAGCCGCTCCTGGGCATGGTACATGAACGCCTTTCCGGGCGGAATCCGGTGGCTGACCACCGCCTTGGCGATGATGACCCCGTTGACGTTGAAGCATTCCAGCCACTCATTGTCTTTCACCCCGATGGAGGCGGCGTCTTCATTATTGATCCAGATCGCCTCACCGCCCCGAAACAGGGTCAGCATGGTCAGGGTATCCGAATAGGTGCTGTGGATCGACCATTTGGAGTGGGGGGTCAGGTAATTGAGGATGATCTCCCGGCCCGGTTCCCGGTCCAGCTGAGTGGAGCCGAGGGCCTGCATGTCCAGGGGCGGACGGTAGACCGGCAATCCTTCCCCGAACCGACGCATCCAGGGATGGTCGAGATAGAACTGGGCCCGGCCGGTGAGGGTGCGAAAGGGGATTTTCTCCTCGATGTTGATGACGAAGGGCGAATACCGACGGTCTTCGGATTCGATTCCGCTCCAGATGGGGGAGGTGATGATCTTTCGCGGCTGGGCCGTGATGTCCTTGAAGTCGATCTTTTCCGCCTCCCGTTCCCGGCTGAGGTGTTTCAGGTGGAGGCCGGTCCTTTTTTCCACCGACCCCCAGGATTTGACCGCCACGGCGCCGTTGGTTTCCGGCGCCAGGGCCAGAATGGTTTCGGCCGCCTGTTTTCCGGTCTCCAGAGAAGGCATGCCGTAAGTAATCCCTGCTTCGGTCACCGTTCCGATTCGGGTTTTCAGCTCCTCGTACTCCTCTGCTGCGGACCAGGCCACCCCCTTGGTTCCCACCCCGACATCCCGGCAGAGCGGTCCCAGCGCCGTCATCATTTTATAGGTGTGGGCGAAATCCCGATGGACCACGGTGAAGTTGGGCATGGTCTTTCCGGGGATCGGATCGACCTCCCCCCGTTTCCAGTCCTTCACCTCGGGCTGGGCGATCTCGCCGGGGCTGTCGTGCATCAGCGGCGTGGCGACCAGGTCCTTGGCCGGTGGCAGATGGTCGGCGGCCAGCTCCGAAAACTTCTTCGCGATCGCCTTGAACTGGTCCCAGTTGGTGCGCGTCTCCCACGGCGGATCGATCGCCGGGTTGAAGGGATGGATAAAGGGATGGAGATCGGTGGTGGAAAGATCGTGCATCTCATACCAGCTGGCCGCGGGCAGGGCGATGTCCGAATACATGGCGCTGGTGGACATGCGAAGCTCCAGGGTGACCAGAAGATCGAGTTTGCCTTCGGGCGCCGGGTCCCGCCACTTCAGCTCTTTGGGGCGAATCTCGCCGTCGGTGTTGAAGACCGCGTTCTCCACCCCCAGGAGGTGCTTGAGAAAATATTCGTGCCCCTTGCCACTGGCCCCCAGCAGGTTGGCCCGCCACAGGAAAAGGACGCGGGGGAAGTTCTCCGGGCTGTCCGGGTCTTCTATTGCAAAATCGAGTTTTCCCTGTTTGAGCTGGTCGGTTACCTGGGCAATGATCTCTTCATCGGAGGATGCCCCGCTGGCTTCGGCCTCTCGGCAGAGGTCGAGCGGGTTCCGATTGAATTGAGGGTACGAGGGAAGCCACCCCATACGCGCCGCCCGAACGTTGTAGTCGGCGAAATGACCGTCGGTGTCGCCTTCAGCCAATGGCGAGGCGATGTGCCGGGCGTCGAAGGATTCGTACCGCCACTGATCACTGGCGAAATAGTAAAAGGAGGTGCCGTTCTGCTGCCGGGGCGGCCGTATCCAGTCCAATCCAAAGGCGAGATGTGCCCATCCGGCCAGTGGGCGGACCTTTTCCTGTCCGACGTAATGGGCCCATCCGCCGCCGTTGACCCCCTGGCACCCGCAGAGGGTGGTCAGGTTGATGATGGTCCGGTAGGTCATGTCGCTGTGGTACCAGTGGTTGGTGCCGGCCCCCAGGAAGATCATCGACTTTCCGTGGGTCTTTTCGGCGTTTTCGGCGAACTCCCGGGCGACCCGAACGGCGTCTTCGGCCGGGACTCCGGTGATTTTCTCCTGCCAGGCCGGGGTGTAGGGTTTGAGGTCTTCGTAGCCGGCCGGGTAATCGGGGGTCGGCGCCGGGTCGGTTTCCCGGCGGACCCCGAGGTTTGCGGCCATCAGGTCGAAGACCGTGGCTGCCAGAAGCGTTCCGTGTTCGGTGGTGATTCGTTTGGCCGGAACCGTTCCGGTCTTGATCCGGTTTCCGCTGAATTCAAACAGGGGAAAGGCGGCGGTGATCCAGTCGTCGGGATTTTCGGCAAAGCTCAGCATCGGATCGATGGAACCGTCTCCGGAAGCACCGCCAAGATTGAGGTTCCAGCGTCCTTCTTCACCCCACCGGAAGCCGATGCTGCCGTTGGGCACGGTGAAATCGCCGCCGACCGCATCATAAACCAGGGTTTTCCATTCCGGATTGTTTTCGGTTTCCAGTCCGATATCCGAGGCCCGCAGAAATCGGCCCGGTGCATATTGATCGCCTTTTTCTTCCAGAATCACCAGGAAAGGAAGGTCGGTATAGGTCTTGGCATAAAGGGTGAAATATTCGACCTGCCGGTCGATGTAGAATTCCTTGAAGACCACATGGGTCATCGCCATGGCCAGGGCCGCATCGGTGCCCGCCTTGGCCGGCAGCCAGGTGTCGGCGAATTTGATGTACTCGGCGTAATCGGGGGCCACCCCCGTCACCTTGGCGCCCCGGTACCGGGCTTCAATGAAAAAATGGGCGTCCGGGGACCGGGTCATCGGCAGGTTGGTTCCCCAGACGATCATATAGGTCGATTCATACCAGTCGGCGCTTTCGGGCACGTCGGTCTGTTCCCCCCAGATCTGCGGGGATGCGGGCGGCAGGTCGCAGTACCAGTCGTAAAAGCTGAGCATCGATCCGCCGATCAGGGACAGAAACCGCGACCCGGAAGCGTAGCAGACCATCGACATCGCCGGAATCGGGGTGAACCCGAAGATCCGGTCGGGACCGTGGGTCTGAATGGTATGGATCAGGGAGGCGGCGATCAGGGTGGAGACTTCGTCCCAGGAGGCGCGGACGAACCCGCCCTTTCCCCGGTTCTTCTGAAATCGTTTTTTCTTGTCGGGGTCTCCGGCGATGCTTCGCCAGGCCGCCACCGGGTCGCCGGCCCGGGCCAGTTCGCCCCGCCACATCTCCAGAAGGCTCGAGCGGACCAGGGGATATTTCAGCCGAACGGGGCTGTAGGTATACCAGGAAAAAGTGGCCCCCCGCGGACATCCCCGGGGTTCGTGGTTGGGGAATCCCGGGCCGCAGCTCGGGTAGTCGGTCCGCTGCATCTCCCAGACCACGATCCCATTTTTGACATAGACATCCCAGGAGCAGGAGCCGGTGCAGTTGACCCCGTGGGTGGAGCGCACCTTTTTGTCGTACTGCCACCTTCGGCGGTAAAATTCCTCCCAGTCCCGCCGGCCGGAGCGGATTTCGGCCCAGTCGGACGAGAGGGGTTCCGGCGGACATCGGGTATCACGGATCAGGGGGCGAAGGTAGCGAAACGACGACAACAGTTCGTTCAAACTCATGGAGGCCTCCGAAAAATGGGTTCGGTATTTTTATAAGAATAACTAAAATGAAACGGAGGCGCCGGGGTATACTCGGAACTATGTAGATTGGGAGGGAAAGATCTGTAAAATCGGGGGAGGGAAGCGCCTTTTTTAATCATTGACATCCGACCCCTGTTTCGTTAACTATGCCTTCTTTGATGAGTAACGACATCGGCGCGACCCCGAGTCGTGCCTGGAATCGGGTGACACCTTTATGAAAGCCGGAATTCTCAACCAGCTCAAGTCCGCTCCGGAGGTGGTTTCCGGGGAAGTCCTCAGCGCAGTCCTGGGCACCTCCCGGGTGACGGTGTGGAAGCATATTCAGAAGCTTCAGGAGATGGGCTACGAGATCGAATCCACGCCCAAAGGGTATCGGCTCCTCAATTCGCCGGATGTGCCCTATCCCTGGGAGATGGGCGGCCGGGAAGCGACCGTCCGCTATTATCCCGAAACCACCTCCACCATGGACATCGCCCGGGAAATGGCCCGAAAGGGCTGCCCCGGCTTCACCACGGTGGTGGCCGGGCGTCAGACAAAAGGCCGGGGGCGGTTGGCGCGGCGCTGG
>JBEPWQ010000215.1:0-6633 GCA_041642315.1 Desulfobacteraceae bacterium | reverse complement strand
GCAGGACGACGGGTTCTGGCCCCGTTAACCCAGGTTCGAATCCTGGTCCCTCAGCCAAATCATAATAAAGGGGTTATGGATGGAAATCGATAACCCCTATCTGGCTTTACATTTTCTCTCCCATTTTCCGGAAAAACTCGGGACTTCGGGCATTCACACGTTCCGTTGCAGTTTCGTCGGGCTCTTGCCCCGGGGCGTTGAAGAATGAACGGCGTATCGGTCCTTTCCGGTCTTTTTCGCCTCCCGAAGGGCTTGGTCCGCCCTTTCGATCAGTTCGCTAGCGTCGATGTCTTCGCCATCCTGCAGGGCGGCGATGCCGATACTCATGCTGGTCCTGATGGGACTGCCGCAATGGAGGACGGAGACCTTGCGGACCGATTCCATCAGCCTTTCGGCCACACCGACGGCTTTCAGCAAGGGGGTCTGCGGCAGGATGATCGCAAACTCCTCGCCGCCGTACCTCGCCGGCACATCCGATTCCCTGAGCTGTTCCCTCAAGCAGTTCGCCACTTCCCGGATAACGACATCGCCGGCCGGATGGCCGTGCATGTCATTGACCGATTTGAAATCATCGAGATCCGCCATCATGAGAGAAAGCGGCTGTCTGTATCTTTGGGCGCGGGACAGCTCCTGAGAAAAAAGTTCCTGGAACCATTTGTAATTGCAAAGGCCGGACAATCCGTCGGTGCGAACCTGTTGGTTCAGCCCCTCGATCTCCTTTCGCTGTTCGATGTAATCGTCGATAAATTCCTTGGAGGCCCGGATCAGCATCTCTCTGGCGCTTTCGATGATTTGGTAGTATTCGGTTTCATCCTTCAGCCGAAGACCGAAAATGGGCAAAATGTCCTTCGACTGCTCTCCGATTTCAAAGAGAATCTCATCCACATCGATGCGGTCGTGGAACCGGTAGCGACGGGCGGTGTAGTCGATGAAGCTCAGGTGCGGACCCCGGGCCGGGGAATGGAAAAAATCGACAAAAAGGGTCGCCAGGTGAAGGATCTTGGTTATCTCTTGAATGCGCTCCGAACTCAGGGAAATCGCCTGAGGGCTGTGGTGGAATTCGATCGGGACGGCGATATCTTCCGAAAGCCCCCAGCTTTTCGCCAGAAAACCGCCTACCTGCATATGGTTGAAGCCGAGAACGCCGTTTTCGGCGTTCACGAAATCACCGTCGCCCCGAACGTTTACCTGGTGAAGAACCCTCTGATACGCATCGGGCCAGCATGTCATGAGGGTCAATATGCCGATGTTGTGCAAAAGCCCCAGAAAAAAAGCGTCCTCTGCAAACACCGGCAGGATTTTCCGGGAGATCAGTCTGCAGGAAAGAGCGGTCCTCAAAGAATATTCCCAGAATTCAGAGTGGTTGAAGCCGGCCGAATCGGGCGCAAAGCCTCTGATCAGGGAAAAGCCCAACGCCAGATTGGTGACAGCCCGCAACCCCAGCAGTTGAACGGCCCGGAAAACCGACGAGACGCGATGGGAGAGGCCGTAAAAGGGGGAGTTGACGATTTTCAATATTTCGAGGCTCATGGGGGGGTCGAGAGCGATCACATCGGCCACTTCCTGAATTCCAGGATCCGGTTTTTTTAAGATTTCCAGAATCTTAAGCGCGATACCCGGCGGGGTGGGCAGTTTTGTATTCTTAAAAAGGGATCCGGCGAACGAGTTTTCTTCCAACATGGAAGCACCTGGAGGGCTGTTTTAAGAAAGAATTTAGAAGGGGTAACAAGAACTGGCTATTTACAAGAACCGACTATTTACTAACAAAAGGCTTTTGGAACTGTCAAGTAGGAAATTTTGGAATCGTGATGGAGGGTTAAATCGGCCGGCATATGCTCCATAGCCCCCTTTTTCGGTATCTCGAGGCTAATGGGCTGCATTCCGGGTTCGAATACATCCCGGACTTCGACAGATAAAATTTGATTCAGAGGAGAGATCTGCGCAAACGAAATGACCGGATCGATAAAATACTGGCGGGTAACATCAAAACACCCGGTCCTGCGCTGCCCTCTCCACCGCCTGTTATTTATATCCGACGACCATTGTCATGCAACTGGCCAGGGTCTGTATTTCCAGACGGATCAGTTCATATTCATCGATATTTCGGGTGAGCGGAGCCCTGCAGGAGATTATTTCGGGAACGCCCATGTCGAAGACCACCTTCGGATCATATAGACTCAAAGTGTTTCCCGCCAGCATATTGATCATCTCCTTGATGGTCCCGACCATATCCTCCAATGCCACTTCATCCGGATCGATGCCCAGAAAATCCGAGGAAACTTCGCGGGCCAGGTTTTTGGGTACCGTTAATCGAATGCAGCCGCTCACCGGTCCGCTGAAATGGAGCTGAACGGCCATAGGCTCGGTTTTGTCGGCCGGCCGGTCTTTTCCGTTGCCGGTTGACATAAAATCCACCGGCATAAAAAACATGGTATCCAGTACCTCAGAAATCGAGTCCTTCATCGCCTGAGTCAACGCATTCTTGTCCATCGTCAGGTTCCCCTAATAAAGAGTTCAGCGTTTGCCGTATCGCTTCAGATGTAAACGGCTTTTTGATATATGCAGCCGCACCCTGCGCCATGAAGGTGTCTACCCGCTCGTGGCTGCCCTCGGTGGTGACCATGACCACCGGAATGGTTTTCATGAATTCATCTTCTTTCATTTTTTTCAGGAGAGCGAGCCCGTCCATGTCCGGCATGTTGTAGTCGGTTAACACCAGATCCATCCAGTTTTCATCCAACACCGACAATGCTTCGCTTCCGTCGGTCGCTTCGAAGAACGTCCCGACATTGAATCCCGACGCTCGAATCACTTTTTTAATCACGGCTCTCATAGGATTCGAGTCATCCACGATGAGAATGTTGTATGCCATCGGTTTTTTCTCCCGTATAACAAGATTGACGTTTTCTCGATAATCAGCGTTCGGAACCGGGGAGGCCTGCCTCCAAAAGCCCCTCCATGCGGTCTTTCTGCATTTCAAATTCAACCAGCAGCATCTGTATATCCGTATCCGACAGCCCCAGCAACTCGATCACCTGCTGTTCAAATCGATAAGACAGGCCGTCGGCACCGACACCGACACCCAACATCATGCACAGAAGGTCCCCCATATACACCGCCCCCGCTTCAAAAGTGGCGGATTCACATTGCAGGGGGTGGTGATGGTGCCGGATGATTTCGATCATCTTCGGGCTGAATCGCCAGTGCTGAGCCACCATGGCGCCCAGTTCGGCGTGATCGATTCCCAGCACCGCCTTTTCGGCCTCACGGAAACTGTACCCGTTCGCATCCACCAACCCCCGTATTTCTTCGTACTTCTCGGATACATATTGCGACAGAACGAGCTTTCCGATATCCTTCACCATACCGGCGGTAAAAACGAGCTGCCTGTCGGCCAGATTCGTCTTGACCGCCACCGCCTTGGCCAGCAAGGCAGAAGAGAGGGCATACCGCCACAGCTCTCCTGCCGACAGATCATACCCTTCCTGGGCTGCGGTAAGGGTGTCCCGGCATCCGGCAATCAAAACCAGATTGAACACCTCGGCTGTTCCCAGAAATACCACGGCCTGGTTGACGGTTTCAAATTTTCTGGAGCGTCCGTAATAGGCTGAATTGGCGTCTTTCAAAAGATTTGCAATCAGAACGGGATCCTGGGAAACCGCCTCTGCCAGCCGATCCATGCCGACGTCCGGGTCCTTTGCCAGTTCCATGATCTGTTGGAGGGATTTTGGAATCGGCTTAAGACGGGTAATTCCTTCGACAATGGCTTTCATATCGTTCATATCGTAATCTCTCCCTTCCCTGAAACCTGAATGCGAGTTCGGCCGTTTTCGATGTTCAGGCGAATGGTTCGATTGGAATTCCCCCCGGTGTCCTGGTAATCGATCATCACATTGTTGCGGTGAAAAATCTTACGAACCGCCATTTCATTGCGCCTGCCGATATTGAAAAAACCTTTCTGGTCCAGAACCTGAGAGCCGCCCACAACGATCACCCGCATGCGCCGTTTTTCGCCGCCAAGGGCATACACCGCTTTGAAGAGCTGCGGAATGCCGGTGTTGGCGAACATAAAAGGACGGACGGCGGCCTTGTTTTGATCCAATGACGACTCCGGAAGCATGAAATGCAGCAGCCCCCCGGCCTTGACCAACGGATCGTAGATGGCGATACCGATGCATGACCCCAGCGAATAGGTGATCAATGTGCCCTGGGGGTCATTGCTGGCTTTCATATCCGATACACCGACGATGATATTCATAAATGATCGCACCTTCACTGATTCTTTTGAATCCACCTTTTGCCGGCTCCCGGATGCCGGCCACCCTTCTGTTTCAGAAGTTCTCCGGATTTTCATCCAGCGGAATCATCTGTTCAGGGGTGGCTTGTTGAATCGCCCCGGCCGGCATTTCCGGTCGGGTCTTGCCGTTGATCCTTTTTTTTTCGCTGCCCTTTCCGTTGCCGCCAAGCCGAAGGGAGAAACGAGCCGAGGGATGAGAATTCGACGGGGTCCGGACTTTCTCGGCTCCTTTATCGCGTGAACCATTGGAACGGTGCCCGTTTTTGGAGGATCCCACCAGGGCCGCCAGTTCTGCCACAAAGGCATTCATCTGTTCGGCCTGGGCGCTCATCTCTTCCGATGCCGACGCCGACTCTTCGGCATTGGCCGCATTCTGCTGGGTGACCTTGTCCACTTCGCTTACCGCCGTGTTCACCTCGCTGATGCCCTGAGCCTGTTCGATGGAAGCCGCCGCAATCTCCGCCACCAGTTCGCCCACCCTGGCCGATGAATTCGCCACCTCGGTAAAGTTTCCGTTTGTCTTGGCCACCAGTTCACCACCCGCCTTGACCTGTTTCACGGTGCCCTGGATCAGATCGGCCGTGTTTTTGGCTGCATCGGCCGCACGCATGGCCAGATTTCTGACTTCGTCGGCCACCACCGCAAAGCCGGCGCCGGCTTCTCCGGCGCGGGCCGCCTCCACTGCGGCATTGAGTGCCAACAGGTTGGTCTGAAAGGCGATCTCGTCGATCGTCTTGATGATCTTGGAGGTCTCTTCACTGGCTTTGGATATTTCCTTCATGGATCGGGTCAGTTCATCCATGGACCGGTTGGCCGCATTCACCACTTGATTGGTCTGCTTCATCAGGGAATCCGCCTGGTTGGCATTGTCGGCGTTTTGGCGAGTCATGGAGGACATCTCCTCCAATGATGAGGAGGTCTCTTCAATGGATGCGGCCTGTTCAGAAGCCCCCTCCGCCAGAGACTGGCTGGCACCGGATATCTGACTGGCTGCGGATGACACCTGTTCGGCGCCGTCGTTCAGCCCCTCGATGATGGCGTTCAATTTTCGGGTGATGGATATGCTCAGAAAAATACCGAAAGCGAGTGCGGCAAAGAAACCGGCCGCAATGCTGACTGCCGACAACAGTTTGGAATCGGCGCTTTCCGAATCGGCGGTGCGTTTGGCCTCATTCGCCACATTCAGGTTGATTTCGATAATTTTGTCAAGATATTGGAGTGCCGCCTTCTGCTTTTCAAAGGCTGTGACCATGGCCTGTTGATTCGCCTGGTTGTATAAGGCTTCGGCTTTATTGGATATTTCCAGAAGTGTATCCAGACCGGCGAATACCTTTTCAGCCGCGGGTGCCATCTCCCTGTCGAATGTGGTTTCAGCCGCTGCCGAATCGCCCTCCTCGATCTGCGTCTTGATTTTGGCGACCGCCTCATGGAACTGCCGGTGAGATTCCAGCATCCCGGCGACGGCATTTCTGATCGACGGATTCTGGCTCTGGAACGACGCCGCCCATCGCCCGAATAAACACCCGGTGTGGTCTTCACCTCCGCTGAAAAGCCGGTCATCGGAAAACAGCCGTGAGACCTTTGCCATCAGTTGGTGATGATCGCCCCGGATCTTCTCGAGTGTGCCGAGCAGCGCCATTGGATTTCCCACATCCAGGCTGTTCAACTCTTCCACGATCTTTAGGAAGACCCCGTTTTCTTTTCGCCATTCCTCCCAGGCGGGCACGAATTCCCGCCAAAGCTTGGCCTCCTCCGGCGTTTGGGGGAGGGGCTCATATATTTTCCAGGCCTTTTCATAGCGTTCCCTGAGCAGGGCGATGTTTTCAAATTGACGGACTTTGTCTTCGCGGGGCAGGTTCGGGTTCAACAGGGTTTGCTGAGCCACGCGGAAGGTTTCCGCCTCCTTTTCAATGATCAACAGACTCTGGATACCGGGAAGCCTTACCCCCCCCACCTCTTCGAGGTGTCCGGACAAGCGGTTGACCCCCCGCCACCCGAAAAAACCCACCACGAGGGTTATCCCGGCGACGATGATAAAACTGCCGATCAATTTTACACTCAATTTGACATTCTGCATGGTAGATCTCCCCGCTTTCTGTTGACTGTTTCCGATATGCTGTGACCGTTTACCTTTTTCCGACCATGGTGAATCAAGCCGCTCTGGCCAGTATCGCATCGTTGTCGGCTCCGAGCACCTCGTCGATGTCCAGAAGAATTTTGAATCTGCCGTCCATTTTGGCCATTCCCAGGATGTAATCGGTGTTCAATGTCGTGCCGAAAGCAGGCGTATCTTCGATGTCCCCGCCTTTGATGTTGAGCACTTCACTGACCGAATC
>JBEPWQ010000214.1:0-6636 GCA_041642315.1 Desulfobacteraceae bacterium | reverse complement strand
TTTGCGAGGTGCTTCAGCAGGGACTGGAAAACCGGGGATACCGGGCCGCACTGACACCGGCCACCCATAATTTCGACCATGAGAAACTGATGGCCCGTTGGTCCCACAAGCATCTGGGCTATCTGGCGGGCCTGGGCCGGTTCGGAGTCAATGCCCAATTTATTACCCCGGCCGGATGCGCCGGACGGATGGGCAGCCTGGTCACCGATGCCGATCTCGGGGACAGCCCTCTGGTGAAGGCCGAAGAACTCTGCCTGCACAAAAACGGCCAAAAATGCCTGGTATGCGTGGGCCGCTGCCCGGTGGGGGCGGTGTCGGTCCCGGGCATCGACCGGAAACGCTGCTGGGAGCGGCTGAAAGAGAACATCGCCCGGGTCGACGCCTTGGCCGGCCTGGAATCGACCACTCACGTCTGCGGCAAGTGTCAGGTGCTGGTGCCGTGCAGCCTGAAAGACCCGACCGGAAACAGCGGCGGCCGATCGTGAAATGGTGTGGACATTTTCGGTTTTCACGGTTAGGATGAGAGAAACGGGAATCGAAAGGAGCCTATGGAAAGCGAAACCAAGCGAATCGCCGTTTTTATCGATGCCGACAACGCCCCGGCCAAGATGATCGATTTCATCGTCTCGGAGCTGGCCAAGTTCGGGGTGGTCAATATTCGAAAGGCCTACGGCAACTGGAAAAATCCCTGCATCAAGGGATGGGAAGAGTCCCTGTTCGAGTATGCCATTCAGCCGGTTCAGCAGTTCGATCTCACCAAGGGGAAGAACGCCACCGATATCGCCATGACCATCGACATCATGGATACCCTGTACACCAAGAACATGGACATCTTCTGCATCGTCTCCTCCGACGGGGATTACACGCCCCTGGTGACCCGCATCCTTTCCGAAGGAAAAACTGTCTTCGGATTCGGTGAGCGCAAAGCGCCCACGGCCTTCGTAAACGCCTGCTCCAAGTTTCTCTACCTGGAGGAGCTGAAGCAGTCGGGATCGCAGAAAGAAGAGTCCACCCCCACCCGGGCCACCGGCAACGAACTCAAATCCGATTCCAAGCTGATGAACCTCATCCGCAACGCCATCGACGCGGGCCAGGATGACGACGGCTGGGCCCATCTGGCCTCCATCGGCTCTCATATTTCCAATCAGGCATCTTTCGATGCCCGAAACTACGGCTACAAAAAGCTCGGGGATCTGATCCGGGCCATCGATCTGTTCGAAGTCAAACCGCTGGACAGCGGCCAACTCCTGGTGCGGGACAAACGCCGCATTCGCCAGCTGAACAAATAAACCACCGTTCCACCCGACTCCCGCGCCGCATGAATGCCAGACGCCGGGGGTTTCTTCACTCGATCACCCTTCAAAAAGGCAGGTTCGCCTATGCGTGAAACCATCCAGTTTACATTGAACGGCCGTAAGGTCACCCTGGATACGGACGGCGATCGGACTCTCCTGTGGGTCCTGCGCAGCGATCTGGGGATGACCGGCCCCAAGTACGGGTGCGGAGAAGGGCTCTGCGGGTCCTGCACCGTTCTGATCAATGATGAGGCCATGCCCTCCTGCCAGATGCGGACGACGGATGCGGCCGGGGCCGAGCTCGTCACCATCGAGGGGCTGGCCGGAAACGGCAGGTTGCATCCGCTCCAGGAGGCCTTTATCGAAAAGGGCGCCTTTCAGTGCGGATACTGCACCCCGGGCATGATCCTGAAGGCCTACAGTCTGCTCAAGGCCAACCCGAATCCCTCCGCCGAGGACATTGTATGGGGATTGGAGGACAACCTCTGCCGATGCGGCGCCCATGTGCGGATCGTGGAGGCGATTCAGAGCGCGGCCCGAATCCTGAAAGGAGGTGCGTCATGACCCATCCGGATCAAGACCTTCATCAGACCGCCGAATCCCCGAACACCCCATCCATGACCCGGCGCGGATTTCTGAAGCGGATGTCGGCCCTGGGCGGCGGCATCCTTCTCTATTACACCACCGGCCCGGCCGAACTGCTGGCGCGTACCGAGCGGGCCGGATATATCGGGTCGTCCATTCCGGTCGATTTCAACGCCTTTCTGCGGATCGGCGCCGACAACCGGGTGACCTGTTTCACCGGGAAGATCGAAATGGGCCAGGGGCCCATCACCTCTCTGCCCCAGATGCTGGCCGAGGAGCTGGAGGTGGCTTATGAGGATGTCGATATCGTTATGGGCGACACCGATCTCTGTCCCTGGGATGCCGGTACCTGGGGTTCGCTCACCACCCGGTATTTCGGGGTGTTTCTGCGGGAGGCGGCCTGCGAGGCCCGGGGGGTGCTCAAGGAAATGGCCGCGGAGCGGCTGAAGGTTCCGGCCGATCGACTGGAGACGGCGAACGGAGCGGTATTTGATTCAAACAATCCCGGCCGAAAGATCACCTATGCCGAGCTCACCGGCGGCAAGGTGATCGAAAGGCACTTGAAGGAATTGCCGCCCCTGCAGCCGGTATCAGAGTTCACGGTGATGGGCCGATCTTTTGACCGGCGGGACGGAGAAGAAAAAGTGACCGGCAAGGCGCAGTTTGCGGCCGATATTCGGTTGCCGGGAATGCTGTATGCCAAGCTGCTGCGCCCCCCGGCCCACGGGGCCAGGCTGAAAACGATCGATACCTCGGCCGCAGAAAAGATAAAGGGGGTGCGGGTGATCCGGGAAGGCGATTTTGTGGCGGTCCTTCATGAGCGGCCGGATCGGGCCGAACAGGTCCTGTCTCAAATGAAGGCCGAATTCGATCCACCGACCAAAGGCGTCGATGATGCATCCATCTTCGACTACTTGGTAAACAATGCACCGTCGCCAAATATTGTTTCCTCCGGCGGGAGTCTTGAGACCGGAAAAAAGTCGGCCACCGAGGTGCTGGAAGAGGCCTATCTGAACAGCTATGTGGCCCATGCACCCATGGAGCCCCATGCTGCGACGGCCCGATTCGAAGACGGCAAGATGACGGTGTGGGCCTCCACCCAGGCTCCGTTTCCGCTTCGGGACCAAATCGCCCGAATACTGAACCTCTCCCCGGACAAGGTCCGGATCATCACCCCCTTTGTGGGGGGCGGATTCGGCGGCAAATCGGCCTCTCAGCAGGCGGTGGAGGCGGCCCGGCTGGCCAAAATCACAAACCGGCCGGTGCAGGTGGCCTGGAACCGGGCCGAGGAATTTTTCTACGACACCTTTCGGCCGGCGGCGGTGGTCAAGATCGATTCCGGACTCGATTCGGAAGGCAGAATCACTTTTTGGGATTACCATGTCTATTTTGCCGGTGAACGGGGATCGGACCAGTTTTACGACATTCCCCACCATCGGGTGGCCGCCTACGGCAACTGGATGGGGAGCAGCACCTCGGTCCATCCTTTCGCCGTGGGGCCGTGGCGGGCCCCGGCCGCCAATACCAACACCTATGCCCGGGAGCTTCAGATGAACCTGATGGCGGCCCGGGCCAAAGCCGATCCGGTGGCCTTTCGTCTGAAGCATCTCAAGGACCAGCGAATGATCGGGGTGCTCAAGGCGGCGGCGGACATGTTCGGATGGACGCCGGCGCCTCCGCCCAGCGGCCGCGGTCTGGGCGTCGCCTGCGCCATCGATGCCGGCACCTATGTGGCCACTATGGCCGAGGTCGGGGTGGACAAAGACAACGGCCGGGTGGAGGTCAAACGGGTGGTCTGCGCCCAGGACATGGGGTTCGTGGTCAATCCGGACGGCGCCCGGATGCAGATGGAAGGCTGCATCACCATGGGGCTCGGCTATGCCCTGGCTGAGGAGGTGCGGTTTAAAAACGGTGAGATCCTGGACCGCAACTTCGACACCTATACCCTGCCTCGGTTTTCCTGGGTGCCCAAGATCGAGACGGTGCTGGTGGACAATCCGGGCCTGAGTCCCCAGGGCGGGGGAGAGCCGGCCGTCAGCAATATGGGGGCGGTGATCGCCGCGGCCGTCCACGATGCGGTCGGCGCAAAGGTGGACCAGCTTCCGATGACACCGGACCGGGTGAAAGCGGCCATTCAGTCGGGAGCGTAATCGAAAATCGCTTTCGAGGAAAAGTTCTCTCCAAGACCGGTATCTTCGATTTCACCGATCAAGATGCAGGGGCAACCCTCAGGGGTTGCCCTCTTCAGCCACAATTACGGGTGTTGTGTGGTCGACCGCCGGAGATGCGGAGAGGGCAAAAAAAACCCGCCTCGGTTGAGGCGGGTGGTTATGCAGGTGCTGTCTTGTCGTGGGTCAGCCGATTCGGGACGCGGCGAGTTTTTTTGCCTTCTGAGCCAATTCTTCGTATCGACTTTTGGCATCCTTCAAAAAATCGGCCAACTCACTGTCATTTGAGCTTTCCGCATCCTGGATATAGGTAGCACAGGAATCTGCGCCGCTCAAGGAATGGTAAAGAACGCTGATCAGGTTATAATCTTTGTCCGGAATTGGGGTCGTTGCCATTGATCATCACCTCCTTTTTGATTTTTCCGTATGATAAACCGGAACGGCGATGATGGTAATAAGGTGAACCCTGTATTTGGAAATGAATTCCGGATGAGGTGTTTTTCGTGCATATCGGCGGCTGTATAAATCAAGTTCCGGAATTTCCGGTGCATTCCCGAATTTTTTGGATCAGGGCATCGGCGCCGTCGGCCTTGCTCACGAAGCCGTCGACCCCCGCCCGATACATCTCCTGCCGGACGATTTCCTCGTCCCGCATGGACAAGGCCACGATCTTGATATCGGAAGACAGGGCTCTCAGTTTGCGCGCGACCTCCTGACCGGTGAAATCGGGCAGCCGTACATCCAGCAGAACGACATCGTAGTCATTCGATCGGCAGGCCTCGACTGCGGCGGCTCCGGAATCGGCTTCACCTGCGACTCCCATGTCGGGCAGGTCCTCCAGCATCATTCGAATACTCTGCCGCAAGACGGCATGGTCATCGACGAGAAGGATGCGCAGTTTCTTTTTATCAGAGGTCATTGGTTTCTCCTGTCGGTATGGTCATCACCATGTTCGTCCTTATCCCCCGCTCCGGAACCGAATGCCGGCATGGAATCACCCGAAGGCATCCGTCGCCCCGCTCTGATCGGCGGAGTTTCCCGGGCCGGAACCGAATCCGCCATCCGGTAGGGCTTTTCGGTCGATTTCTGTTTGTGGATGATGCATGGGGTCTTTTGAAGACATCTACTGTCACCGGAATGGACCCAGTATAAAGATAAAAGGAGAATTATACAAGAGCGAAGAATGATATCGGAATCATATCGGCAGTCGATTCGAGCCGCCGGGCGGCATCAGGTATTCCTTGACAGCCGGACGGCTCCGTCGGTATTTTTGAAGGTCCGGCGATGTTGCCGGCGCATATTTCCGGAGTCATCCGGTCTTTATCAAAGGAGACGCATATGTCGAAAGCCTTGCACGGCTGGATGGGTAAGATCCTCAGGGTCGACCTCTCCGACGGACGAATCACCGAATTGAACACCATGGATTATGCCGACCGGTTTCTCGGCGGTCGAGGAATCGCCACCCGTATTTACTGGGAGACGGTCGGCCCGGAGGTCGGGGCTTTGGACCCTGCAAACTGCCTGGTTTTCATGACCGGGCCTCTATGCGCCACCGGGGCTCAGGGCGCCTCCCGGTTCGAAGTGGTGGGGAAATCTCCCATGCTGGTGCCGGAGGGCTTCTGCTACGGCAATCTGGGCGGGTTTTTCGGCCCCTACCTCAAAAAAGCCGGCTATGACGGCATCGTCATTGCCGGCAGATCCGAAAAGCCGGTCTACTTGTTGATTCAGGACGGAACGGCCCGGCTGGAAAACGGCGCAGATCTCTGGGGAAAGGGAAGCTATGCGGTTCGGGATGAACTGAAATCCGCCCACGGGGAGAATGTGCGGTTCATTACCACCGGGCCGGCCGGGGAGAACCGCTGCCGCAACGCCAACATCATGACCGACAACGAGGGGAGCGCCACCGGCGGCTTTGGCGCGGTGATGGGGTCCAAACACCTGAAAGCGATCGCGGTCTGCGGTACCGGTTCGCCGTCGGTGGCCGATCCGAAGCGGTTGAAGGAACTCAACAAGACCGCTATTCATTTGAACAGACATGGGCCGATGTTTCTGCCTTTTTCGCCGGAACAGGTCCGGCGCACCGGCAAATCTTCCTGTTTTCAGTGCGGCCTCGACTGCGATTACCGCAATGCCCTGTTGACCGCATCCGGCAAAGAAATGGTTCGAAAATGCCAGGCCATGTTCGTCTATTTTCCCTGGGTGGCCAAAACCGGGGAGCCGGCCGAAACCGCCCTGGACGCCACCGGGATCTGCAATGACCTGTCCCTGTGCACCATGGAGATGACCAATGTGGTTCAATGGATAGAGGCCGGTTTTCAGGCGGGCTTTCTCACCCAGAAGGAGACCGGACTGGACATTTCCAAGTTGGGCACCCGTTCCTTTTTCGAAAACCTCGCCCATCAGATCGCGTACCGGGAGGGCTTCGGCGACCTTCTGGCCGAGGGACTGCTTCGGGCCGGAGAAAACCTGGGGCCGGAAGCCCAAAAGCTTTTTTCCACCGAAGTGTCGGATGTCGGATCGGGCGCCACCTATTCCGGGCGGGAATACCTGATGAACGGGCTTCTCTACGCTTTTGAACCGAGGCAGCC
>JBEPWQ010000213.1:0-6646 GCA_041642315.1 Desulfobacteraceae bacterium | reverse complement strand
GCCTGGACCGCATCCTTGCTGGCGTAATCCCCCAGCGCCGCCACCGCCGGATCGCCGGGCAGCACCCGCACCACCAGAAAAACCAGGGTGAGCACCACCAGCAGAATCGGAATGGCCTGAAGGATTCGCCGGACGATGTAGTTGAACATGGATCAGAGACCTTTCAAGGGATGTACCCCGGCTTCAGGGGCCAAAGCCGAAAATTTGCACCCAAAGACGACCGTAGCCGAAACCGCCCGGCTCCGCAGGAGCAAAGCCGGGCGGTTATCAACAGCCGTTTTTTTAATGGGCCAGAATCTTGGTCTTTTCGGTAATCTGCGGCGAGTAGGTCGACCAGGAAAACTCCAGGGGATGGCCCAGATGGACGTACGACTTCATGGGAAAGACGTATTTGAGCCGAATCATCGGAATCACAGCCGCGTCTTTCAGGAGTTGAATCTGGGCCTGCTTCCAGAGTTCATTCTGTTTTTTGGAATCGAGTTCCAGCCGGGCCTGGACGATGAGATCGTCGATGCTATCGATCTTCTGGTCGCCGTCGGCGTCCACCGCCCCGTAGTGGGAAAAATTGGTGTCCGGCTTTTTCCCGCTCACCACCTCCGAATCGGAGTGGTAGAACCGGGTCAGAAACACGTCGGTGTTGGGCCGCCAGCAGGCGTAATAGACCATGGGGCTGGCATTGTCTCGAATCAGGCTGTGAAAGGAGGAATGGTCCACCACCTTCAGGGCCATGTCGATCCCCGCTTTCTTGAGCTGGGCCTGAATCCCCACCATCGGTTTTCGATAGCTGGTGGCCAGTTCGCTGATGATCACCTCTGTCTTGAGCCCGTCGGGAAATCCGGCCTCTTTCAACAACGCCTTGGCCTTGGCCGCGTCATTGTCGTAGACCACCCCGGCCGCCCTGGCCTCTTCCTCGGTCAGAGCCCCCGGGGCCGGCGGCGCCATGGCCGGCGAGTAGATGGGCACGGCCAGGCTTTCGCCCATGAAGGCCGCCACCATCGCCCGGGATATGGCGTAGGATACCGCCTTTCTCACCTGAAGGTTGTCGAAAGGTTCCCGGCTCATGTTGAGGTGCAGCATCTGAACCTCGCAGGGGCCGAAGGGCACGATCGCCACTTCGGGAAAAGTGGCCATCTTTTCCACCCACATCGCCTCGTTCTGCCCTTCGATGATGTGGAGCTCGCCAGTGCGAAGCCCCAGCTCCCGGGAGCTGACACCCGGAATGTAACGGACCGTCACGTTTTCCAGGATCGGTTTTCCTCGAAAGTATTTTTCATTGGCGGCCAGCACCGTCTTTTGCCGGGGATCGTATTGATCGAAGCGAAAGGGACCGGTGCCGACCGGGTTGATGGCGGACCACTCGTCGCCGTTGGCTTCGATGGCCTTTTTGCAAACGATGAATCCCCCCGCATAGGCGGCGAACTTGGCCAGAAAGAGGGTTTCGGAAATGGGATTGTCGATGGTGATCTTGACCGTCTGGGGATCCACCGCCTCGAACTGAAGCCCGGTGTACTCTCCGGCGTAGGAGGAATGATCGGAGTCGGCGGCCCGTTTGAGAGAATAGACCACATCCTCGGCAGTCAACTCATAGCCGTCCGGATTGTCGGGAAAAGGGTGAAAAAAGACACCTTTGCGCAAATTGAAGGTCCATTCTTTGCCATCCTCGGAGACCTCCCAGGATTCGGCAATATCGGGTTCCACATCCACCTGGTTCCCCGGAGAATAGCGCACCAAGCCATTGAAGATCATGTCTACGGTGGCTCGGTCCACGGTGGTGGCCGCCCGGTGCGGGTCGAGGCTTTTGCTGTCTCCCGCGTCAAAGGCGATGACCAGCCCCTGCTTTTCGGCCAGCGGTTCATCGGCGCCGATTGCGATGCCGGCGACGGTCAGGGTGATGAAAACGATCAAAAACAATCCGGAAAAAAACCGCTTGTTCATCCTTCCTCCTTTCATGGAATTACTGAATGAATACGTCTGCAATCAATGAAACAGCCCTCAATCATTCTTATCTCTTATGCCAATTTCTCGGGAAAGTCAAATAATCAACCGGCATTTTGCGTATTCCTGAATTCACGCAGACCGAATTCAAATCGATCCGGGTTCTACAACTGGCCGGCCGGAAAAATAAACTCGAATACCGGATGTTTTTCGACGGCGTGCTCTCTCCCGAAGGAGGTTTTTTGAAATGTTGGATCGCAGATATCCAGGCCCATTCCGATGCGAAATTCAGCCACAGCATCTGCAAAAGAGTGCGCGAAGAAATATTATCCCGATTTGGATGTGCAGGAGGATTGATGGAAAGAGCTTATCTCATCGTCTACAAAATCCGCAGCACCTGATCAATCTTTCGAACCGCCGCGGTTGCATTTTCACCTTCCGCCCTGCTCAGGCGGCCGTCTTTTGCCAGCTCGACCAGGTGGACGAGAAAATCATAGACGGCATCAAAAGCCCCCTGGACGTCGAGATCGTCGTTCAGATGAAGCACGAAGCGCTCCTCGATCTGGTCGATGTGGGATTGGGCCGCACCGTCGCTGTTTTGACCGTCGGCCTGTTCGAGGCCCTGAAACATTGACAGAAATTCATCGAAGCGGGCGAGGATGCCCCGCATCCGTTTTTCGGACAGGTTGAGCTTTTTGCGGTAGTGGTCGTGAATCAGATAAAACCGGATCTGGGCAGGTGAAAATCGGTCTTCAGTCAAATCATCGATCAGCATCACATTGTTCCGGCTCTTGGACATCTTTTTTCCGTCCACCAGCACATGCTCGCCGTGAAGCCAGTAGCGGGCGAAGGTATCGCCGGAAATCGCTTCAATGACCGCGATGTTGTAATCGTGGTGCCGGTAGATGTTGTCGATGCCTCCGCAGCTGATGTCCACCGCCGGCCCCAGGTGCTTGAAGATCATGGCCGGGTCCTGAATGTTCCAGGCGGGCCGTCCCCGGCCGATCTCGGTATCCCAATAGATCCCGCCGGATTGTCCCTCCAGCCCATGCCAGAGGATGAAATCCCCCAGATTCCAGCGGTGACCGGAATAGGTGTCTTTGCGAAACCGCCGCTTCTCTTCGGGCCATTGAGTCATATCCAGGCCGTAGAGCCTGCCGAATCCCTCGAATTTCAGCGGATCAAAAAAGACATCCCCCTCGTGCCAGTAGGCATAGCCCTTCTCGATCAGTTCCTGAATCAGTTCCACCGCCTTGTCCACGCTGGTGGAGGATCTCGGAATCACCTCCGGCAGCTTGATCCGGAGCAGGTCGCATTCTCTAAAAAAGGTTTCGGCCACCGGTTCGGTCAAATCCGCATTGGA
This sequence comes from Desulfobacteraceae bacterium, assembly GCA_041642315.1. GTDB lineage: Bacteria > Desulfobacterota > Desulfobacteria > Desulfobacterales > Desulfococcaceae > JAABSQ01. The sequence goes on along the minus strand of JBEPWQ010000213.1, from coordinate 3,348 downwards.
AATTCCCTTTTCCTCGGCTTCGGCCACCGATTTGTCTTCCACGTCGGTGAAGTTGATCACCCGATCCACCGTGTAGCCCGAGTATTCAAGAAACCGCAAAAGGATGTCTTCATAGAGAAAGGTGCGGTAATTGCCGATATGGGGCCGGCTGTAGATGGATGGACCGCAGGTGAACATCTTCACCGGCCCGCCGTCGAATCGGGGAACAAACTTTTCCTTCTGCCGGGTCATGGTATTGGTCAGATACAAACCGTCCCGATGGGTTGGCGTCGGCTCCGTCATGATCTCCTCTTTCAGCACGCAACGGCGGCTTGCGCGACCGATCCCGCCGTTATACATAAAGCCGAATTACCATTCGGTAATCGGCTCCTATTGTGGACCCTTCACCCGGCTTCCAACCACCCGTTTCAAATAGGGGAATCCTATACCGGTGTTGAGAGAACCGGGCGAAGAGAGAAAAAAACTTCGGCGCCGGAATCAATCCTCGACTTCGATATTGCCGGGGTACCGCTGTGCGGTGCCGTCGTCGACACAGTTTTCGAGTATTTCCTCGGTAGCGGTGTTGATGTCTTTCAGTGCATCGATCGGACAATAGAATTCGTTTCCCGCCCGGTCTTTGACCCGAACGAATCGGGCATCTTTCGATTCCGCCATGATCCCTCCTTCCGACAGTGGATTGGGTATGCTTCACGACCATTGTTCAGTCGTTTTATATAGAAAAATAAGAAATAAAACGGCGGGTGTCAAAAAAGAATCGGCCCTGATCCCGGTAAGCGCCGAAGATCAGGGCCGTGTATCGTTCAATCCAATACTTAGAACTTGAATCCGATACCGAGTATGTAGACGAATCGGCCGTCATCGAAGGCTTCGTCGGCATCGTCGGCATCTTCGAAGACGAATTCATATTCGATGCCGAAATTGACGAAGGTGGTGTTGTTGACAAAATACTTCACGCCCGCTTGGGGGCCGGCCACAAAAGACTCTACGGTGGTATCGCCGTAGAGATACCCCAAGCTGACGCCGATATAAGGCTGCCAGACATCCAGATCGAAGTGGTAGTCGACCCCGAGGCGGGTCGAGCCGTTCCAATCGCTTCCGCTCCCTTCGGTATCCACCACGCCGAGGCCCTGCCGAATCAACGCTTCCAGGTTCGGGGTGAAGAAATAGCCGAAGCTGACTTCGGTCGAGAAAATGGTGTTGTCAAAATCGTTGTCACTGGTACCGCTACCGATGAGCTGGAGTTCCCTGTCTCCCACCTGGTACTCCGCCTGGGCGGCAAAAGGCAGAACGAATATTCCGATAACCAACAGAACCCATAATTTTTTCATCTTTTTTTCTCCTAATAAAATATTTTTTCTTATTTTCTTTCCCTTAAGATGAGGTGGGCAGCCTTCCCTGTATGTTCCCGATGTGGCCTCCTTTCAACCATTCTCAGAGTAAATAAAAATAAAAAAACTGCGGATCGGCCGGCCGACGCCATCTCTGCGGCGGTTTCTGAATTGACACAAGAGACGGTTTCGTTCATATTGCCGCCCATGATCCTTCGGGGTTTTGCACGCCCCGTATCCGCAGGATCAATCTATTTTATGCAAACATCTTTATGCAAACATCAATCATCAGTGCGATTCGAACGGCCTTTCCGACCATCCGACCGAAAGAAAAACGACATGAAACCATACCGAGGCACATACCGGCTCAAGGGCATCCGCCGGTTCGGCACGATCACCAGGGTGCTGATCCGGCACGGATACAGCGATCTGCTCGATCGGCTTATGAACCGGCCGGGCCAAGGGGAGGCCGCTTTCACCCGTGAAAAACCGGCCCGGCCGGGATACCCCTCGCCGGTTCGCATCCGGCAGGTTCTGGAGGAGCTGGGACCCAGTTTCATCAAGCTCGGGCAGCTGATGAGCGTACGCGGCGACATGTTTCCACCTGAGTATATCGAAGAGTTCAAAAAGCTCCAGGACCATGTGCCGCCGGTCCCCTTCGAGGGCATTCGAACCGTGATCGAAACCGAACAGCGCCGACCCGTGGAAGAGATCTTCACCGAATTCAATCCCGAATGCATTGCCGCCGCCTCCGTGGCCCAGGTGTATCGTGCCCGGCTGGCAAACGGCGAATCGGCGGCGGTCAAGGTGATTCGACCGGGCATTGAAAAGAAAATCCGCGAAGATGTCCAGGTCATGTATTACTTCGCCGAAAAAATCGAAAAACATTTCGAGGTCGGCCGCATCATCGGCCTGGCCAACCTGGTCGGAGAGTTCGAAAGAACGATTTTCAAAGAACTGGACATGTTCGTCGAGGCCGGCAATATGGAACGCTTTGCCGAAAATTTCAAAAACAGCGATGAAATCTACATCGCCAGAGTCCATTGGAACTATGTATCCAAATCGGTCCTGGTGATGGAATTCATCCACGGCGTCAAAATGGATGAAGTGTCCAAAATCCGTTCTCTATGCATCGATCCAAAAGCGGTCGCCATGATCGGGCTTCGTTCCTTCTCCCGCCAGCTGATGGATTTCGGCTTCTTCCACGGCGATCCCCACCCGGCCAACACCATTGTGATGCGCGACGGCCGGGTGAGCATGGTGGATTTCGGTATCATCGGGATCCTCGACGAAGACACCATGATGCAGATCGCCAACCTTTTTCTCGGGTTTGCCGAACACGATTACGAGCTAGTCATGGAAGCGCTCGCCGACGCCGGTCTGATCGACGAACAACACATCGACCTGAAGGCTTTTCGAACCGATCTGATGGATATCAGTGAGCCCTTCTACGGCCGGTCACTGCAGACCATTTCAGTGAAGGACGTCTATGAACAGGTGATGCGCCTCGCCTTCAAATACCGCATCCGCCTGCCCCGAAACCTTCTGCTGCTGCTCAAAACCTTTGTGCAGACCGAAGGGCTCGGCAAAATCCTGGGAAGCGACGCAAGCCTTCTGGAGGTGACCCGCCCCTATGCCAGGCGACTGATTCAGCGTGGATACGACGCCCGAAAACTGCTTCGGAATCTGGGTCGGGATACCCGAACCCTTTCCGCCATCATAAAAATGATGCCCAAATTCACCCATGATATTCTCAAACGAACCGCGGAAGGCCGACATCGTCTGCGGCTTCAACTCGCCGGCCTCGAAGCGATCACCCAACGGCTTGAAAAGGGATTGAACCGATTCATTGTGGGGGTGATCATCTCCGCCTCCACCATCGCCGGCTCCCTGATTCTCAACTCACCGCTCACCTTTATTGAGGTGACCATCGGCGGCCATTCCATTCCCGTTACGACGCTGCTGGGGTTGGCCGGCTATTCCATCGCCACCGTCCTGGGGCTCTGGCTGATCGTTTCCA
>JBEPWQ010000212.1:0-6656 GCA_041642315.1 Desulfobacteraceae bacterium | reverse complement strand
TGACCGTCTTTCATGAACTGCTGGAACGCAAAAAAGCGGATGGTCGGCTCGAGGTCCTGGACGGAATTGAGGAATTTCGAGAGCACCTCGGCGGGGATCTCACCCTGACCCTTCCGGACGGTATCGGCCGAAAGATCGAGGTTCATGATATCGACCCGGCGGTCGTTGAGGCGGGGGTCGCTTATTTGAAAGACTTCGCCCCGGGGTCATAATCCTTCCACAGGAGCCGGCCCTGAAACATTGAACCCGTACCCGAAATCGGTTGAAGGTCCGGCAAAGCGAGGTGATGAATGAATGAGACACCCGACTTTATCCACGGCGAAATAAAGGCCCGGCGGTATGACGGGATATCCGACGACCTGTTGACCGGCGGTTTCGGAAAGACGGGGCTCATGCGTCCGGCGCCGCCGTTTGAAAATCCGGAATCTCCCACGCCCCGGGAGCTTCGCTCCCAAGCGATCCACAACAGTTACCGGGGTCTCATGGACCTGTCCCCGGCGGGTGGGTACGGTCTTTTCTACGGGCCCGGCGTCTCTTCGAAGGGGGCACCGGTGGCGGGGGAGGGAATGATCCCCGGCAAGGAATACCTGGCCTTTGGCGATGACGGCACCGGGCGGCGGAATGTCGTGTTGATGGTGCAGATACCGGATTTTTTCGATACCGATCATCCCTGCATTGTCGCAGCGGCATCCTCCGGGTCCCGGGGAATTTACGGCGCCGTCGGGGTGGTGGGCGAATGGGCTCTGAAGCGGGGTTTTGCCGTGGCCTATACCGACAAGGGAACGGGTGTCGGGATTCATGATCTCGATTCGGACACGGTCAACACCTTGACCGGCGAATGGACCGATGCGGCGTCGGCCGGACGATCGGCTCACTTTCGCGCCCGGTTGAATGAACCGGCCGAATTCAAAAGGCGGTATCCCCACCGAATCGCCGTCAAACATGCCCACTCCCGGCAAAATCCGGAAAAAGACTGGGGGCGGTGGCTGTTGAAGGCGATCCGGTTTGCCTTCTACATACTCAATCTTCCGGAGAATTTCGGCCGCGCCGATGGCGGCGGCGCCATACGGCCGACGATTCTGCCGGAAAGGACGCTGGTGATCGCTTCAGGCATTTCCAACGGAGGCGGGGCCGCACTTCGGGCTGCCGAGCAGGACACCCAAGGCCTCATCAAGGGGGTCGCCGTATCCGAACCCAATATCACACCGCCGGCATACCCGGCTCTGGTGATTCAACAGGGGGATCGGGTCTGGCGGTACCCGAACCACAGCCGAAGCCTTTTGGATTGCCATACCCTTCTGGCCCTGTACCAGCCCTGCGCCAACCTGATTCCTTCACTTGCAGGCGCTCCCTTCAATGCCCTGGACATGAAACTTTGTGAAAACCGCTGCCGCGGCCTCGCCCGCCTCGGCTTGCTGAGGCCTGGAACCATCCGGAAGCAGGCGCTGGAAGCCCAGCGTATTCTGAATGATTCCGGAATCCTGACGGAGCAGAATTGTATTCAGCCGGCCCACTTCGCCTTCCATGTATCCGAGGGGATCGCCGTCACCTACGCCAATGCCTACGGCCGGTTCAGCATGGAAGAAAACCTGTGCGGGTTCAGTTTCGCCGGCGTCGACGACCGGCTTCGACCGTCTCCCCTGAACCGATCCCGGCTGGCGGCCCAATATGTTCATTCCTCCGGTATTCCACCGTCTCCCCCGGTTCCGGTGACGGAGGCTCAGATTCGGTCCTTGTTGCAAATCGACCCCGACCTCGCTCCGCCCGCCATCCCCCTCGGTGAGGTGGAGTTGATCAACAACCGGTCCAAATACGGCCCCATGGTCAGCCGGTATTCGGTCTCCGAGGACGGGTCCATGGACATGAATCTTGCCGGAATGCTTTGCCTGCGGCGGCTGGCCACCGGATTGAATACGGCGGGAAAGCCCTTGACCGGGGAGGAACGGGAACGGCATCGGCGGATTCAATCCGGTATCGATTCCATACGGGCCACCGGTGATCTGGGTGGGCTGCCGGTGGTGATTGTCCATGGTCGAGGCGATGCGATTCTGCCGCCCAACCACACTGTTCGGCCCTATGTGGGGGCAAATCGGCTGTCTGAAGGGCAAGGCAGCCGGCTTCGATATTATGAGATCCTCAATGCACATCACATGGACGCCTTTAACGGACTGCCGGGATTCAGTGCCCGCTTCGTTCCGCTTCATCGATACCTGATACAGGCCCTCGATTTGATGCATGACCATCTTCATCACGGCAGGGATTTGCCGCCGAGCCAGATGGTTCGAGCCCGACCCCGAGGGGAGAATGGCCAAAGAAAGGTGGCGCCCATTGCCGCTGAGCATGTGCCGCCGATTTCGGCGGAACCCGATTCTGCGGACCGTATTCACATGAAGGGTTCGGTCCTTCAGATACCCGGTTAACCCTTTTGCCTGAACGGTTCTTTCCGGGAGCGGTCTGTCCGCCGGTTTGGGGTTGACGGTAGAAACGGTTTGCGCATAAGAAGATACCGGAGAGCCCGGTTTTTGGAAACCGCAGGGATTCCATCGTGGCGGCTGCGATGTATTCACCGAAACAAAATCCATTATGGAAATACGGGAATGGACGATCTGAAAACCTATTTGGCGGCGCAGAGAAATCGAGTCGATGAGGCCCTGGACGCGATTCTGGGGGAAAATTCTCAAAGTACCCGCCTGGCATCCGCCATGCGATATTCCCTGACCGCCGGCGGCAAGCGGCTGCGGCCCATCCTGTGTATGGCTGCGGCCGAGGCGGTGGGGGGGGCGTCGGCCGATGCACTTCCGGCCGCCTGCGCGCTGGAGTTGATTCATACCTATTCTCTGATCCACGACGATCTGCCGGCCATGGACGATGACGACCTGCGCCGCGGAAAGCCTACCTGCCACAAGGCATTTGGCGAAGCCACCGCTGTTTTGGCCGGAGACGCACTGCTGACACTGGCCTTTCAGGTCCTGTCGGCGCCGGCGGCACGAGGGGGGGGCGGCGCCGGCTCCCGGCTCCGGGTCATCGGAGAAGTGGCCGAAGCCGCCGGATACCGGGGGATGATCGAGGGGCAGATGCGGGATATACACGGAGAGGCCCATGGGCTTGACCTGGAAGAACTGGAAGCCATGCACCGGCTGAAAACCGGCGCGCTGATTCGAACCGCAGTCCGAATCGGCGCCATTCTGGGAGGCGGAGCGGAGGACCTGATCGATCGGCTGGATCGGTACGGCGACAATATCGGGCTGGCGTTTCAGGTCACCGACGACATTCTCAACGTCGAAGGGGATCCGGCGGTGATGGGAAAGGCGGTCGGCACCGATACCGCCCGCAACAAAAGCACTTATCCGGCCCTTCTGGGGCTTTCGCATTCCAAAACCCTTGCCGGCAATTTCATTCAAGATGCCCTCGCGGCATTGGAAGGATTGGATCAAAAATCCGATCCGCTGCGGGCGATCGCCCGGTACGTTCTGGATCGCAGACGATGATCGTTTTTGAGGCGGTTGATTTCAGGGAAACAGAATTTTACGGGGTTACCGATTGACAAGACGGCGCCTGGTTGGTTAAGTGGTTCCGTTTATCCCAGAGGTTGATTTCTTTCTCAGAGAGGATCGGAAGATGATGCAGGCGTTTGCCGGTATAACACCCCTAGCGCTGGAACGGGACCAGATGACCCGGGCCGTTCTGCTTCGGATGATACGAATGGCCGAAATGCGGGACCCCAAAGAGACCGGGGCGCATGTGAACCGGGTGGGCTCCTATGCGGTGCGGATCTACGAAAAGTGGGCCTGCCGCCGCAATGTCCCTTTAAGCGAGATCGAAAAGAGCCGGGATCTGCTTCGAATGTCGGCCATGCTCCACGACGTGGGCAAGGTGGGCATTTCCGATCTGATCCTGAAAAAGCCGGATCGCTTCAATCATGACGAATACCAGATAATGAAGCAGCATACGGTACTCGGGGCTCAGCTTTTTCAGGATCTTCAGTCCGATTTTGACGCGGCTGCGGCCCAGGTGGCCCTCAACCATCATGAGCGATGGGACGGCGCCGGATATCCCGGGCATGTGGATATCATGACCGGGCTCCCGCTCAACGGGTGTGCCTGTCGTGACGGCGTGCCGAGGGGCAAGAAGGGGAAGGAGATTCCCCTGTTCGGCCGCATCGTCTCCCTGGTGGATGTTTATGACGCCCTTTCCTCGGACCGGGTCTACAAAGAGGCCTGGAACGAATCGAGGGTGCTCGACACCATCGAAAAAGAAGCCGGCGGGCAGTTCGACCCGGAGCTGGTGGATATCTTTTTTTCCAGCCTGGACATCATGCGGGCCATTCAGGAGCGATATAGCGACGAACCTCACTGATCGGCGCTTCGATGGATACTCTTTCCTCCGTCTCCCCCGGGAAGCCTGTGTATTTACCATCCGGAAAAGGTTCGGCACATTATCATTGACTTCCCCATTCGCAGACGCTAACATTATAAGCTTATGCAAAATACGGGGATATTCCGTCGATCAAAGGAAATCGACTTCAGATGATACAGTTAATCAGAGGCTTTAAAGATATTCTGCCCGGCGAGGTGGAACTGTGGCAGGAGATCGAGCGGATCGCCCGGAATCTGCTGGAAGATTTCGGATATAAGGAGATCCGCATTCCGATCATGGAAAAGACCGAGCTGTTCGCCCGGTCCATCGGCGAAGACACCGATATCGTGGAAAAGGAGATGTACACCTTTCCCGATCGGAAGGGCGATCTCATTACCCTGCGGCCCGAGGCCACCGCCTCTATCGTGCGCGCCTACATTCAGCACAAGATGTATGCCACCGATCCGGCCCGAAAACTCTACGTCATCGGCCCCATGTTTCGCCGGGAGCGGCCCCAGAAGGGGCGCTACCGCCAGTTCTACCAGATCGACGCCGAAATTTTCGGCGTCGCTTCGGCCCATGCGGACGCGGAGCTGATCTATCTGCTCACCGTCCTCTCGGAACGGCTGGGGGTGACCGATGTGGCCGCTCACATCAACTCCCTGGGGTGTCCCGAGTGCCGCCCCGATTTCAAAGCCGCCCTGCTCGGCTTCCTGGAAGACCGCCTGGATACCCTCTGCGCCGACTGCAAACGCCGCAGCGGGCGAAACCCGCTGCGGGCTCTCGACTGCAAGGTGGACACCTGCCGGAAGGCCCTGGCCGAGGCGCCCTCCATTCTGAATCATCTCTGTCCCGACTGCCGGGGTCATTTCGAGACCGTTCAGCGGGCGCTGACGGAACTGGGGGTCGATTTCGTTGTGGACAGTCGCCTGGTGCGGGGTCTCGATTATTATTCGCGGACTACCTTTGAAATCCTGACCGGCTCTCTGGGGGCGCAAAGCGCGGTGGCCGGCGGCGGCCGGTACGACGCGCTGGTGGAGATGCTGGGCGGGCCGTCCATTCCGGCCACCGGTTTCGCCATCGGGTTTGATCGGCTGGCGGAGATCGCCGGCCTGAAACCCGAGGAATTCCGGAGAACCCCGGATGTCTTCATCGCGGCATTGGGTTCCGAGTGCCAGGCCCGGGCTTTCCAATGGAGCTGCGCCCTGGGGGTACAGGGCATCACGGCGGATATGGATATGGAAGACCGGAGCCTCAAGAGCCAGATGAAGCGGGCCGATCGCATGGGTGCCGATTATGTCCTCATCTTCGGTGAAAATGAACTGAAAGAAGGCGCGGCGGTGCTTCGCAACATGGCCACCAGGGAACAGACATCGATTCCCCTCGATAACCTTGTTCAAGAGATCAAAACAGCGGTTCAGTCCACACAGTAATGTTGAAAGGAGTTCACAGCAGTGCCGGATAAATTGGGAGATATGCGTCGGACGCACCATTGTCGTCAGCTGAACGCAAACGATATCGGCAAGGAAGTGGTGCTGATGGGATGGGTGCAGCGCCGGCGGGATCACGGCGGCGTCATCTTCGTCGACCTGCGGGACCGGGAGGGCATCACTCAGGTGGTTTTCAATCCCGAGGTGGACCGGGCCATGCACGAAAAGGCCCATGCCATTCGAAACGAATACGTCATCGGCATTCAGGGTGAGGTGGAAGCGCGCCCCGAAGGCATGATCAACCCGTCTCTTCAGACCGGCGAGATCGAGGTGCTGTGCCGTGAACTCCGGATTTTCAACGCCGCCGAAACCCCGCCCTTTCTGATCGAAGACCGGGTGGAGGTATCCGAAAACATTCGGCTCACCTATCGTCACCTGGACCTTCGCCGTCCCGGCCTCCAGCGAAACATCATCACCCGCCATCGGACCGGGGCCGCGGTTCGGAACTTTTTGAACAGCCAGCGCTTTCTGGACATTGAAACCCCGGTCCTGACCAAGGCCACCCCCGAGGGGGCCCGGGACTATCTGGTGCCCAGCCGTGTCAATCCGGGGATGTTTTATGCGCTGCCCCAGTCCCCTCAGCTGTTTAAGCAGCTTTTTATGATCGCCGGTTTGGATCGGTATTACCAGATCGTACGGTGTTTCCGGGATGAAGACCTGCGCGCCGACCGTCAGCCCGAGTTTACCCAGATCGATATGGAGATGGCCTTTGTGGGCGAAGAGGATCTCATGGCGATTTCCGAGGGGATGATGCGGGCCATTTTCAAGGAGGTTCTCGACCTCGACCTGAAGACTCCTTTTCAACGTCTG
>JBEPWQ010000211.1:0-6657 GCA_041642315.1 Desulfobacteraceae bacterium | reverse complement strand
GTTCGGCGGCGCTCACCGGATATTTTTTCAGCAGCAGGACCGCCTCGCAGGCCGAAGCGATCGTGGGAAAGAGCATCAAGGCGGTGGCGGTATGAGGCGCCTCCCGGGTGGTCCGGAAGGTGACTTCTGAGATGAAACCGAGGGTGCCTTCGGAGCCGACCATGAGATGCTGAATGATTTCGATGGGATCAGTGTAATCGGTGAGGGCGTTGAGGCTGTATCCGCAGGTGTTTTTAATGGTGTATTTATCCTGGATTTTGGCAAAAAGCCGGGGATCGGCCTTGATTCGATCGGCCAGGGCCTGAATTCGCTCGACCATATCCGGCCGGGTGTTCAGAAATCGGTTTCGGCTTTCCGGGTCACCGGTATCCAGGAGGGTGCCGTCGGCAAAGATGATCCGCATGGCTTTAAGGGTGCCCTGGCTGTTTCGGGTCACCCCGCTGGTCATGCCGCAGGCGTTGTTGGAGACGATGCCGCCGATCTTGGCCGAGTTGATGGAGGCCGGATCGGGGCCGATCTTGCGGCCGAAGGGCGCCAGGTAGCGGTTGGCCTCGATTCCCAGGACGGCCGCCCCCAGGCGGATGTCGGAGCCGTCCGGGGCTGTCGACCATCGGCGCCATCCGGTGGTTCCCAGGAGCATCAGCACCGAATCGGTCACCGCCTGGCCGGAGAGGCTGGTGCCGGCGGCCCGAAAGGTGACCGGCAGGTTCAGTTTCCGGCAGACCGAAAGGGTGAGCAGGACCTCGGCCTCGGACTCCACCCGCACGATCAGCCGGGGGATGAGCCGGTAAAAGCTGGCGTCGGTTCCGTAGGCCAGGGTCCGGAGAGGATCACGGATGAGTCTGTCCTTCGGGATGTCTTCGGCCAAGCGGGCATACAGGGTCGAATAGGGGTCCTGTCGCATGGGAACCTCGTTTCGCAAAGCGGGGGTTGATGGGAATCGATTTGGATGCTATTCAAAGCGTAACAAAAGGAATAGGGGTTTTCAATAGATAAACGGGTCAGGAGAAAGGTTTTACACCGAAAATCCTGAGTGCTCCTGCATACGCAGGAAATCATTCTATATGGAGATACGCATATGAGGTATTCCGAGGCCAAACAGGGGAGGGTATTCGTCATTCGGCTGGAAGACGGCGACATCGTCCATGAGGAGATCGAACGGTTCGCCCGGGAGAAGTCGATCCGGTCGGCGGCCCTGATCGTGATCGGGGGCGCCGACGAGGGAAGCCGGCTGGTGGTGGGTCCGGAAGCAGGGCGGGCGGTGGACATGGTCGCCATGGAACGGGCCCTGGAGAATGTCCACGAAGTCGCCGGCGCCGGCACCCTGTTTCCCGATGAGGCGGGCACACCCATGCTTCACATGCACATGGCCTGCGGCCGTGAAGGGAAGACGGTGACCGGATGCATTCGACAGGGCGTCAAGGTCTGGCAGGTGATGGAGGTGATCCTCTTCGAACTGGTCGATTCCACCGGCACCCGGGTGCATGAATCGGCGACCGGTCTCAAGCTTCTGAAACCCTGACGTCTGCCGGACTTTTTTCATGGGAATTCAAAAGGGGGTTTTAAAAGTGCGAAGGCGCTATTGACATCCGTTGGGAACGGCTTACTTTTCGGATAAGGCTTTATAAAAGCCCGTTTCGCCCGAGGCGGTATATCGGTAACATTGTTAACCTATCAGATCAACCCCTAACCAGCGTTGTGTCAGGTATCGTCAACAAGTCAACTGAACAACAATACCTTTAAGTTTCAGGCGGTCCATTCTGCCGCTTCAAGTATGTGAGTTGCATCCGCTTCGGGCGTTTCAAGGCAGGGTCTTCATTGGCCCTGCCTTTCTTGTTTACAAAAAACGATGAAGGATTTATGAAAGGTCGATCGAATCGGCCCGGGGCGGTTCGAATGCACAAAACAAGAAAAGCGCAAAAATTGGACGCAGAGGCGGAATGTAAGGCATTATGATCAGCATAGAGAATATCTGCAAGGGGTTCGGCGGTCAGGTCCTGTTTGAGGACGCAAGCTTTCGGCTCAATTCCAAGGAGCGGGCCGGGCTGGTGGGCCGAAACGGTCACGGGAAAACCACCCTCTTGAAAATGCTGGTGGGGGAAGAAAAACCCGATTCCGGCAACATCATCATTCCCAAGCAGTATCGATTGGGGTATGTCCGGCAGCACATCGATTTTTCCGAGGATACGGTCCTGAAAGAGGGGATGAAGGGGCTTCTTGAATCGGAAAAAGACCACCACTGGAAGGTGGAAAAAATTCTGGCGGGGCTCGGGTTTTCCGAAACGGATATGGACCGGAACCCCTGTGAATTTTCCGGCGGCTACCAGGTGCGGCTGAATCTGGCCAAGATTCTGGTATCGGAACCCGATCTTCTGCTGTTGGATGAGCCGACCAATTACCTGGATATCACCTCCATTCGATGGATCGAACGCTTCCTTCGAAGCTGGCCCCGGGAGCTGCTGCTGATCACTCACGACCGCGGGTTTATGGATAAGGTGATTACCCACACCATCGCCATCCACCGGAAAAAAATTCGAAAGATCGAGGGGGACACCGGCAAGCTCTATGACCAGATCGCCCAGGATGAAGAGATCTACGAAAAGACCCGGGCCAACGACGAGCGCCGCCGCAAGGAGATCGAGCAGTTCATCACCCGGTTTCGGGCCAAGGCCCGGCTCGCCAATCTTGTCCAGTCGCGGGTCAAGACCCTGGAGAAGATGGAAAAGAGGGACAAGCTGGAAACCCTCAAGGACCTCGATTTTTCCTTTCGAAGCAAACCTTTTCGCGGAAAACAGATGCTCGCGGTAAAGGACCTCACCTTTTCCTACGACGGCGGAAAATCGCTGCTCGAAAACCTCAGTTTCACCGTGGCCCCGGGCGAGTGCATCGGCGTGGTCGGCAAGAACGGGAAGGGAAAGACCACCCTGCTGAAGCTTCTTGCCGGTTCCCTCCAACCCGATACCGGGGAGATCGCCTACAATCCGAGAACCGAGGTCGGCATCTACGAACAGACCAACATCAAAACCCTGGTGGATCAGCGCTCAGTGGAAGAGGAGATCCTCTATTCCGCGGCCCAGGTGGACCGCCAGGTGGCCCGAAACATTTGCGGGGCCATGATGTTCGAAGGGGATGGGGCGCTCAAAAAGGTGGCGGTGCTTTCCGGGGGTGAAAAGAGCCGGGTCATGCTGGGCAAGCTCCTGGCAGCGCCCCTGAACATGATTCTTCTCGACGAGCCTACCAACCACCTGGACATGGAATCAAACGATGCCCTGCTGGCCGCCATCGACGCCTTTGACGGGGCGGTGATCATGGTCACCCATAATGAAATGTTCCTCCATGCATTGGCGGAGCGGTTGATCGTCTTTGATGAGGACGGGGTCTCTCTGTTCGAGGGCGGATACGGACGGTTTCTGGAAAAGGGCGGGTGGCACGACGAAGACACACCAAAGGGGAGCGGGGCGGGCGAGGAGGACCGGGAGGTGCCGACCGGTCCCACTCTCAGCAAAAAAGAATTGCGCCGTCGCCGATCCGAAATTCTGACGGAACGCGGCAAGGCCCTCAAACCGGTGGAGAAAAAAATTGCAGAGGCCGAAAACATCATCGATGCCTGCGAGACGGAGCTGGTCCGCTTGAATGAGGCCATGCAGACGGCGGCGGAACAGCAGGACGGCGAGCGTATCAAGGCGTTGTCCCGGTCCATCCACACCTGCCAGTCGGCCATCGACGAGCGATTTGCTGAATTGGAGGAAATGTCGGAGGTCATCGCTGAAAAAGGGAAATTATTCGACCAAAAACTGGCGGAACTGGATGCTGCAGCCGAATATTGATTTTTTTCACCTATTCCTTTCCAATGCCCGTGGAGTTTGGTATAATTCACCGATATGTATCGGCAGACTCGAAATCATCGGGAGAAACCGTAGAACCGAGGATACATCATGGCAGTAAGTAAAGAATTGCTGGAGATACTGGCCTGCCCCAAATGCAAGGGCGACATCTATCCGACCCCGAATGGGGACGGGTTGATTTGCGACCGGTGCAAACTGCTCTATGAAATCAAAGACGACATTCCCATTATGCTGATCGAAGAGGCCAAGCCCATTCCGGAGTAAAGGGTCGCCATGTCCACGCCCCAGCCGACCAAACCGGCCAAACTGGTCATCGGGATGTTTATGAAAAATCGGGACCTTCTGGTCCCGCTGGCCCGACGACTGATCGACGCCTATGGCGGATTGGATCTGGTCAGCGCCTGGATACCCTTTGCGTATACCGATTATTATGAGCCGGAAATGGGCGCCCCGCTGTACCGGCGGATGCTGAGTTTTCGGTCCCTGATTTCCCAGGACGCCTTGGCCGATATCAAAACCGAGACCAACCGGATCGAAAGCGGCTGCATCGAAGACGGCGCGCGGCGGGTCAATATCGACCCCGGATACCTGCTTCCGGAGCGGTTCGTACTGGCCTCGGGCAAAAATTTCACCCACCGCATCTCCATCGGCCGGGGGATTTATGCGGATTTGACCCTGATCTATACCAAAGGGGATTTTCAAACCCTTCCCTGGACCTACCCCGATTATGCCGATCCGCGAATGATCGCATTCCTTCGGCAGGTTCGGGACCGCTATGTGCATGTTGAAAAGTGAGTTTCTGAAAGTAGATAGTCGATAAGGAACCGAATGATTAAAAGCATGACCGCCTTTTCCCGGGCGGAGACAAGCGACAACGGCCTGACCGTGGCTGTCGAGATCCGCTCTTACAACAGCCGGTATCTGGACATCACCCTGCGGGTGCCTCAGAATTATTTTTCTCTGGAAGAACGGATCAAGGGGATGATTTCCGAGGCGATTGTCCGCGGACGGGTGGAGGTCAAGCTCCAGGTGCAGGATGTCGCCGAATCGGCCTGCGCGTTTGAGATCGATGAACCCAAGGCCGCCGCGTACCATAACGCGCTGGCGGAACTGAAGGCGCGGTTCGGGTTGACTTCCGAGATCTCCCTGGATCACCTGGTCCAGGTCTCCGGCATCATCAAGCCGGCCGAGATCGAGACCGATCTTGACCGCAACCGGCCCCTGATCGAGTCTTGCGTGGCTCAGGCATTAACCGGGTTGAATGCCATGCGGCGGAAGGAAGGCGACTTTCTGGCCCGGGATTTCGAAAAGCGGCTGGACGGCATCGAAGCGACCGTCGACGACATCGAAGCGGCCTCGGAGGGGCTTCTCGACCATTACCGGGAACGGCTGCAGGATCGGATCGCCGCCTTGACCCAGGGGATGGTGGAGATCGATCCTTCCCGAATCGCCCAGGAGGCCGCCTTTCTGGCCGATCGAAGCGATATCTCCGAAGAGATCGTTCGATCCCGAAGCCATGTCCGGCAGTTTCGCACTGTGATGCGGTCTCCGGAGCCGGCCGGGAAAAAGCTCAATTTTCTGTTGCAGGAATTCAACCGCGAATTCAACACCATGGGTTCCAAGACCGGGCGGGCGGATGTGTCTCATACCATCGTTCAGCTGAAATCGGAACTGGAAAAAATCAGAGAACAGGTCCAGAATGTGGAGTAAATGCTACTAACCAAGAGATCACATATGAAATTCGGGAAAAAATCGGAACAGGCGCTCCTGAACATCGGTTTCGGGAGCACCGTGGTGGCGGAGCGGGTGGTGGCGATCGTCTCCCCGAACTCGGCGCCGATGAAGCGGCTCAAAGACGAGGCCAAGGAGGAGAAGCGGCTGGTGGACGCCACCCACGGCCGTCGGACCCGGTCCATAATTATCATGGACAGCAACCACATCGTGCTCTCGGCCATTCAGGCGGAGACCATTTCCCAACGGTTCGAACTGCTGCGGGGGGTCGGGGAAAAGGCCGACGAGATCAAAGCGATGGTCCAGTAGCGGTAATGGCGCCTCAAGATCGGAAATCAAGCGAATCCGGCGGAAAGGGTCATCTCTTTATTGTCTCCGCTCCCTCCGGGGCCGGCAAATCCACCTTGTGCCACGCGGTCCTGAAGCGGTTTCCCGACATGGTCTACTCGATTTCTTCCACCACCCGTCCTCCGCGGGGTTCGGAAAAGGATGGGGTGGAGTACCATTTCATCGATACGCCTACCTTTCTGAAGGGAATCGAAGAGAACAGATGGGCCGAATGGGCCGAGGTTCACGGCAATTACTACGGTACCTCCGCGGATATGCTGGACCGGGAGCTGAATCGGGGACGGGACGTACTTCTGGACATCGACGTCCAGGGCACCTTCAAGATCCTCGAACGCTACCCGGAGGCGGTCACCATCTTTATCATGCCGCCTACCTTCGACACCCTTCGGGAGCGGATGGAAAAACGGTCCGCCGACAGTCCATCGGTGATTGAACGCCGTTTGGGGAATGCCCGGTTCGAAATCGCCCAAAAAGACCGGTACCGGCATGTCATCGTCAATGATGATCTCCAAGCGGCCGTTTCCGAGCTGAATGCGCTGATCGAAAGCTATCGCCGGTCCTGAGCTTCCATGAAAACCGAGATTCTCTACGGGGTTCATCCGGTGTTTGAGGCCCTTCAGGCGGGTCGGCGCCGTTTCCATGAAATATGTATTGATCAGGGGCGGTCTTCCCGACGGCTGGAAGGGATTACGGCATCGGCCAAGTCCAAATCGGTCCCGGTGCGGGAACTCAC
>JBEPWQ010000210.1:0-6719 GCA_041642315.1 Desulfobacteraceae bacterium | reverse complement strand
CGAAACAGCCGGTTTCCGGCCGACGAACACACCTACAAAATGGTGGAGGGGGAACTCCCCAAGCTCAAAGACCTGCTGGGCAGAAAATAATCAAATATACGATCTGTATTGAACCGATTGCATCATTGAACAAATACACCCGATAAAATCGATCCAGAAGGAGTTAATATATGTCCGAGGTACTCAAAAAGATTCGTGATTTCATGGAAAAAGAGTCCATTCCCGGCCGGGATGCCCATGACCTGCCCACCAGCACCAAACAGTTTCCGGACGGCGCCAACTTTCGCATCGAGATCGCAGGGGTGGAGCGGGCCTCCACCATGGAGGCCATGATCAAAGAGGCCGACCGGCGCAATGTCACTATCCACCGGGCCATTGCGGCGGTGGGCGGCTCCACCTACTGCGATTTCGAAGAACTCAAAGAGATGGCCGCCATGGCAAACGAGGCCAAAATCGAAATCATTATGACGGTGGGCCACCGCAAGGGATGGGACGTGGGCTCCAAGGAGATCTCCACCTCCGAGGGGGCCATGCAGGCCTTCCGGCTTCGGGGGTCGGATAACATCGCCTACCACATCGCCGACATCATGCGAAACATCGAGGCCGGTTTCCGCGGATTTCTGGTCTATGACGAAGGGGTGCTTTACATCCTCAACAAAATGCGGGCCGAAGGGGTCATTCCCAACGAAACCATTTTCAAGTTCTCTGTTTTCGGGGGCTACTGCAGCGCCGCGGGCGCCAAGGTGATCGAGTCGATGGGGGTCAATTCCCTGAATCCGATCTCCGACGTCTCCCTGCCGATTCTGGGGGCCATTCGAAAGACGGTGGACATTCCCCTGGACGTCTACATGATCATCGTCGATTCCTTCGGCGGCATGTTCCGGGCCTATGACGGACCCGAAATCGCCCGAGTGGCTTCTCCCTGCTATTTCAAATTCGAGCCGGGCACCTCTGAAGGCGACATCTACAAACCCTGGATCGACGAGGGATTCCATGAAAACCTCATCCGCCAGAAGGTGAAGATCGCCCAGATCGTGATGGAAATCATGAACCGGCACGCACCCGAACTGAAAACCTCGGCCAAGGGTCCGTCGGACCTGGTGCTGCCGCAGGTCGTGTAAAGAAAGGAGGTCCTATGAACTGGAACGCCAAACTGGCTCCCCGAACCCACGAGGTGGAATGGTCGGGCATTCGGGTGATGTTCGCCCTGGCCGACGAAGTCCCGGGTGTGGTCAACTTGGGGATCGGTCAGCCCGACTTCGACACCCCGGTCCATATTCGGGATGCGGCCAAACAGGCCCTGGACGAAGGCTTCACCCGGTATCCGCCGGCCAAAGGATTCCGTGATCTGCGGAATGCCATTTCTGAAAAGCTTCGGGCCAAAAACGGCATCGAGGCCGACCCCGCCTCGGAAATCTTCGTAGCGGTGGGCGCCATGCAGGTGATTTTCAATACCATGCTCCACCTGGTCTCTCCGGGAGAGGAGGTCATCGTGATCGACCCGGGGTACGACTACTATTCCCAGATACGGCTCTTCGGGGGTGTCCCGGTGCGGGTGCCGGTGCGGGAGGAGAACGGCTTCAAGCTCGATCCGGCGGATCTCCGCAAGGCGGTCACCGGCAAGACCAAGGTGATGATCCTCAACACCCCCGGAAATCCCACCGGGGCCATGTTCGAGGAGGCCGATCTCAAGGAACTAGCGGAGATCGCCCGGGAGCGGGACATATTCATTCTGTCCGACGAACCCTATGAAGACATCGTCTTCGACGGCCGCAAGCATGTCAGCATCGGGGCGCTGCCCGGCATGAAGGAACTGACGATTTCCGCATTCACCCTGTCCAAGACCTATGCCATGACCGGATGGCGGGTGGGCTATGCCGCAGCCCCCAAGCCGATCGTCGACGAGATGGAAAAGCTGATGGAGCACATGGTCTCCGGCGTCACCTCCCCGGCCCAGCGGGCCGCTCTGGCGGCGATCACCGGGTCTCAGGAGTGCGTGGCCGAAATGCTGTCGGCCTATCAGAAACGGCGCAAAATCGTCTTCGAAGGGCTCAACGCCATCGAGGGAATATCCTGCCTGGAACCGGAATCGACCTTTTACGCCTTTCCCAACATCAAACAGCTGGGAATGAGTTCCTGGGAACTGGCCAAATACCTGGTCAGGGAACACAAGGTCGCCCTGGTGCCCGGCTCGATTTTCGGTGACAACGGCGAAGGCTATCTGCGCCTGTCATTCGCCGCCTCCGCCGAGCATCTGGAAGAAGGCCTCCGGCGGATCGAAGCGGGCGCCAAAGCGATTCTCGACAAGAAAGGAGGATGACCATGGCGCTGTTTTCTACGGAAGAATACCTCGGCCGCATCGACCGGGCCAAGGAGCGAATGGCGGTGGCCGGGATCGATGTACTCATCGTGGCCGACCCGGCCAATATGAACTATCTGACCGGATACGACGGCTGGTCCTTCTACGTCCATCAGGTGGTGATCGTGGTCATGGACGCGGTGGAGCCGGTCTGGGTGGGCCGATCCATGGACGCCAACGGGGCCCGGCACACCACTTTTCTCAAGACCGACAACATCATCGGGTATCCGGACCATTATGTCCAATCTCTGGAACGACATCCCATGGACTTTGTCGCCGATATCATTCGACAGCGGGGATGGGACAAAAAACGGATCGGGCTCGAGATGGACGCCTATTATTTCACCGCCCGTGCCCATGAAGTGCTCCGCAAGGATCTGCCGAATGCGACCTTTGCCGACGCCAACCTGCTGGTCAGCTGGGTCCGCTGCATTAAGTCGGATGCGGAGATCGAATACATGAAGCAGGCCGGCAAAATCATGGAAAAAGTGATGCAGACCGCCATCGACGTGGTCGCCCCCGGGGTGCGGGAGTGCGACGCGGTGGCCGCCATCTGCCAGGCCCAGATCGCCGGGACTTCGGAATACGGAGGCGATTACACCGCCATTGTCCCGATGATGCCGGTGGGCGAGAAAACCTCCACCCCGCACCTGACCTGGACCGACGAACCCTATCCGAACGAGACGGCGGTCAATCTGGAGCTGGCCGCCTGCCGCCACCGGTACCACTCCCCCCTGGCCCGGACCCTCTATCTCGGGTCCAACCCGCCCCAAAAGCTGACCGACACCGCCGAGGTGGTGGTGGAAGGGCTCGATTCGGCCCTGGATGCGGTCCAATCCGGGGTGGTCTGCGAGGAGGTGGAACTGGTCTGGCGAAAAATCATCGCCAGAGCCGGGCTGGAAAAAGAATCCCGAATCGGCTATTCTATGGGACTCAACTATCCGCCCGACTGGGGCGAGCACACCGCCAGCCTGCGGCCGGGGGACAAAACGGTGCTCCAGCCCAACATGACCTTTCACATGATCCTGGGCATGTGGATGGACGACTGGGGCTTCGAATGCAGCGAATCTTTCCGGGTCACCGAAACCGGGTGCGAAACCTTCGCGGATTTTCCGAGACGGTTGTTCGTGAAAAGCTGAGTTGTCACGAAATCAATCATACGGGTAGGGGCAGGCCCCTGTGCCTGCCCCGGCCGGGGTACCGACAAGACCAAGGGTGACATCCATGATCCATCACGCGATAAAGGGACAGACCAGTTACGGAGAGGCGATCGGGATTCTCCTGCTCGACAGCCGTGCGCCCTTTATTCACGGGGATGTGGGCAATGCCCGAACGTACTCCTATCCGGTCCGGTTTAAGCGGATCGACGGCCTGACGGTGGAGAGGATCTTCGCCCACGATCTCGGGTTCATCGACAAAATCGTGGATGGAGCCCGGGAACTGGAGAGAGAAGGCGTCAAAGCGATCACCGGCGACTGCGGTTTTATGGCCATCTACCAGTCGGCGGTCAAGGCCGCGGTGGATATCCCCGTGCTTCTCTCCAGCCTGATTCAGATTCCGCTGATACAGGCGACTCTCCCCGACTCTGCGCGGGTCGGGGTCATCACCGCCGAGTCCCGGTCCCTCACCCCCGACGTATTCCGCCGAATCGGCGTGGACGAGACCGCCGCGGTGATTTTCGGCCTGGAAATTTATCCCCATTTCAAGGCAGCGGCCCTGGATGAAATCGGGGTGCTCGACAGCGACCGGATCCGCGAAGAGGTTACGGCCGCAGCCCGACAGATGACCGCCGCCCATCCCGAGGTGAAATCGATTCTGCTGGAGTGCAGCATGCTTCCCCCTTACGGTGAGGCGGTGTCCCGGGCCACCGGTCTGCCGGTGTATGATTTTTTGACCATGATCGATTATGTCTATTCCGCCCTCATCAAAAAGCGTTTTGAGGACCGTATCTGAATATGGATGATCCCATCAAAAAAAGGATTCACGCGCTCAGGGAGGAACTGATCCGGTTGAGACGGGACTTTCACCAACATCCCGAACTCGGATTCAAGGAACACCGCACCGCCGGGGTGGTGGAAAAATACCTTCAGAATCTCGGGCTGAAAACCCGGCGGGTGGCCTCCACCGGGGTGGTGGCCTGCCTGGAGGGGTCTCGACCCGGACCGGTGCTGCTGCTGCGGGCGGATATGGACGCCCTGCCGGTTCAGGAGCAGACCGGTCTCCCCTTTCAATCCCGAAATCAGGGGGTGATGCATGCCTGCGGCCACGACGCCCATATGGCCATGCTTCTCACCGCCGCCAAGGTGATGACCGAGAACCGGAAGGAAATTCGAGGAACGGTCAAGTTCGTGTTTCAGCCCAATGAAGAGATCGCCGGGGCCCTGAAGATGATCGAGGAAGGTGTTCTCGACGATCCCCGGGTGGATGCCGCACTGGGTATTCATGCCTGGACCCCGGTGCCCTCCGGCAAGGTCGCTATCACCGGAGGCACGGTGATGGGCGGCCTGGATGTCTTCAAGATCACCATTCAGGGCAAGGGCGGCCATACCGGCTTTCCGGAAGATGCGGTGGACCCGGTGATCGCCGCGGCCCAGGTGATTCAAACGACACAGGTGATTCAAACCCGGGAGATCAGCGACCTGAAATCGACCATCATCATGTTCGGCAAAATCACCGGCGGCACCAAGGGCAACATCATACCGGATACGGTGGATCTCGAGGGCACCATTCGGTTTCTTTACAAGGCAGGGCCCGACACAGCGGAACAGCCCACGGAGCGGTTCGTCCGCCTCGTGGA
This sequence comes from Desulfobacteraceae bacterium, assembly GCA_041642315.1. GTDB lineage: Bacteria > Desulfobacterota > Desulfobacteria > Desulfobacterales > Desulfococcaceae > JAABSQ01. The sequence goes on along the minus strand of JBEPWQ010000210.1, from coordinate 1,563 downwards.
GGGGGTCTGCAGAACCCATCGGTGCACCTGCAAAATCGACATCGAACACGAAAACATCCCGCTGATCAACGACGAGGGCATGGTACGCATCGCCCGGGAAGCGGCCCGGGAGGTATTCGAAGACCCGACAAAGATCGTGGACAACCGCACCATCGCCAGCGAGGATTTTTCCGAATTCAGCGAGCGGGTGCCCGGCGTCTTCATCTTTCTGGGGGCCGGCGACGAAGCCAAAGGCACCCACCTGCCCCACCACAACCCCCGGTTCGACATCGATGAATCGGTGCTGCCCGAGGGTGTGGAACTGTATGTAAAAGGGGCATTGCACTACTTCAGGCATGCGGAAGCCGGCGAAGCCGCATCCCGCTGATATCCGCAAAAGATACCCGGCAGTTCATGAAAAGGAGGTGATGGAAGAGGCTCCATAAGAAAATCCAAATACATAACCCAATCCGAAATCAACAAAAGGAAAGGAATACCCCATGAAAAAAATTCTCAGCATTTCTCTCGTGATCGCCGTATTGTTTCTCGCCGTTCCCGCGGTCTACGCCGAATACACCGGCAAACCGATCAACGCTAAACTGGCATCGGAGGAGATCGAAGGCGACTTCATGACGGTCTGGGCCAAAAAATTTTCCGACCACATGAAGGAATGGTCCGGCGGGAAGATCGACATCACCGTCTACCCTTACGGCACCCTGGGCGCCACCGGAGACATCAATGAACTGGCCCAGATGGGCGTAGTGGAATTCGTCTTTTCCGATTACGCCTGGATCAGCTCGTTTGTTCCCCAGGCCCAGGTACTCGCCCTCAACTACCTCTTCCCCACCGAAAAAGTCCCCCAGGTCCTCGACTGGATGGTCAAAAACGGCGATTTCATGCCGCTGCTGGAGGAAAAATTCCGGGCCAACGGCCTGGTTCCGCTCTCCATCATGTACGAAGGATGGCAGTGGGTCACCTCCAAAAAACCGATCCTGTCCCCCGCCGACATGGAGGGGCTCAAGGTGCGGCTGATGTCCTCCAAACTGCTGGTCGAAGACTACAAGGCCTACGGCGCCAGCCCCACTCCCATGAGTTACGGCGAGGTCTACAGCGGCCTTCAGATGGGGCTGATCGACGCCCAGGTCAACCCGCTCTTCGCCATCTACAGCATGAAATTTTATGAAGTCCAGGACTACGCCACTCAGTTGAAGAGCGAACCCTTTCTGGGCATTCCCACCGCCAACAAGGCCTTCTTCGACGGTCTGCCCACAGAGGTCCGGGAGGAGATGCGAAATTTCTGGGTCAACGCCATTATCCCGGCCGGCGAATGGATCGACAAACGAAATGAAGCCGACCTGGCCAAGATGAAAAAGGCCAAACCCGAACTGGTCTTCACCACGCTCGAGGACGAGGCCATCTCCAAATTCAAGGAAAAGGCCGAAACGGTTTATCCGAAATTCAAGGATATCGGCGGCGAAGGCGCCGAAGAAGTGCTGGAAACCCTGTTGAAGGATATCGAAAAGGCCAAAGATGCGGTGGGCGTCGAATAGACCACCTGGAATCCAGTTCGACAAATTCCAGGCG
>JBEPWQ010000209.1:0-6726 GCA_041642315.1 Desulfobacteraceae bacterium | reverse complement strand
GGTGCCGGCGCGGGGGGCAGCTTTGGTTCGGGGGGAATCGGCACCTGTTCCGCTCTCAGGATCCGTTCCAGCTCATCCCGGCGGTACAGGCGCAGTTTCTGCCCCGGATAGATCCGGTGCGGATTGTAGATCGGCACCTGGTTGCTGTTGACTTTCCACAGTTCCGGCCAGTACCAGGAAGAATTGAGAAATCTCTGTGAAATATCCCAGAGAGTGTCTCCCTTCTTGACGATGTAGTAGGCGCGGCCTTCCGCGTCCACCACGATGCCGATGTCGGGATCGGCCGTGAATTCATCCGGTGCGGTCTCCGGCGAAACCGAAGCCGTGCCCGGGGATACGGTCGGGGTCTCCACCTCCACTTCCGCGTCCGCTTCCGGGAAAGAGAGTGCATCCGCATCCTCCTGGGGAAGCGTCGGCATATCGGCCGGTGGTGTCATGGTGTCCCCATTTCCGGCGGGGGTCCGGCCGAAAACGCTCCCGGCCGGCCAGGCCAGGAGCAGCATGCAGAACAGGCACAGGAAGCTGAACCGTCCCATGCGTTTGATGCGCTTTGCCATAATTCCATTCTCCAAATTGAGTGTGTGAGGTTCAGAATACGATTCCGATGTAAAGATAGCGCATGTAAACGGATCGATCTGTGAAATTGCTTACAAAGCACGGGGAGCGTTTGTCAACGAGGGTTTTCCGCATCCCGGGGGGGAGGTTTGAATGAAAACAAAAAAGCCCCTGTGCCGGGGTAATTCCGGCGCAGGGGCTTTTTCGGTTAAAACGGCTTATATGGAACGGAAGCCTGGATCAGAAAGGGCTTACATCATGCCGCCCATGCCGCCCATTCCTCCCATGCCGCCCATGCCGCCTCCCGGAGGCATGCCGCCGCCGCCTTCACCCTTCTCTTCGGGCTTGTCGGCGATCATGGCCTCGGTGGTCAGCATCAGGGATGCGACTGAGGCCGCATTCTGAAGCGCAAGACGGGTAACCTTGGTCGGGTCGATGACGCCGGCCTCGATCAGGTCTTCATAGACGTTGGTGGCGGCATTGTAGCCGTGGGCGCCTTCGCTGCCCTTGACCTTTTCGATCACCACGGAGCCTTCCATGCCGGCGTTGTTGGCGATCTGGCGAAGGGGTTCCTCAATGGCCCGCATGACCACCTTGACACCCAGCTGTTCTTCACCCGAGACCTGGGCGCCGGTCAGGGCGCTCAGGCATCGGACCAGGGCCACGCCGCCGCCGGGAACGATGCCTTCTTCGACCGCTGCGCGGGTTGCGTTCAGGGCGTCTTCGACGCGGGCTTTCTTTTCTTTCATTTCGGTCTCGGTGGCCGCGCCGACATTGATGACCGCCACACCGCCGATCAGTTTGGCCAGCCGCTCCTGCAGTTTTTCCCGGTCGTAGTCGGAGGTGGTTTCATCGATCTGGGCCCGGATCTGCTTCACCCGGCCTTCGAGAGCGGACCGGGAACCGGCGCCGTCCACGATGGTGGTGTTGTCTTTGTCGATGGTGATCCGTTTGGCCTGTCCGAGATCGGTCAGGGCGATGTTTTCCAGCTTCACGCCCACATCCTCGGAAACGACCTGGCCGCCGGTGAGAACGGCGATGTCTTCCAGCATGGCCTTTCGTCGGTCGCCGAAGCCCGGGGCCTTGACCGCGGCTACCTGAAGCGTACCGCGCAGTTTGTTGACCACCAGGGTGGCCAAAGCTTCGCCTTCCACGTCTTCGGAGATGATGACAAAGGGCTTGCCCATTTTGGCCACCTGCTCCAGAATCGGGAGAAGATCCTTCATGCTGCTGATCTTCTTTTCATTGATCAGGATATAGGGATCTTCCAGGGAGACGACCATCTTTTCGGAATCGGTCACGAAATAGGGGGAAAGATAGCCGCGGTCGAACTGCATGCCCTCGACCACGTCCAAAGTGGTCTCCATGCTCTTGGCCTCCTCGACCGTGATGACGCCTTCTTTGCCGACCTTGTTCATGGCTTCGGCGATGATGTTGCCGATGGTTTCATCGTTGTTCGCGGAAATGGTCCCCACCTGGGCGATTTCACGCTGATCTTTGGTGGGTTTGCTCATGTTGTGGAGCTCTTTCACCGCGATCTCGACCGCCTTGTCGATGCCGCGTTTGATGGACATGGGGTTGTTGCCGGCCGCGACCAGTTTCTGGCCTTCCTCATAGATGGAGCGTGCAAGCACGGTGGCCGTGGTGGTGCCGTCGCCGGCCATGTCACTGGTCTTGCTGGCGACTTCCTTGACCATCTGGGCGCCCATGTTTTCGAACTTGTCTTCCAGTTCGATCTCTTTGGCAACGGTCACGCCGTCCTTGGTGACGGTGGGGGATCCCCAGGACTTATCGAGAACGACATTTCTTCCCTTGGGCCCGAGGGTCACCACCACCGCATCCGCAAGTGTTCTCACCCCTTTGAGCATCGCTTCACGGGCTCTCATGTCATATTTAATCTGTTTGGCCATCTTAATCTACCTCCGTTAATCTGTCGAAATAATATTGTTTATATACAACTCGTTGAAATGCTTATCCTTCGATGATACCCAGAACGTCGTCTTCACGCATGATCAGGTATTCTTCGCCCTCGACCTTGACTTCGGTGCCGGAGTATTTGCCGAACAACACCCGGTCGCCCTCTTTGATCTCCAGAGGGATTTTGTTCCCGTCTTCGCCGGTCTTTCCGCTGCCTACCGCCACGACCTTGCCCTCGGCCGGTTTCTCCTTGGCCGTATCCGGGATGATGATGCCGCCCTTGGTCTTGGTCTCCTCTTCCACACGCTGTACCAGAATTCGATCCTGAAGTGGTCTCAGTTTCATCTTTACATCTCTCCTTACTTTATTAAAGGTTATTAGGTATAAGGGGTGAAAAAATTATGAATAGGTTAAATATCTTAGCTGCAGAACCCGTTCTTTTTCACGCAAACAATAAGCATACATCATGGGTTGTAAAGCGGATCTTTTTATAAGAAAATTTGTTTAATTATTTAAGCTGCTTACAAAAAGAATTTCTGTGCGAATCCAATTTTGGAACAAATATAGAGCGGCTTTTCGGATTGTCAAGAATCGGGAGTTGAATTTTTTTTGGAAAAAATGAAAAGGGCTCGGATTGCTTATCGAAGGGCATCCACCGGTTCACATCCCCGGCACCACTGGCGAAAAAAATGAAGCACCGTCGGAAGTCCGGGAGTGGTCAGCGAACCGAGAATTTCATGGGTCCGTTCATGGACCCGCTTTTCTTCTTCATGTTTTTCTTCGGTGGATGCGTCGAAGCGCTGCAGAAACCGGCAGAACCGAATGATATGGATGAGTTCATGGGTGATGATGTAAAGAATCAGGGAATACAGATCGATGTCCGGGTGCTGCGCGGTAACCGAAAGGATGGCCTGATCCTGAAGGCATATTTTATAGTAGTCGTACGTGGAGGATCCCAGGGAGACCTCCTGGAGTTTGGCTTCGTATCGGATGACCTGAGCAAAGGGGCCGGCCACGACTTCATCCTCGGCCAGCTCCGCCCGTGTTTTGATATCGTAGCGCAGGCGTCGCCACTGCACGGAGGAGAGTTTGTAAAAATTGCCGACCAGCTCTTCGGCCATGGATACCGCTTCGTTGATCACCTGAACCTGCTCACGGGTAAAGCGCTTCGGATCGGATTCGGAAGGAGAAGCGAAGGCGGATCTGGGTGATTTTCTCTTTGCCACGGTCTAAAAGGAAAGACGAAAGTTCTTTTGTAAAAGGGTGGACAAAACGGATACTCGATGATACCATTCGATGTTTAGGTTATAAAAAGCAAAATGAAATCTTCTAAAGAATGGGAGGTGAAAATCATGGGCAGTGTGGTCAAGAAAAGGAGAAAAAAGATGAGAAAGCACAAGCACCGAAAGCTTTTGGCTCGAACCCGTCATCAGCGAAGGAAACGGTAGCTCATGATAGTTTTTGGAAAACAGAAAAAGCACCCCTGAAGTCTGCGGCGATGCTTTTTCTGTTTTTTTTGTTTTTGCCTTACGGGGTCTCGCCCGAGTACCCCTTAAAGTATTTCATCAGCTCCGAATCGGTTGAAAGGACGAGTGAGCTGTTTTCTTCGAGCGCGGCGCCGTAAATCTCGAGGGTTTTCTGAAACGAATAGAATTCCGGATCCAGCGTGTAGGCCTGGGCGTAAATCGCGGTCGATTCCGCATCGGCCTTTCCCTTGATCTGCTGGGCGGTATTATACGCCTCCGATTCGATCTCCTTGAGATCCCGCTCTTTTTGCCCCCGTATCTTCTGGGCCTCCCCCCTTCCTTCGGACCGGAACTTTTCGGCGATCTGCTTCCGCTCCGCGATCATCCTTTTATATACCGAATCCCGAACCGTATCCACGTAATTGACCCGCTTGATTTTCACGTCCACCAGTTCGATGCCGAACTTGTCGACCTTGGGCTGGGCCTGTTTCAGAATGCCCTGGGTGATTTTTTCCCGCCCGACATTGATGGTATAATCGGTGTCGAGCCCCTCGTCTTTTCGAATTTCCTCCAGACTGACCTGCTGTATTTCGAGCAGGTCCAGTTTCCGGTTGCTCTTTCGAATCGTTTCGATCAGGTCGTGGGAGGTGATGAAGTTTCGTACCGCCGGATCGATGATGTCGTTGAGTCTTCCGGTGGCATTGAAGAGATCGGTGACGGTCTGGAGAAAGCTGACCGGATCGACGATCTTCCACCGGGCGAAGGCATCCACCCAGATATAGGTCTTTTCTTTTGTGGGGATCTGGCCGGGGTCGCCGTCCCATTGCAGCAGGTTTTTGGGGAAGAATATCGCCTGTTGAATAAAGGGGACCTTGAATTTGAGGCCGGGGCTTGTCTTCGGCTCGCCGATGATTCGGCCGAACTGGGTCACGACGACCTGTTCGGTTTCGTCGACGATGTATGCCGACTGGTATAGCACGAAAAGGCCGATCACCACGATGATCGAGATAAAGATGAACTTTGGTTTCATTGGGTTACACCACTCTTGCTTTGATTTCCGAGGTTGAGCAGAGGCAACAGGTTTTTCTGCTCCGAATCCACGATGTACTTGTCTTCCAACTTGGGCAGAAGATCCCGGAAGGTCTCGAGGTAGAGGCGCCGCTTGGTGACATCCTCAGCCTTGGCGTACTCGCGGTACATGTCTTCAAATCGTGCGGCATCCCCTTTGGCCCGGTTGACCCGATCGAGGGCGTATCCTTCGGCGGCTCGGATGGTTCGTTCCGCCTCGCCTCGGGCCGCGGGGACCGCCTTGTTGTAGTCTTCCCGGGCCTGATAGATCATCTGCTCTTTTTCCTGGGTGGCCTGGTTGACCTCATTCAGGGAAGGCTGCACCGGTTCGGGAACATCGGTCTTTTTCATTTCGATGGTGAGAATGTTGATGCCGCTTTCGGCCCCGTCCAGCTCTTTTTGCAGAAGCTGGGCCGATTCCACCGAGATCTCGTCGCGTTTGCTGATGACCTCGTCGATGCTGCGGTCGCCGATCACCAGGCGCATGGATGCCTCGGACATATCCCGAAGCAGCTGTTGCGGATTTCTGACCTTGAAAAGATAGTTATACGGATCTTTGATTCGGTACTGAACGATCCAGGGCACCAGGGCCACATTCAGATCCCCGGTCAGCATCAGGGTCGCCGTGCTGCTGGCGCCGCCGAACCGGGACTGGCCCCCGGTATTGAAGGCGCTGAATTCTTCGGTATTGACCTTTCGGACATTGACCTTCCGAATCGATTCTATGCCGACCGGCAGTTTGAAGTGGAGCCCGGGCTGAGTGGTTCGCACATACCGGCCGAACCGCTGAACCACACCGACTTCGCTGGGTTTCACCGTGTAAAACATGGTCGATGCCAGAAGAATCAGCAGCAGCAGAACGATCAGCAGGGGACCCCCCGGCAGTTTGAAATTGTTTATCTTCTTGATAAACTCATCCATATTCGGGGGAATGTCCCCCCGCTTTTGTTGTTGTTTCAGTTTTTCCCAATCCCAACTCATGTCGTTATCCTATTATAATATGTAAGGTTTATCGTGATAATGCTACCGAACAATCTAAGGGACGCCGACTCCTAAGTCAAGGAAAATTCAAACCGGTTGATTTGCCGGCGGTTTTTCTTGACACCGGGAAGCCGTCCCGGCTATAGCCTCGATTATGGCGGAAAAAGGCGGGAAAAGAGACGGATTTGTTCACATCGGTGAGATTCTGCAGACGGCCCTTCGGGAATGCCGTCCTCAGGCCGACGGGGAATTGATCCGAATCTGGCACCTCTGGGAGGAGGCGGTCGGAGAGGCGGTGGCCGAAAACACCCGCCCGGCCGCATTTAAAGGGAAGCTTCTGATCGTGCATGTCTCCAGCTCCCCCTGGACCCATCAGCTTCAGTTTCTGAAGCAGGACATCCTCCGCAAGGTCAATGCCGCCCTGGGCAAGAATCTGGTGGCGGATATCAAGTTCAAGATCGGTCCCCTGTGATCGTATGGGAGCGTCCGGGAAAGGGTTCGAGCCCACGGAAGGGAAAAGGCCGGAGGGTGGTGATGATGGAGCCGCCGAATTCACCGCGGATACCTTTTTTGAAGGGCGCATTCAGGTTCGGCAGCACCGCCGGGGTTACCGGTTTTCAGTCGACTCGGTTCTTCTGGCCGATTATGCGGCGGGCTGCCGGGCCGGAAGCGTTCTGGATCTGGGAACCGGCTGCGCCATTATTCCGCTGATACTCGCCTATCGAAATCCCGATGTACG
>JBEPWQ010000208.1:0-6739 GCA_041642315.1 Desulfobacteraceae bacterium | reverse complement strand
AAGCTTGCCGGCCTGATGCTCGGTCAACACCGTGGCCAGGTACTTGGATGTGGAGATGCGGGTATACTCGCCGTTGATGCCGGTATCCGTTTCAAAAGCCTCCATGATCGGCTCGATGGCCGTGATATTGGCGTAAAAGGCCGCCTCGCCCTCGGCCTTCGCCTTTTCCATAACCGCCGCATCCGTGGCATACGCACAGGGAACCAGGGCCATGACCAGCAAAAAAACCATACATCGTTTCATCGCATAATCTCCCTTCTTTCTCATGTTTATAGGGTTTTGGGTGACAACCGAATTCCGGTCTTTCCGGTGAATGGCGCGAAGGAAAGATTTTTCGCTGAGAGAAACCACTTTCCGGGAAGGGTTCATCAGCCTACTCATGCCGTTATCATGGATCCACTACAAAGTCAAAAAATTACAGAAAGATATCATCCAGCTCGTCCATATTTGCGGAAGGGCCATATTGCATTCTTTTAGGCAGTTTATAGAGGCAACGCTCTAAAACTAAAAGCTCAGGGTTGTTTCCTGTTTTAAATCACAATATACTGATCATCATTATATCTTAGGATAAAATATCACCTTTAAGGCCGAACCAATTCGGAAATTCGAATTTTGCGTTTATAAAAAAATGACGAGTTAACGCCTAATGGAAACCTGAAAAGGAAAAATCACGTTAGCCAATGGAGATGAAGCCATGATAAAATCAATTGAAGGAATATATCAAGATGGTGAAATCCGCATTGTACAGCCCCTCCCAATGAAAAGTGGAACCCCTGTTCTCATAGTTTTTTCTGATTCTTATGCTACTCAGGACAAAGAAGGTTTTAATACGGAATCTCTTTCTTCCATTCCGGTCGCATCATCCGAGAAACCGAAATTGGAGGATATCGATATTCTGATCGAAACAAAAGAAGAATATGAAAGAGCTTTGTCCAAATCGGCCACCCAAGAGAAAGCCTCTTCAGAATCAAGCTTTTTTTCATCCGAACCCGTTGATATCGGTCATACCGACGCCGGCATGTTAGATCGTATGATCGACGGTGATAAAGAGTGAAGAAAATTTTTATCGATACTTCCTTTCTCGTGGCCTTTTACAACAAGGGGGATGAAAATCATCTCAAGGCGAGGGAATTCATCCGAAATGGAAATGAGCACCTGTATGTAATTACGGATTATATTTTCGACGAATTCCTGACGGTTTTGTTGGTAAGAAGAAATAAAGCACTATCTGTTGAGGCCGGCGTTAAGCTATTGACGGACAGGGATATTCGGCTATTACGAATCAATGCAGATGTTTTTGCAAAGGCATGGGAAATTTATCGGCTTTTCAAAGACAAGCAATGGAGTTTTACCGATTGCACCTCATATGTGTTGATGAAAAACTTATCGATGGATGCAGGGCTGTCCTTTGACGCACATTTCCTGCAGTTTGGCTGCAAAATACTTCCTTGATTCCGTTGGATCACATCGGTGCCCCAGGCCCAATGCAGCCGTTGGAGAGCCGAACCGCCGACCCCGTTCGACCGCTTGACCGCCGACCCGTATTGGCATTTGAAAATCGATAGAATTCGGCAATACCAATGATGTATTTGCTTAACCCGAGCACATGATTCGGAAATAGAAGCCGAAAAGCAGGACCTTCGTCCGGTACGGCCAAGAGGGGCAGGGCTTCCCCCCTGTCCACAGCCGGGCGGCGCCGTGAGTCCGGGACAAGGCGGTGCGGAGATTTCGGATGCCGAGCAGCGGCGTGTTGAGTGAGTGCATCATGGATGCTGCTTCGATTTTCACTTGTCCAGGATGCCTGGGAAAGCCGGCTGAGGCCCATTAGTTCGCTTTCGGCATGGGGATGAAATCTGTACGTCATTCCCGCAGTCTCTTGCGGATGCGCTCAAATACGGCCTCCCCGGGCAACGTTTCTATTTCCCCCCGATCGACCTGGTCGATTCGGCGCTCTGCTTCCTGCGCCCAAAGATCATCCATTTCCGGTCGACTTGGCGCGTTCAGGCTATTGAGAAGAACATCGACCAGCCGGAGTCTGAGATCGACGGGCAGGGACAAGGCTTGTTGCATTATTTTTTCACTGAGTGTAGACATGGGATAATCTCCTGAAAATTTTTCGAGAGCACTATACCACAATACGTTGATATTCTCAATGGATTTAGGCCGCCATGGCTATCCTATAATTCATCCACCAAGGGTTCAAATCGAACATGACACCCGCTTTTCGGCTTTACCTGAGCGACTTTCTAACAGACAACCGGTTTTGGTAGATACGCTCTATTTATTCGCCCGATTCGACCTCTTTTTCCTCCCGCACAACCTCAACCCAATCCGCCTTCCGATACCCCCGCGGCAGCAGTTTCCCCCGCAGCCCCCGGTTCCCCGCGAACTCCTCGATAATACTCGGCGAAAACCGCACCGCCTGCCGGCCGGCGTGAATCCGGATGGTGGCGTTTTCGGGGATGACCGCCATCAGGCGCACATATTCCTCCCGCTTCCCCACCCGTTTGGGCGGAATCTGAATGATCTTGTTGCCCTTGCCCTTGGGAAGCGCCGGCAGGTCGGCGACCTGAATCACCAGCAGGCGGCCCTCGGTGGTGATGACGGCGAGCTGCTCCGTACTTGGATCGGTCAGATACAGCGGCGGCAGGGGTTCGGACCCCTTGGGCAGGGTCAGCATCACCTTGCCCTTGCTGTTTTTGGAGACCAGGTTCTCGATCTCGGTGATGAAACCGTATCCGGCGTCGCTGGCCAGGATCAGCTGTTGATCCGGCGCGCCCATGAGGACCGAATAGAACCGGGCCTTGTCCGGCGGTGCCAGTCGACCGGTCAGCGGTTCTCCCTGGCCCCGGGCCGAGGGCAGGCTGTGGGCCGGCAGGGAGTAGGACCGGCCGGTGGTGTCAAGAAAGACGGCGGGCTGGTTGGTTTTGCCCGGGGCCGCATCCAGAAATGAATCGCCGGCCTTGTAGCTGAGTCCGGCCGGGTCCACGGCGTGGCCTTTGGCGGCCCGCACCCATCCGCCGGCGGACAGGACCACGGTCACCGGCTCCGCCGGGGCCAGTTCCACCTCTTTGATGGCCTGGGCCTCTTCCCGCTGAACGATGCGGGTGCGCCGTTCGTCGCCGTACTTGGCCGCGTCGGCCCGGAGTTCTTTCTTGATGAGCGTTCGCATCCGCTGAGGAGAGGCCAGTATTTTTTCGATCTCCTCCTTTTCCTTTTCCAGATCGGCTTTCTCCTTCTTGATTTTGATCTCTTCCAGCCGGGCCAGCTGCCGCAGCCGAATCTGAAGAATGGCCTCGGCCTGCACATCGCTCAAACCAAAGGCATCCATCAGGGCCGGTTTGGGTTCGTCGCTCTCCCGAATGATCCGAATCACCTCATCCAGATTGAGGTAGGCGATCAGCAGACCGTCCAGAATGTGGAGCCGGTCGTTTATTTTGGAGAGCCGGAACTCCAGCCGCCGGGTCACGGTCTGCTGCCGAAAACTCAGCCACTGCGTCAGAATGGCCATCAGCCCCAGGCTCTGGGGTTTCCGGTTGAGCCCGATCATGGTCATATTGACCTTGTGACCCTTTTCCATGTCGGTGGTGGCCAGCAGGTGACTGATCAGGGCCTCCCGGTCCACCCGGCCGGATCGGGGCGTAATCATGATCCGGGTCGGCTCCTCCTGGTCCGAGAGATCCCGGATATCCGAGACCATGGGCAGCTTCTTGGCCGCCATCTGGGCTGCGATCTGTTCGATCACCCGTTCCGCCGATACCTGATAGGGCAGTGCGGTGATGATGATGTCGCCGTTGTCGATTTCACAGATCGCCCGCAGCCGCACCATCCCCTGGCCGGTTTCATAGATCTTGAGAATCTCCTCCCGGGGGGTGATCAGTTCGGCGCCGGTGGGAAAATCGGGTCCCCGAACGATCTCACAGATCTCTTTCAGGCCGGCTTCGGGATGGTCGATGAGATGAATGCAGGCCGAGACGATCTCCTTCAGGTTGTGGGGCGGAATATCGGTGGCCATGCCCACGGCGATGCCGGTGGTGCCGTTGAGGAGCACATTGGGCAGCCGGGCCGGCATGGTCTGGGGCTCCTCCATGGTGCCGTCGAAATTGTCCACCCAGTTGACCGTGCCCATGGGCAGTTCCGAGAGAAACACATCGGCATAGGCCGAGAGTTTGGCCTCGGTATACCGCATGGCGGCGAACTCTTTGGGCGAGGCGATGGAGCCCCAGTTGCCCTGCCCGTCGATCAGGGGATACCGGTAGGAAAAGGGCTGGGCCATCAGGACCATGGCTTCGTAGCAGGCGCTGTCGCCGTGGGGGTGGTACTTGCCCAGGACATCGCCCACGGTGCGGGCCGATTTCTTGGGTTTGGCGGTGCTGCGCAATCCCAGCTCACTCATGGCGTAGATGATCCGCCGCTGGACCGGCTTGAACCCGTCGCCGAGAAACGGCAGGGCCCGGTCCATGATGACATACATGGCATAGTTGAGATAAGAGGGCTTGACAAATTTTCCCAGTGAAAGCTGTTCAATGCCTTCGTAGGCGACGGGGTCTTGAGTCGACATGAATCGGTGCTCCGTTTGTGAGTATATTACAGGATTTCGGGCTCCGCCAGGTCCCCTTCGGATTCAAGCCAATCCTTTCGGTCTTTGGATCGCTTCTTGGCCAGGAGCATGTCCATGGTTTCGACGATATGCGCCTCTTCCTCCAGGGTCAGCTGAACCAGGCGGCGGGAATCGGGCAGCATGGTGGTCTCCCGCAGCTGGGCCGGGTTCATCTCCCCCAGCCCTTTGAACCGCTGCACATTGGGCCTACCTTTTTTGGGATTGAGCCGTTTCAGGATGGCGTCTTTCTCGTGCTCCTCCAGGGCGTAGTAGACCTGTTTTCCCTGGTCGATGCGGTACAGCGGCGGCATGGCCACGAAGATTCGGCCGGCGGCCACCAGCGGCTTGAAATGTTTCAGGAACAGGGCGCACAGAAGACTGGCGATGTGCAGACCGTCGGAATCGGCATCGGCCAGGGTGATGATCTTGTGATACCGGATTCCGGAGAGATCGTCGGCCCCGGGGTCCACCCCCACGGCCACGGCGATGTCGTGAATCTCTTTGGATTTGAGGATCTCCGCCGTATCCACCTCCCAGGTGTTCAGGATCTTGCCCCGCAGCGGCAGCACCGCCTGGGTCTGCTTGTCCCGGGCCTGCTTGGCAGACCCGCCGGCGGAATCGCCCTCCACCAGAAAGAGTTCGGTTTCCGCCGGGTCCTGGGAGAGGCAGTCGGCCAGCTTTCCCGGCAGGGTCGGACCGGACCCCGCCTTTCGCCGCACCACCGTTTTGGCGGCCTTCAGCCGCTTTCGGGCGCTGTCGATGGCCAGTTCCGCCAGTTTTTCCCCGGCCTCGGTGTTCCGGTTCAGCCACAGGGCGAAGGCGTCCCGCACCACCCCGGAGACAAAGGATGCACACTGCCGGGAGGAGAGCCGTTCTTTGGTCTGGCCGGAAAACTGGGGGTCGCTGATCTTGACCGAGAGGACATAGCAGCACCGGTTCCACAGGTCTTCGGGGGCCAGTTTGATGGACCGGGGCAGGAGGTTCCGGAATTCGCAGAATTCGCGCACCGCGGCCAGCAGACCGCTCCGAAAGCCGTTGACATGGGTGCCGCCCTGAAGGGTCGGGATCAGGTTGACATAGCTTTCCGCGGTGACCTGGCCCGCTTCCGGCAGCCAGACCACCGCCCACTCCACCGATTCATCTTTTCCTTCATTTTTCCCGGTAAAGGGGGATTCGGGGATACGCTCGTATTCCGACAGGTTTTCGAGCAGGTAATCCTTCAACCCCTCCTCGAAAAACCAGGTCTCGGTCTCACCGGCGGCTTGGTGGGTGAAAACGACGGTGAGCCCCGGGCAGAGCACCGCCTTGGCCCGCAGGGCGTGTTTCAGCCGCCGGACCGACATCTGCGGGGTTTCAAAATATTTTTCATCCGGCCAGAACCGAATGGTGGACCCGGTGTTGCGCTGCCCTACGGTGCCGATCTCCTCGAGGTCCGACACCTTGAGGCCGTATTCAAAGGCGATGGCGTATTTTTTCCCGTCGCGCCGGATTTCCACCTCCACCCGCCTGGACAGGGCATTGACCACCGACACCCCCACCCCATGAAGCCCTCCGGAGAACTTGTAGTTCTTGTTGCTGAACTTGGCTCCGGCATGGAGTTTGGTCATAATGACTTCGACCCCGGTCATCTTTTCTTCCGGATGCAGGTCGGTGGGCATGCCCCGCCCGTCGTCGCTCACCTCCAGTGAGCCGTCCTCGTGGTAGATCACCCCGATCCGCTTGGCGAATCCGGCGATGGCCTCGTCCACGGCGTTGTCGATGACCTCCTGGGCCAGGTGATTGGGCCGGGTGGTGTCGGTATACATTCCCGGCCGCCGCTTGACCGGGTCCAGCCCCCGGAGCACCTCCAGGGATGCGGCATCATACCGGCCGCCGGGGATTTCCTGAAATAGGTCGTTGTTTCTGATGTCACGCCTCCTTGGTCAACCATGCGATCGGCCCGGTATCGGATTCGTTTTCCGGAACCCTTTTCGCCGCAGGCGAAGGAGGAATTCCCGAAGGGCCGCATACAAAAGCGGGCCATGATCACCATTTCGGCCACCCCGGGGAATTCTCCCGGCCCGGCAAGAACTCACTTTCGCTCAAACAGCTTCCCGGACCGGGAGAATCCCCCGGGGTGGCCTTTCTACCATTCAGGCT
>JBEPWQ010000207.1:0-6776 GCA_041642315.1 Desulfobacteraceae bacterium | reverse complement strand
GCTGATGCACAATCCTGACCAGGGTTCGCCGGGAACCCTCAAGCGGGAGCGTGTAGGTTTTTTCTTCCCACCGGAAAAAAGGCCCGATGCTTTTCAGGTATCGGGCCAGATCCTCCCGTTCTTTGCAAGATATATTTCCCTTCATCGCGATCATAGTTCCGCCCCCTGAAAGAAGCGGCAGGGCCAGATCCACAAACCGATCCAGTGCGGTAAGGGCGCGGCAGACGATCACCTCATAGGCGTGGGCATGGGAAGCGTCTGCCATTATCATCTCCTCGGCGCGAAAATGGTGGGCCCCAATCCCCTCCAGTTTCAGAGTCCGAATGGCGGTTTTAAGGAAATTGACCTTTTTTCTCACCCCGTCGATCAGGGTGACCGAAAGGGTCGGGCAGGCCACCTTCAGCGGAATCCCCGGAAATCCGCCGCCGGAGCCGATGTCAAGGATGCTGACATCTGAGGGTATCCAATCGGAGGGGGCCAGGGAATCGATGAAATGGCGAATCGCCACCGCTTTCGGATCGGTGATTCGAGTGAGATTGACCCGGCGGTTCCAGTCCAGAAGGGCCCGCCCGTGGCCGGCGAATAGTTCGGTCTGGCGGCTGTTGAGGTGAACCCCGATCTTTTCCGCGCCATTCCGGATGAGGGCCATCCACTCCGAAGATCCGATCTCCATGGTCCGGGAATTACACCTCCGGCTCCCGGGCCGGGGTCTGTGGCTTGTCTTTGTCGGCGAAATCCATGTAGATGACGATATCGCTGCTGCTGGAAACCACCTTGGAATTGGGGTATCTCTTTTTAAAGACATGGAGCATGGCGGAATTTTCCCGAAGGGTGGTGGCGATGAACCCTGTGTAGTCGTTGTCCCGGGCGATGACCTCGAGCTGCTCCAGAAGGTAGGAGGCGATGCCCATACCCTGGTAATCCTCCCTCACCACGAATGCGACCTCCGCTCTTTCGGCTTCGGCTTCGGCATAGGAGCCGATGGCGATCAGCTCTTTGTGGCGCTTGCGATGGACCAGCCCGACGATCGACATATTGCGCTTATAGTCGACGCTGGCGTATTGTTTCTGAAGCACTTCGTGGGAAAATATTCTCATTTTATAAAAAAATCGATAATAAATGGTCTTTTCCTGAAGAGAATAGAAAAAATTGCGGTAGGCAAATTCATCCGAAGGAAATAGGGGACGAAACAGCACCGTTTTGCCGTTCTTGAGCCCCCGGGTGGTTTTGTACCCCTCCAGGAATATGAGATCTTCCGTGGAGGGCGGCAGCTGGTCGGCGAATATGAAGCGGCGTTTTTTGGCTTCCTCCACCAGTTCTTCCCGAAACTTGGGATGGGCGATCTGGACCAGTTCCATGACCCGCTGGTAAATGGACTTGCCCTGAAGCTCCGCGATTCCGTATTCGGTGATCACAATATCCACGTCGGCCCGGGTGGTGGCCACCCCGGCCCCTTCGCTGAGACTGGGGACGATGCGGGACACCCGGCCGTTCTGGGCGGTGGAGGGCAGGGCGATGACTGAAAAGCCGCCTTTGGACATGGCGCTCCCCCGAAGAAAGTCGACCTGATCACCGATGCCGCTGTAGAACTTGTTGCCGATGGAATCCGAGCAGACCTGACCGGTCAGATCCACCTCCAGGGCCGAACTGATGGAGATCAGGTTGTCGTTCCGGGCAATGACCGTAGGGTCGTTGACATAATCGGAAGATCGAAAATAGAACATGGGGTTGTTGTCCACGAAATCATACAGTTCCCGGGAGCCCATCACCAGAGAGGCCACCACCCGACCGGGGATGAGGGTCTTTTTCTTGTTGGTGATCACCTTTTTTTTGAGCAGCGGAAGGAGCCCGTCGGTGATGACCTGGGTATGGATGCCCAGGTCCTTTTTTTTATCCAGGTACGGAAGAATTTCATTGGGCAGATGGCCGAAGCCGATCTGGAGGGTGGCCTCGTCGTCCACCACTTCCGACACGAAATGGCCGATTCGCCGGGTAATTTCATTTTGCTTCCGGGTTGACAGGGATTCCACAATGGGTTCCTCATGGGGGACCAGGTAATCGATTTCATCCACGTGGACGAAGCTGTCTCCCCAGGTCTTGGGCATGCGGGGGTTGACCTGGGCGATGACGATTTTGGCCGACTCCATGCCCGAGCGGGTGATATCCACCGACACCCCGAGGCTGCAATATCCGAATTTGTCCGGCGGGCTCACCTGAACCAGGGCCGCATCGAGGCCGATGCGCTTGCTGTAGAAGAGGGTCGGAATCTGAGAGAGATAGGTGGGCAGGTAATCGAGCTTGCCTTCGGAGGCGGCTTTTCGCAGGGCACGGCTGATGAAAAAAAGCTTGAGGGAAAACCGTTTCAAAAAAGAGTCCTCCTCGATGAACTGCGAAAAGGTGGAGGAGAGCATCTGATAAATCATGATATCCTGCATGTTCAGGTCTTGAACCATGTTTTTGATCAGGTGCTGGGGTTCTCCGCATCCGGTGCCGACAAAGACCCGGCTGCCCCGTTTGATTTTGGAGATGGCGGTTTCGGCGCTGACGACCTTTTCCGGGCAATATTGTTGCAGATCCATCGGGTTCTCCTTGCTTAAAAGTAGAATGGGATTCATATCCTCCAAATCGGTCGATTAGTCAATACGCAACCACACGCCATGAACCTCGTTTCGGGCCAAACCTGAATAACGGTGATTATAGCCTATTTTTTTTCTTTTTCAATGCAGGCCATGGCTGATCCGGCTTGACACTTCGAACTGATTTATTTAAACTACCAAATTTTAGAGAAAAATAATCCGTATTGGTTATGAGGTTGTTATCTCAGTGAATTTTCGCCCCGTGCCGATGCCGTCACCTCGAACCCCTTCTTTTCGGAATAGAGATTGAGTGTCTGATTCAGCTGAAAACACGAGAGCCGCCGGATGGTGGGAGCCGGGCGAAACAGCGCCTGAAACGGGAGCTACGGCCGTTCGGCGGGCCATCCGGGATGTAAACCGGCCGGTGATTCTGATCCGCCGAAAAAACGGCGGCCTGGCGCTGGGCAGGGGCGGCCGGGTGGTTCTCGGGGAAGCGCCTTCCGGCGGCGCCCATCTTTACCCGGTCTGCGCCTATGTTCCTCCGCTTCACCCCGGGAACCTGGGGGACCCGACCTTTCGAAAACGGTACAATCTCCGGTATGCCTATGTGGCCGGGGCGATGGCCAACGGCATCACCTCGGTGAAGATGGTCGAGGCGGCGGGCCGGGCCGGTATGATCGGTTTTTTCGGGGCCGCGGGGCTGTCTCTGGAAGAGATCGAGACCGCCGTGGACCAGCTTCAGCAAAGACTGGAGGGCCTTCCGTTCGGGTCGAATCTGATCCACAGCCCCGGCGATCCGGAGCATGAGGCCGGGGTGGTCGAGCTTTACCTGAGAAAAGGGGTCCGGCTGGTAAGCGCCTCGGCTTACCTGGGGCTTACCCTTCCTCTGGTCGAATATCGGGTCAAAGGGATTTACCGGGATGGCCGCGGAAACATCATCTGCCCCAACAAGGTGATCGCCAAAGTCTCCCGTATCGAGGTGGCCGAGAAGTTTTTCGCCCCGCCTCCCCAAAAGTTGCTTGAAAAATTGGTGAATGCGGGTCGAATCACCGCTCGGGAGGCCGAGCTGGCCGAATCAATCCCGATGGCGGAGGATCTGACCGCCGAAGCCGATTCCGGCGGCCACACCGACAACCGGCCCGCCATCGCCCTCCTGCCCACCATGATCGCGGGCCGGGACCGGGCCATGGCTCAGTATGGATACCAAAATCCCATCTGCATCGGTTTGGGGGGCGGGATCTCCACACCGGAATCCGCAGCCGCGGCGTTTGCCATGGGGGCGGCCTATGTGCTGACCGGGTCGGTCAATCAGGCCTGCGTGGAGGCCGGCACCTCACAGGAGGTCTGTGTCATGCTTTCCGAGGCGGGTCAGGCGGATATCACCATGGCTCCGGCCGCGGATATGTTTGAAATGGGGGTCAAGGTCCAGGTCCTGAAGCGGGGAACCATGTTCGCCCTTCGGGCCGCCAAACTGTATGAGCTTTATACCGGTCATGACCGATATGAAGACATTCCCGAAAAACAGCGGGAAATGCTGGAGCGGGATATCTTTCGGTGCGGCTTTCAAGAGGCCTGGAACCGGACCCGGTCTTTTTTTATGAGGCGGGACCCGAAACAGATCGAGCGGGCTGAACGGGACGCCAAGCACAAAATGGCGCTGGTGTTTCGATCTTATCTGGGGCAATCCTCCCGATGGGCCACGATCGGTGATCCCACCCGAAAAATCGACTACCAGATCTGGTGCGGGCCCTCCCTGGGCGCCTTCAACGAATGGGTCCGCGGCAGTTTTCTGGAAAAACCCGAAAACCGGCGAACCGTCACCGTGGCCATGAATCTGCTCTACGGCGCGGCCCTGGTTACCCGGGCCAACTGGATTCGATATCAGGGGGTGGTCCTGGACCATGAAGCGGTCCGTTTCAGCCCCATGGAGCTGTCTGACATCAACACCGCACTTGAAGCACACACCGGATAACAAGGGAATACCATTGGAACACCACTACCATTCCGAAGAAGGCAATGTGCCTGTCGCGATCATCGGCATCGGCTGTCTGTTTCCCAAGGCCTCGGGCCTGAAGGACTACTGGCGGCTGATCTCTCACGGTCAGGATGCCATCACCGAGGTGCCGGAGACCCACTGGTCGGCGGCCGATTATTTCGATCCCGATCCCAAACTGCCCGACAGCGTATATTGCACCCGGGGCGGATACCTTTCTGCGGTGGCCTTTGACCCTTCGGAGTTCGGCATCCCGCCGAGTTCGCTGGAGGCGACCGATACCTCCCAGCTGCTGGGTCTGTTGGCGGCCAAAGCCGCTCTGGAGGATGCCGGATACGGCGACGGCCGGGATTTCAACAGGGACCGGACCAGCGTCATTCTGGGGGTGACCGGCACCCAGGAGCTGGTGATTCCGCTGGGAGCCCGGCTGGGTCATCCCCACTGGCGGCGGGCTCTGGAGGATGCGGGTGTTTCCTCCGACAAAACCGAAGAGGTGATTCAGCGGATTTCAGACGCCTATGTGCCATGGCAGGAAAGCTCCTTCCCCGGCCTTCTGGGGAATGTGGTGGCCGGCCGGATCTCCAACCGGCTCAATCTCGGGGGTACCAATTGCGCCGTAGATGCGGCCTGCGCCAGTTCCATGAGCGCCATGCACCTGGCTTTGATGGAGCTTCAGGCGGGCCGGTCCGATATGGCGGTGACCGGCGGGGTGGACACCCTCAACGATATTTTTATGCACATGTGTTTTTCCAAAACCCCTATTCTGTCGCCCACCGGGGATGTCCGGCCCTTTTCAGCACAGGCCGACGGTTCCCTGCTGGGGGAAGGGGTGGGACTCCTGGTTTTCAAGCGGCTCGAAGACGCGGAAAAAGACGGGGACCGGATCTACGCGGTGATCAGAGGGCTGGGCTCCTCCAGCGACGGCCGTTCCAACAGCATTTACGCTCCCAGGGCCGAGGGGCAGATGAAGGCGCTGCAAAAGGCTTATGAAACCGCCGGCGTGGACCCGAAAACAGTGGATCTGATCGAAGCCCACGGCACCGGCACCCGGGTCGGCGACATGGTGGAGTTCACCGCCCTTCGAGGGGTATTTGAAGGAGGAGGAAATGAGTCGGAGAACGGCCGCCCTAAAAACTGGTGCGCCGTGGGATCGGTGAAATCGATGATCGGCCACACCAAAGCCGCCGCCGGAGCCGCCGGTCTGATCAAGGCGGTGCTGTCCCTTCACCACAAAATTCTACCGCCGACCTTAAAGATCGAAACCCCCGATCCCAAGCTCAATATCGAGGAGAGCCCCTTTTATTTGAGCACCCGCACCCGGCCCTGGATCACCACCGGGGATCACCCCCGACGCTCCGGGGTGAGTTCTTTCGGATTCGGGGGAAGCAACTTCCATATGGTGCTGGAGGAATACCAACCGGAAAAAGAGGCGGTCTCCTGGGACGGCGCGGTAGAGATTCTGGCCCTGTCCGGAGATACCCGGCAGGAGGTGGCGGCCCGGCTTGAAAAACTGAAGCAGGAGGTTGAGGCGGGAATTATCGATGAGGATCTCTCCTTCAAAGCCGCCGAAACCCGAAAGGAATTTTCTTCGGGTGCTCCGCACCGGCTTCTCATGGTCCTGGAAAAAACCCTGGACCGGTTCGACGACTTCACCGACCTTCTCTCCAATGCCCTGGACGCGGTCAAGAACAATATCAAAGAGGAGACCCGCATCCTCAAGAATATCTTCTACGCCGGGCCGGTCCAGACAGGGCGGCTGGCCTTTGTTTTTCCCGGCCAGGGAAGCCAATATGTGGATATGGGGCTGGATCTGGCCTGCCGCTTTCCCGAAGCCGTGCATGTGCTGGAACGAGCCGACGGAAAAGACAAGACCCGGCGTCTGAGCGATCTGATCTATCCGCGACCCATCCGTATTTCAGAAGAAAAAACCGAACAGGAGAACCGGCTGCGAAGCACCGATGCGGCCCAACCGGCCATCGGTGTGGTCAATATGTTCATGACCAGGATCCTGAACCGGTTCGGTATTCAACCGGATGCGGTCTGCGGCCACAGCTTCGGAGAACTTTGCGCCCTCTGGGCGGCCGGATGGATCGATAATGACACTTTTTTCGATCTCGCCTTTCTTCGGGGGCGGCTCATGGCCGAAGCCGGATCGGCGCTTCCGGGCACCATGACGGCGGTAAAGGCCCCTCTGGAGGAGATCGACC
>JBEPWQ010000206.1:0-6785 GCA_041642315.1 Desulfobacteraceae bacterium | reverse complement strand
CCAGGGGAGACAGGACGTCGATGACCTTGATACCGGTTTCAAACACCTCCGAAGAGATCGATTGACGGTCCAGATCGGCCGGCGGCTGATGAATGGAGCGCTCCTCCATCTCGGTAAGCGGCTCCCCCCGATCGATGGTGTTTCCGAACACATTGAATACCCGGCCGAGGAGTTCTTTGCCGACCGGCACCCGAAGCGGATAACCGGTGTCGATGATGGGGGAGCCGTGCGCCAACCCGCCGGTGGAGGTGAGCCCGATGCCCCGCACGGTCTGAGAATCGAGGTGGGTGATGACTTCGATCCTCATTTCCTGATTCTCGCCGGTTTTAAGAATATTGTTGATGGCAGGCATGCCGCCGGGAAAACGGGCGTCGATGACGCTGCCCCGAATCGCCTCCACCGTGCCTCGGCGCCGGTCTTCCCGATCTTTCCTCTGATTCATGCCGCTGTCCCCGGTTTCGATATCATAAGTGATCCGCACTATTTGAATCGGTCGATAGCGCTTTCAACCGAGATTTTCAGATCTGAAAAGGCATTTTCCACTCCCGCCTTCAGATCCTTCCAGGCATCCCCGCTCGAATTTTTCATTTTATCGAGTTTTTCCTGAAGCGTATTCCGCTTTCCCTGTAATTCCTCCACTCGGTTCATATATTCGATTTTGGCTTCGGCATTAGCCTGTTCTGCCCGGGCACGAAGCTGATCAATCAGTGCATCCCATTCTTTCAATTGAGCTTCCATTTTTTGCTGGTATGCATCTTTCTTGGTTTCATTCATACAGGCATAACCTCCTTTGACTGAGCTGTTTGAAAAAGAGCCCAATTCTCTCAGACGAGATGAAGAAAGTGAATAAGTGGAATGGTGTATTTTAAAACCAGGCGGTATGTATTGCGGTTTTTTAAAGTTGTTGTGGTGATTATTGAATATGAAAGAGAAAAGGTGGATTCGTTGCGCGAATTACGCGGCTTGTATCCCTTGAAAAAACCGGCGGATTCAGAGACTATAGGAAGGGATAATTTCCTAAAAGTGGACGATTTAGATAACCGTCGAGAGCAAAATACAGGGATTTCGGTATTTTCCCACTCTCTTACCTGTGGGATGTATCATGCGAAAGAAAATCCTGATCATGCATATTCAGTTGTATAAAGGAGGAATGAGATGACCGATTTAGGCAGCTACAAAACAGCCAATGCGAAAACCTATCGATGCCATTTTAATGGGGACAAAAAAGCGGCCTTTGCCATGGGGCCGCTTCCCGAGATGAAGCGCGCCTTCGAAGTGGAAGCCGGCTCCGAGGATGAGGCCAGAACCAAGCTCTCCGGAGAGATAGGCGAAGGCATATTCTGCTGAACCATTCCCGACCGGCTGTAATACATGAAAAGAGAGGAGGTGAGGGGAGTGAGCAAATGCGGCATATGCGGCGGAGAAGTGGAAAAACGGCCGTGCATAACCGATGACGGCCGGTGCGACGCCTGCCAGAGAGAATTGATTCTGAAAGAAACACCCGAGAGAAGTCAGAGCAAGAAAAAATCGCCGGATGATTTCGAATAGCCTGTTTGTCTGAACCCGGATTCGCCTGATGTATCTGATGACGCTGATGATGCAATTACCGGCCCCTTTTGCAGGATACCATCACAGTCCATCAGAAGAATCGGATGCATCCGGGTTCAGATATTCTCGCCTGAAAACTCGACCCCGTTTTTCGTCAGAATACGCACCCGTGCCGGCGGGGCTTTCCGTTCTTTATCCACGCCGAAATAGAGGGTCTGATGGGGAAAGGGGATTTCGATATCGAGTTCGTCGAATCTCTTCTTCATGCGGCGATTGAATTCACGGCCGACCCACCATTGTTTAATGGGTGCGGTTTTAATTCGGGCCTTGACGATCACCGCGCTATCGGCGAAGGCGTCGACGCCCAGTACCTCCAGCGGTTCCAGAATCACCTTTCCGTATTCGGGATCATTCTGCAGGTCGGCACCGATCTCCTGAAGCACCGCCATGACCTGGTCGACATCTTCCCGATAGGCCACCCCCACATCAAAGACATAGAAAGAAAAGCCTTTGGTCAGGTTGCTGACCGAATCAATGGTGCTGTAAGGCAGGGTATGGACAGTGCCGGCGAGATCCCGAAGCCGGAGCGTCCGAATATCCACCGCCTCCACCAGCCCGGCCTTGCCGCCGACGCTGACCACATCCCCCTCGGTGATCTGGTCTTCCAGCAGGATGAAGACCCCGGTGATGACGTCCTGCACCAGTTTCTGAGCACCGAACCCGATGGCGAGGCCCAGAACCCCGGCGCCGGCCAGCAGAGGCGCGATATCCACCCCGAGTTCGGACAGCACGGTAAGCGTGGTGATCACGACCAGGGCAATCAGCAGGGCCTTGCGGATAACCGACATCAGGGTCCGTGTTCTGGCGCTGTAAACCTGTGTGACCCCGTCCTCCATCTTCTCCTGGAGATATCGTTCAATAAAGGTGTTGGCCACCTCCCAGACGATAAACGCCAGCGCCAGAACACCGATGACGCTCAACACCGTTTCCAGCAACAGCTGACCGGTGTCGCCGGCCAGCCATCCGAACGAATCCACGCCCCAGGCCTGAAGAACCGCCAGAATCACCAGTGCGATGACGAGGATGCGGATTCCTTTGTATATGATCTCCATGTACTGGTTCACCCGGTGTGCCAGCCGGGGAAACCGTTCCCTCAGATCCGTGGAAATTTGAATCTGCTTTTGAAAAAAAGGATGAATAGAGCGCAGGAGTGCGATTCCGATCACCACCGCCAGCAGGGACAATATCGTTCCCTTCAGCAGATAGCAGGCGCCGCCGGACATCTTGAGGGCCCAGACGCCGTAAAAGAGAAGGATGTAGAAAATCACCAGAATATGCCAGAGGCGGGCCGCCTGTTCCAGAGTGCGGCGCAGAACCGGTGGGTGTTCGGCTGTTCGGTGCTGTCCGATACTTCGCAGATGATCCCCTACCCGCTGCCGGTTCTGCAGCACGAACACGATCAGAAGAAGCGCGATCAGAAGCCCGAACAACCGGAGAATACCGTCATACAACTGTTGGTCCATTCCCAGCAGAACCGCCGCCTGAAGGGCCGCATACCCGTAGATGATCACCCCGGAAAACCGCCTGGTCCAGATTTCAAGGTAATGGGCGGTTTCATCGGTAAACCGCGGCAGGCGCAGTTTCGGCGCCCTCGCAGAAAAGACCGCCCGGGACGCGGCAATCACCAGCCGGTTGAAAATAAAGGCATTGGCCCATGCCAGGACCACCAGCCTTGTTTTTGGCAAGGGATGGAAAAAGCCCAGAATCACATAGACCGAAAGGGCGAACACGGCGATCGGCACCAGGTCGAGCACGAGCCGGGCGAAAAGGCGCAAGAGTTTGTTCCAGCTCGGTATAAATTCTCCGTTCTCTACCAAGGCCCTGCGGGGCCGCTTGAAGAGAAACCGGGAAAAATGGAAGATCACGATTCCCAGAAGCACCACGATTCCGATATTGACCGACACCTCGCTCCAGAATGCCCGGTTCTCAGGGTGCCGGATCTGCCGATCGGCCCATTTCAGCCCCTGAGGGAACCGGTTGACCGCACCGGCCACTTTCATCATGGCATCGGTGACCGATTCCATTCGTTGGGAAATCCCCTGCAACATCCGCGCAGCCGCCGTATCCACCTCTTCTTCGGGTGCGGTTTCCGCCTCGGCCTTGGACAAAATGGTGAGCTGTTGAATCAGTTTTTCGCGGGCGGCGGGATCTTCCAGAACCTGAATCAGGCGTTGAATCTCATCGCCGGAAATGCCGTTCAACGAGGCCGGGCGGTCGGTCTCCTGCCCGAGGGCGGGGGGCGCGGAAACAAGGCAACACCAGAGAAATGGAAGCAGAAGGAAGAGGGCCGGCAAGCGCGTCTTTTTCGATGACATGGGATGATTCCTCAGGATGGATGAACCGCTGCTGAACAGCTCGATTTTCAAGAAATGTTTTGGATGATCAGAACCCGGGTCTTGGAAAACACCCTCTATAACAGAAAGATCGGCTGAAATAAAGATTGTATAGAAACATCTATTCGAACGGCAAGAAAACCCTATTATCGCAAAATGCTGCAAAAACGAAAACGGCGGATCTGGTGCCGCTTGTTCACTTCCCGCGCGGAATCATTTCACCTCAATCTCATTAATCACCCGGTCCACCCCCTCCACCGATCGGGCGGCTTTTTCCGCTTGTCTTTTCACGGCATCGGTTTCCGCAAACCCCCCTAAGTGAACGGTACCATTTTTTACATCCACATGGATGGCCGGGGCGTCTCTGGGAATGGCGCGGATGACGGCCGCCTTGGCCTGAACCGTCAACTCGGCCTGGTCCGTTACGGGATCGGAGAAAAAGCCCGCACACCCGCTTAGAAAGAGAGCCGTTATCAGACAGATTCGAATAGTAGCGCTGCGCATCCTCATCCTCCTCATCCGGTTGTTTTCTCTACTCGAGCGCTTCGATCATTCCCCGGCATTTGGCCGATCGGCCCCCGGCACCCGTTTCGATGAGCGGCAGCAATGCAGCCGGGCCCGACACCAGACCCATCCCCAGGGAAAAGGCGCCTCGGGTGAGGAGGGTCGATCGATCCGGGAACACCTTCGGATCCTGGAATGAACCGGTCAGGTTCAGGGGCGAACGAAAGGTGAAAAGGGAAAACCCCTTCGGGTGCGGGCGAATGACCAGATCAAATGATTCCTGCTCGAAATCGATGCTTCCCGAAGCCAAAAAAAGGGTGTCTTCGGTATCAACCAGAAATGTCTCCAGAATCATGACACCGCTTTCGGAATGAAGATCCGCGTAGGCACATTCGATTTCCACCGTTTCCTTGCCGCCGAAAAAGTCGGTCAATATCCCCCATGCATCCAGACCGGCCAGATTGACCAGGAGTCTCCCGAGGCGGCCTCCGGTCATCAGGAGATAGCTGCCGCCGTCCGCCGATGCCAGGAGTCGGGCGACGGAATCTCCCTCCACCCAGTATTTGGCTCGCCCCCCGATGATTCCGAAGCTCTGTTCCGCGATGTCGAAACGGCCGAATACCCGTTCCAGATCGACCGTTCGAAATTCGCTTTCGATCATACCCTGCACGGCGTCCCGACCGATATCAAAATCGAGAAATGTATGCACCGATCCGCCCCCGATATTAAAGTCGAGGGGATCAACAATCACCCGGCCGGCTTTCAGATTGAATTCGACGACCACCTCCCCCATCGGCAGGTTGCCGACCCTGACTTCTTCCCCCCGGAATTCGACCGTTGCGTCCAACCCCGTCAGCGGTTCCGGATTGAACGACTTATCGGGCAGCCTGGCATTCGAATCTTCCCGGCGGGTTCCGTCTCCTTTTCGTCCTGAAACGGTTTCCGCCCCCGGGCGGGTCAGTTCGTCGAAATCGATGTGCCGGGATGTCAACTCGGCGGTCATGAGCGGCCGTTTTTTCGAGGTTACGGCCCGAAGAGCGCCGCTCAAATCGCTGCTTCCGACCCGGGCTTCGAAATCCTGAAACTTCCAGACGTTTTCGGACCGGGTGAGTCGTCCCCGCAGATCATAGGGCGGCATATCGGGCAGGTCCAGGCCGATGAACGGATCGAGATGGGCCGGGTTTTCCCCGTTTATCGCCAGTTTGACATCAACACCGTCCATCTCGAATACCCGCCGGACATGGCCATCGACCCGAACCCGGGTTCGGGTCGATTTGACTTCCAAATCAAGGGAGTAAGGGATTTCCGGCTCCCGCAGGTCGAGCAGGGGATCACCCCGAAACGACAGATCGAACGGCTCACCCCGGTATCGGCCGTCACCGGTGATGCGGGCGGGCAGTTCCCGGTCGGCAGCGGGGAGCGTTGGAACCGTAAGAGTCAAGTCGGTGTCTTTGGATGGATTTACATAGGTGAACCGGCTTTCCTCTATTTTCAGCATGCCCAGATAAGGAAACAGGATATCCCGATCCAGGGCTGTCGGATCGGCCTGGGTGAGGGTTATGTCGATATTTCCGCTCAGGATACCGAGTTCATCCGAATCGAGATCGGTGAAGGGGTCCAGGATTTTCGCCAGATCGAGCTGTTCAAAGGTCGCATCCATGTTGCCGCTCAAGGGATCATCGGCCGCATCCAGAGAGACCTTGGCGGCGAGTGTGCCGCCGTGCAGATCGAATTGCACGGGCGACACCGTAAGCCGGCCGTCTTGAAGATCGAGATCCAGGCGAACATCCTTCAGCGGAATATTCAGGACGATGATCCGATCGGCTTGAATCCCGATGTCCGCATCGAACCGAGTCAGCATCTTCAGCTCGACCGGTTCGGCATTTTTCGGGGAATCGGTTTCTTCATCCTTTCCGCTTTCGGGTCGGCCCTCTTGAGCGGCTTTTTCCGAAGGGGTTCCCGCATCGGCCACCGCTTTTGCAAAGGCGGTCAGCCGCTCCACATTGAGGGTTTCCGAGGTGAGGTCGGCCACGATTTCGGGCCGTTCTCCGCCGGTGTCCACCCGAATATTCCCTTTGATATCGCTGTCGGCCAGTCGGGCATCCATGTTCTCCAGGTTCCAGGCGCCTTCTCGCCGCACCAGGTCGGCATTAAACTGAACCGGCTGTTCATTGACGGTGCCCGATGCCGAAAGTGAAACCGGTTTTTCCGGGTCGAGCAGATCCGATACCGCACCCCCGCCGACCGACAGATCCAGGGACCGGCCCTGATATTCACCGGAGATATCCGCCCGGACCCGGCGTTCCCCGTCTTTTTGTTCGGTTTGAAAATCCGCGGCAA
>JBEPWQ010000205.1:0-6808 GCA_041642315.1 Desulfobacteraceae bacterium | reverse complement strand
TTTCGCCGACCGGCCCGAAGGGTTCACCCTCTTCTCTTTTCTGGACCAGCTCGCCGGAGAGGCCGACGTCAAAGACAATATCGCCTATATGAAGCCGTCCAAATCCCGGCCGAAAAACAGCCCGTTCAATGTCTCGCTGGTGGAATTGAAGCTTCAGGGCATCAATATGAAGCAGTTGACCCCTTACCTGCACAAGGTGGAAACCTCGAAATACATGGTTTTTATCCGTCGAATTTCCATCGCGAAAACCGGAAAGGAAGGCTTGATCGATGCGGTGCTTCAGGTGGAAACTTTTGAGGCGTAAAGAACGGCGATCCTTTCCGACAATTGGCCATGATCACCATTTCGGCCACCCTGTCTACCATTCAGGCTTGGCCGAAACGATGATCAAAGCCTGACAATTCAACCGATGGCACCGAATTGACCTGATATGTTGCGTATGCCTAAAAAAGGGATATTTTACACTTTTTATACGATGATCGCCCTGGCGGTTTTTCTGTATCTTCTGTTTCCGTCTGAAGAGATCAAGAAGTATCTGGCCTTTCAAGTCAGCAACGCCGGCCCCGGATATGCGCTGGCCATCGATCGGGTGCGCCCCGCTTTTCCGCCCGGACTCCTGCTTGAATCGGCGGATCTGTCGGAAGGAGAAAATCCGCTTCTGTCCATTGATGAAATGCGGATCTCCCCCAGGCTGTTGTCCCTTCTGGGATCCGAACCCACCTTCCATTTCACCGGCCGGCTCTATTCCGGAACGGTTCAGGGAGAGGGCAGTCTGGTCAAGACCAATCCGGAAGGCGAACGCCTCGAACGAATTCGGGTGGATGCGGACCTGACGGAAATTCATCTGGAGGAGATCGATCCGCTGCAGGATCTATCCCCCCATTCCGTGTCCGGAATCATGGCGGGGAAGATACGGTATTTCGGGAATCCGGCCTCCGGCACGGCGGAAGCCGACCTCACCCTTTCCGGGTGCACCGTCGACTTCGAAACGCCTCTGTTTAACCTTGCCCGGATCTCCTTTACAACCATCGAAGCCAAACTGGACCTTCAGGACATGAGGCGCTTGGCGGTGAAAGAATGCATTGCAAGGGGCAACCAACTCGGCGGCGATATCTCCGGGGCCGTCACCTTGACCGATCCGCCGGAAAACAGCACGCTCGATCTTTCGGGCACCCTGAAGCCCCATGCCTCTCTGATTGCAAAACTGGGGGAGGGTGTGGTATCCCTCCTCTTCAGAAAAAGCCGCGGGGAAACCGCCTTTCCCTTTCGAATCACCGGGACCCTCGCACAGCCGCAATTCGCTTTACGGTAGGAAGAAACCATGCCAACATTAAAACCATTCATCACTCTTTTCTATATTGTATTTATCACCCTGGCCGCTTACCTGGGGGTCGACGCCTTGTACAAGACCATGACCGCCGGTCTCGATATCGAGGATGCAGCCCAGGCCTCGGTCCATCGGTCCGTCACCCGAAAAGAGGCCCTCACCAAGCCGCTTTCCGACTATGCCACCATTGAAAAGCGGAACCTGTTTAAAACCGGAGATGCGGTCAAACCCCTGTCCAAACCCCAACCGGCCCCGGCCATTGAAGATATGAAGCAGACAGAGCTGAAACTCAGACTCTGGGGGACCGTCACCGGCGACAGGGACCGGGCCTATGCGGTCATCGAGGATGAAAAGAAGCGGCAGCAGAATCTCTTTCGGCAGGGCGATACCCTTCAGGGGGCGACGGTCAAGCAGATTTTGAGAGAAAAAATCGTCCTGTCGGTAAACGGAAAAGACGAGATCCTGAGCATGGAAAAGCCGCCCGCCGGTGATACCCGCCTGTCCCGGACCATGCCGACCGCCGGAGGCGCTCCTGCGCCGTTTGCCCGAGCCGCCGAATCGGGGCCCGCCGGCTCTCAGCGAATCGCCCTGGAACGCGCCGAAGTCGAGGATGCCCTCAACAATGTCAATTCTCTCATGAGGCAGGCCAGAATCCGCCCCCATTTCAAAGACGGCAAACCCGACGGACTGACCCTCTCCCGAATTCAGCGGAACTCGATCTTCACCAAACTGGGCCTGCGCACCGGAGACGTCATCGTGGGGGTCGACGGACAGGAGATTGAATCGGTGGATGACGCCCTGAAATTTTACAACAACCTCAAATCATCTCCCAATGTGCAGCTGCAAATCCGCAGGAGAGGACAACTCCACAACATCGACTATGCCATCGAATAATCCGGCTTCACGACCGCGCTGCTGACCATGAAAGAACCCCTAATCGGAACAGGAGCACACCCTAATTATCATGCGAATAAACCACAATTGTTTCCTTCGAACGCTTTTTTGCTGCATCCTTTTGATCTGGTTCATTTTTTTCACGGCCGCTCCCAGAGCCGGGGCTCAGAACGACAACGGCAGGGCCGAACGGTTCGTTTCCATCGACTTCAACGACGTGGATATCAATGTCTTTATCAAATTCATCAGCGAGTTGACCGAAACCAACTTCATCGTCGACCGGCGGGTCAAAGGGAAGGTCACCATCATCTCCCCCTCGAAGATCTCGGTCAAAGAAGCCTATCAGGTCTTCGAATCGGTTCTGGAGGTGCATGGTTTCACCACGGTGGAATCGGGGGAGGTGACCAAAATCATTCCCGCCCCGGACGCCCGGACCAAAAGCATTGAAACCCTGATTCGGCAGGAGCATGCGCCGGTTTCCCCCGACGACAAGGTGGTGACCCAGATCATCCCGCTTCGGTATGCGGAGCCCAACGACATCAAACGGCTGTTCGCGCCCCTGATCTCCAAGAGCAGCGTCATTCTGGCTTATGAGCCGACCAACATGCTGATCGTCACCGACGTCTATTCCAACATTCAGCGCCTCCTCCACATCCTGAAAACCATCGACGTGGTCGGTATCGGGCAGGAAATTACGGTCATTCAGCTCCTCAACGGAGACGCCACCAAAATGGTCCGGGTACTGAGTTCCATTTTCCAGAGCCGGAGAGCCGCCCAGAAAGGGGCGCCCGCACCAGCCACCGAACCGGTCAAGTTCGTGGCCGACGAACGAACCAACTCGATCGTTCTGCTGGCCAGCGAGGTCGATACCATGAACATCAAACGCTTGATTCATCAACTCGACAAGGAACTTCCGCCGGGAAAAGAAAAAATACATGTATATTATCTGGAACACGCCACGGCCGAGGAACTGGCCCAGACCCTTCAGTCCCTGGCGACCGCAAAGACGGCGACACCGGCCGAAGGGAAGGCGGAGAGCCCGGTGGTATCCGAAAACGTCAAGATCACGGCCGACAAACCCACCAACAGCCTGATCATCATGGCGGAAAAAGACGAATACACCGTGGTTGAATCCATTATCAAGCAGCTGGACATTCCCCGGGCCATGGTCTATATTGAAGCCCTGATCATGGAAGTGGATGTGACAAAACAATTCAGTCTCGGCACCGAATGGATCGGCGGCGGAAAGGTCGAATACGGCAGCGACAAGGATGCCTGGCTGGGCGGCGGCTGGTCCGGCCCCGGGGATCTCGGGTTTTCCAGTATCGCAGGTGTGGCGGGTGCCGCTACGGGGGGCGGACCGGTATTGTTGCCGCCCGGTTTTTCCCTCGGCGTTTTCGGGGAATTTATTGAAATCGCCGGGGTGAAATTTCCCAACCTTTCCGCGGTGATTCAGGTGTTTCGCAGAAACCAGTTTGCCCACATTCTTTCCACGCCTCAGTTGTTGACCACCGACAATGAGGAAGCCAGCATTACCGTGGGCAGAAATATTCCCTATCAGACCAAAACCGGAACCACCGCCACCTCCGAGACTTACAACACCTATGAGTACAGGGATGTGGGCATCGCCCTGAAGGTTACCCCCCAGATCAGCAAAGACCGGCTGATTCGGCTGACTCTGGAGCAGGAAGTATCCAGCATCGTCGCCGGCACGCAGATCGACGAAAGGCCCACCACTCAGAAGCGGACCGTCAACACCACGGTCATCGTCAACGACGGCAATACCATCGTGATCGGCGGGCTGATCGAAGACCAGTTTAATGACTCGACCAATAAAATCCCCTGCCTCGGGGATGTACCGGGGCTCGGGTGGGCCTTTAAATCCATGGGACGCGACCGGCGAAAGACGAACCTCTATATCTTCCTGACCCCTCATGTGCTGAAAAGCCAGAAAGAGGCCACCGAGCTGTATGAAACCAAAAAAGAGCAACTCGACAAGATCGAAGAGCAGGAAGGCATCAAACTCTACCAGCGCTACTTCGACCAATCCGACTCCACCTATACCATTCCCGATTTCATCGAATAAGGTGGATGCCTGTGCGCTTCGATCGAATCAGCAAGAGGGACGATTATGCAACCCCTTTCGGAAATATTGAAAACCCAGGCCGGGGTCACCGAGGAAAATTATCAGGAGGCCCGGCGGATTAAAAAGGAAAAAGGCGGAAGCCTCGGGGACATCCTGGTGAGAAAGAAATTCATCACCGAGGATCAACTGCTCGAGGCGTTGAGCCGCCTGTACGGCCTTCCTTTATGGGACCGGCTTCCCCTCAACCAGAACGAGAGCGACATCATTCGGGATGTGCCCATCCAGTTCCTGAAAAAATACTTCATGGTTCCTCTCGAGGTGGGCACCAACGGCGACCGCCGAAAGAAAAAAGACCTGAAACAGAAACCGGGTGCGGACGCCTCGCCGAAAACCGAACCCTCGGCCGAAGTCGAGGCGGAAGACCGGCGGCATCGAAAATACATCATCGCGGTCAATGATCCGGCCGGCTTTCAGCCGGTGGACGATCTGATTCGAATCATCGGCTCCGATGATTATGAAATGGTCCTGGCCACCCGGGAATCGATCCTGTCGGCCATCAACATCGCCTATGATCTGAACCGGGATTCGGCCGAACAGCTGGTCCAGGACATGGAAGACAATGATTCCATGATCATCTCCGATATCGAGGGAACGGCGGACCTCCTGGATGATACCAGCGACGCGCCCATCATCAAGCTGGTCAACCATATCATCTCCCAGGCGGCCAAGGCGAGGGCCAGCGATATCCACATCGAGCCTTACCAAGAGCGGTTCAAGGTTCGGTACCGGGTGGACGGCATCCTGTATGATCTCCTGACCCCGCCCAAGTCGATCCAGGCGGCCCTGATCTCCCGAATCAAGGTCATGTCCAACATGAACATCGCCGAAAAGCGGCTGCCCCAGGACGGCCGACTTCAAGTCAAGATCGGGGATCAGGACATCGATGTGCGTATCTCCACCATCCCCACCTCCTTCGGTGAGCGGGTGGTGCTTCGGCTGCTCAACAAATCGAGTTCCCTGCTGGAATTGACGGAGCTGGGGCTGGCTCCTGATCGCCTGAACCGGCTCAAAAAACTGATCACCTCCCCCAACGGCATTATCCTGATGACCGGCCCCACCGGAAGCGGAAAAACCACCAGCCTGTATGCCATTTTATCCCATATCAACCAGCCGGACATCAACATCATCACCATCGAGGATCCGGTGGAATACCAGCTCAAGGGGATCAGCCAGATTCAGGTCAACCCGAAGATCGACCTGACCTTCGCCCGGGGGCTGCGCTCTATTGTGCGCCAGGACCCGGACGTGATTCTGGTGGGGGAAATTCGAGACAAGGAAACCGCCGAAATCGCGGTCCAGTCTGCACTGACCGGCCATCTGGTGTTTTCCACCCTTCACACCAATGATTCGGCCAGCGCCATTACCCGCCTTGTGGACATCGGGGTGGAGCCTTTTCTGATTTCCTCCTCGGTGATTGCGGTGGCGGCACAGCGGCTGGTTCGCGTGCTCTGCACCGGCTGCAAGGAGCCCTATACACCGGACGACATCATGCTGGAAGGCATCGGCATCACCCATGAACAGCTCAAACATCATACCGTTTACCGGGCCCGGGGCTGCCCCGAATGTTTTCATACCGGATACCGCGGGCGGGTGGCGATTCTGGAGATCATGGAACTGGATGACCGGCTCAAAAGCGTGGTACTGAAAACCTACGACTCCAACGTCATTAAAAACGAAGCCAAGGGGATGGTGACCCTGCGGCAGGCAGGCCTTCAAAAAATTCTGGACGGAATGACCACCATTGAAGAGGTGCTCCGGGTGACCCAGCAATGATACGCATGAACCGATTTATTCCCCTTTGTCATCGGCGCCCCGGTTTGAAAGCCTGCATCGATCGTCTTGCCGGCTTCGGGCTGGTACTGGCTCTTCTCGGGCTCTGCGGCTGCGCGCCATTGACTGAAAACGGGCTATCGGCACCATCCACCGCGGAGACCCCGTCCCCGGCCCTGAGTTCGCCCCTGACCTTTTTTCGACAATACATCTCTTCCGCCGACGGAGACCGCTGCCCCATGCACCCCTCCTGCTCCACTTACAGCAGCGAGGCGTTCAAAAAGCATGGTCCCGTTCTGGGCTGGATCATGACCACTGATCGGCTGATGCGCTGCGGACGGGACGAACTCGACCGCTCCCCCCGTATTCAAAAGAACGACCGGAGCTACTGCTATGATCCGGTCGCCGAAAATGACTTCTGGTGGTAATCATGCACAGAAAAATGGAGCTGCCGAGAAATTTCATCAGATATCGCCGGGAAGGGTGCCTGCTGTTTCTGGTATTTGCCCTACTCGGCTGTACACTGAACGCCTTTGGGGAGCCGCTTGTGGTGGATGCAAACCGTCAGTTCCAATTCGCGGAGCGGCTCTTCAAGCAGGGGAAATATCTTCAGGCGGTCGGTGAATACGAACGGTTCATCTATTTTTTTCCTGAAGACAACCGAGTCCCGA
>JBEPWQ010000204.1:0-6874 GCA_041642315.1 Desulfobacteraceae bacterium | reverse complement strand
ATCGTCATGAAGCCCCTCTGCGATGCGCCGCCGTTCCCGCTCTTCGGCCGTGGAGGATAGATGGGAGAGCCGGCGGATCTCTTCACGGGATCTGCGAACCGCATCCGTCCGCTGCCGGATCTTCTCCTCGAGTGCTTCGTTTAACCGCTGCAGTTTTTCTTCTGCTATCTGCCGGTCCGTGATATCGTAGTTGACCCCCAGCATGCGGATCGGGCGGCCCGCATCGTCATAGAACACCCGGCCGCGCGCGGCCAGCCACCGCAGGCAGCCGTCCGGGTGATGAATACGGAATTGGGCCTCGTACGTGCCGGTCTCGGTCAAGGCGCGCTCCACCCGGCGCCGAACCGCGGGTCGATCCTCCGGGTGGACAATCGCATAGAACCCGTCCACGGTCTGCGGCACTTGATCCTCACCCAACCCATAGAGTCTTGCCATGCGTCGGTCCCATTGGATCCGGCCGGTGGCCGGGTCAAAATCCCAGGTGCCCATATGGCCGCCCTCCAGGGCCAGTGTTAGTTTATCATTGCCGGCCCGAAGCGCTTGGTTGGCCTTCTCCAATTTTTGGCTGGTGGACTGGAGCGCTTTCTGGGCTTCCTTCAGGGTTTGCTCCAATTGGGCGATACGGCGATCGGCTTTCTTTTCTTTGGAAAACGCCTCGGGAGCATGTTTTTTGCTTCGGGTATTCATCAGCAATATATATCGCCCACTTTATAGGATAAAACTTCAATTATACAGGAAAAGACAAGTATAGCATATATCCTATGCACAAGGATATAAATCCGTATATGGGCAAGATGCGGTATTTTCAGCGTAGAGAGGATGTATTGATCGAAACGGATCTAAATTAGAGAAAGCCCGCTGCTTTCCATAAAAAGAATTAGCGAGCCAGAGTTTGGGCGCCGCACTTTATGAGAATCTCATTTTGAAAGGCCCCAATCATTCCCTTCAGGGGCCTTTTGTATTTCTGCAAGAGAAAAAATGGTGCCTTTATGGTTTTGATACGGAATGATCCGCCGTCCCGTAGATCGCCTTCAGCAGCTCACTGGAGGAGACTGTCTTAGTCAAAAAGGCCTCCGCACCCGCCTCGCGCATTATCGAAGCGATTGATCCCTCCTGGTGCATCGAAAGCCCGATCACCCGAACATCCGGCAGTTCATTTTTGATGCGCCGGGTGGCTTCCACCCCGTCCATCTCCGGCATGTTGACATCCATGACAATGACATCCGGCCGATGTTGTCTGGCCAGATCGAGGGCTTCCCTGCCATCGGCAGCCTCGCCCACCACCTCAATACAAGGCTGATCCTCGATCATACTGATCAGCCCCTGGCGCAGCACCAGGTGGTCGTCGGCAAACAGCACCCGAATATTTTCCCGAATCTCGGAATCCGCATGATCCGCCGGCATGAAAACACCCGGCTCCGCCGTCGGTTCGTCGCAGGGCGACTCATCGCCTTTGGCCGGCGTGAGGGGAACCGTCAGGGTGAACCGGCTGCCCTGGCCCGGAGCACTTTCGATTTCCATACTCCCCCCCAGATAAGCGGCACGCTCCCTCAGACTTATCAGACCCAAACCGGCTCTTGCCGAAGCGGCGTGCAGAATTTCGGGATCAAACCCTCTGCCTCGGTCACTTACTGCGGTAACGATGCAGCCGTCGGCTTCGAAAAGGTCCACCCGGACGGTTTTTGCGCCGGCATGCTTGAAGACGTTGAACAAAAGCTCCTGAACAGCTCGGAACAGAAACATTTTAATCGTTTTGTTTTCGAAGTTCTTCGTCGCATCCGCTTTCAGCCGAATCTGAAGTCCGAACTGTTCGTCCATTTTCCGAACCAGCCATTCCAGGGCTTCCACCAGTCCGGAGTGGTCGAGCACAGCCGGACTCATCTCATGAGAAAGCCGACGCGATTTGACGATCGTCGTCTCCAGTAGTTTCTCCAGGCCCGTCAGTATGGGCGGGGGGCCGGACAGGCTGCGGAGGGCCGTCTGTAACTGGAATCGGATCGAAGCCAAATCCTGCTGAAGATCGTCATGCAAAAGCTCTGAAAACCGCCGGCGCTCCCGCTCCTCTGCCTCGATCAGCTCCACCGCTAATGATTGAAGCTGACCGGCCCGGGCTTCCGCCACGGCCGTGCGCTCGGCCACCTGCTGCTCCAGTGTTTCATTTAATTCACGCAGCCTCTGCTCGGTTTTTTTAAGCTTGGTGATATCCTTTATTACTGCGATTGCGCGGATATTCTCTTCATCACCTTCTGAACGAAATGGCACTGCCGATACCAGTATCCAAACCTTGCTTCCGTGGTCATCAGTGTACAGGAATTCGATGCCGGGATTTACGGATTCGCCGCGCAGCGCACGTGCCCCGGGCCACTGATCGGGAGGCAATGGTCGTCCAGCGGCATCTTGGGATTGAAATCTCTTCCTTTGTTCCGGATCGATTGACGGGATCATAGATGTGACGTAGTTACGGAAAACAGAATTGCTCAATATGAACTTTCCGTCTTGAGTTATTACACCAATCCCATCAGGAATTTGCTCCAAAATTGCGGCCTGTGTTCTCTCACTCTTTCTCAAAGCCTCCTCTGCAAGTTTGGCTTCGGTAATGTCTCGGATGGTGATAAAGCCGAGCGTCAGCTTGCCATCCGCCCCAAGGATCGGAAAGCCGTTGTAGCTGGCCCAGAAGTTCTTGCCGGTCTTCGTCTCGACCGCTCGTAGGACCTGATTCTGAAAAGACTCATGCCTGAGCACCCGGAACAGGGGCCATTCCTTGAAGGAAAGCGGCCGTCCCGCCTCATCCCAACCCTTCCATGTGGTGGGAAAATCTTTGTGGTCAATTCGCATCTCTTGCGGGCCCTTGAAGCCATGAATCCTCAGAGACGCGGGATTTTGATAGATCATCCCCTGTTCATCGAAGAGCATCAGCCCCTCGGACAAATTCTCCATGACCGATCGGAATCGCTCTTCGCTTTTGATCAGTTCGGCCTCTGCCTGCTTGCGCTGGGTGATATTCTGCACGGTGCCGATCAACCGCACCGATCTTTCCGATTCGAAAAAAACATGGCCTGTTGCCGCCACCCAGCGTTCAATGCCGTCACTCAAACTTCTAACACGGTACTCTGCATAGAACTCACCATCTCCATCCGGGTTCAGCGCCTGATCCACTTTCTGTTGGACAAGTTGACGGTCATCCGGATGCAGCCCCGATAAGAACACGTCGTAGGTGATTGGGGTTTGCGGTCCGACTCCCCAGAGTTTTCTTACCCGATCATCCCAAAAGATTTTGCCTGAAGCCACGTCATAGTCGTGTATTCCAATATCTGCAGCTTCTTTGGCTAGGCGCAGACGCTCTTCAGTCCGTCGATGTTCTTCCTCCCGCTTTTTGCGCTCGGTAATGTCCATGACAAATCCGTGCGTCAGAAAGGGGTGCCCCTGATCGTCGAACGCGGTGATTCCCCGGACCATCACCCACCGAATTCTACCATTCGGCAGAATGATCCGATGCTCGCAGCTGAATTCAGGATTGATGGCGCCATCGAACCGGGCACGAGCCTCCCTCAGAACAGTGGGCCGGTCTTTGGGATGAACGGCTGCGGGGATGCCGTCTTCCAGAGGCAGCTGATCATCGGGGCCTATACCAAAGATCGCCAGAAATTCCGGCGACCAGTAGTTCTCTCCGGTCTTCAGATTTCTGGAGTAGGCGCCCAATTTCCCCGCTTTGGCGGCCAGTCGGAAACGCTCTTCGCTCATCCGCAGCGCATCTTCCGCTCTTTTGCGCTCGGTAATATCAATCCCGGAGCAGATCAGACAGTCCCGGCCCGAATACCTTATTGCCTCGGCGGAAAAAAGGCAGGTTTTGATCTCACCCGTTTTCGACACAATCTCAGATTCCATATTCTGCACCCGGCCGTTTTCCTGAAGGCGTCGGATGATCTCGGTACGGGACTCATCGGAAATAATGCCCAGTTCAAGAGATGAATGACCGATCATCTCCTCACGCATATAACCGGTCAGGGCGCAATAGGCATCATTGACTTCAGTAAAAATTCCGGTACCCAGTTCGCTGATGAACATGAATGAAGGACTGGCGAGAAATGCTTTTGAGACTTTCCCCTGAGTTTCCTGCAATTCCCCGGCTTTGCGTCGGGTGTTTTCTTTGGACAGCTCCCGGCACCGCTGCTGTTCCGATGCCAGTTTTACCTGCAGGTCGATCAGTTCTTTAATCAGCTGCTCTTTTGTTTTGTTCTCATTAAGCCTTATGGCTGAATTCAGATTTTCCATTCAGATGGATTCCTGAAAAACTTTGAATTATTTTAATAAATTTGGGCTGTCATATCTGTTCCAATTTGGAAGTTATTTGTATACCCCATTTAAAATATGAGCGCAATTTGTTCCGCAGCCTATATTTCAAATCTCATTCATCAGCACCCCGGACACCTCCCGGTCCTCGATCCCCAGATATCGCATCGTGATCGCGGGATTGGAATGGTTGAACCGCTTGGCTAGAATCTCAAACCCCACCCCGCACTGGGTCCGCTGAATGTAGCCGAAAGTTTTTCGCAGGGTGTGCGCCCCGTAGTTGCCTTTGAGGTTGATGGTCTGGGTCCATTTCTTGACCAGAGCATTGACCGCCTGAATAGTGAGGGGCTTTCCAGTCTTCCGGCTGGGAAACAGCCAGTCCTCGTCCGCAGGCTCCGCCTCTTTAAGGTACTGGATAAGCGCCCGGTGAACCGACCGGTTGACCATGAGGATGTTTTCTTTTCCGGTCTTGTTTTCTCTGACGGTGACAAACTCCCCCGGCTTCAGGTGCCGGACGTCCTTCACTTTGAGTTTGAGCAGATCGCCCACGCGAAGTCCGTTGTTGACCCCCATCGTGAACAGCAGGAGGTTGCGGCTCTCCCCTGCCAGCAGCTTTTTGATCGCCTGGATGTCCTCCGGGTTCCGTATCGGATCGACCGTGATCCGTTGCCCTTTTTTCGGGTGATTGGGATTGGGTGATGTCTCGCTCATGGGGCTCCATGTAAATCAACCGGTATTTTCGCGGAGATTTCCGCTCAGGATCCGTCTTCTTCAGAATAATCGCTTCAA
Source organism: Desulfobacteraceae bacterium (assembly GCA_041642315.1). Classification (GTDB taxonomy): domain Bacteria; phylum Desulfobacterota; class Desulfobacteria; order Desulfobacterales; family Desulfococcaceae; genus JAABSQ01. The sequence goes on along the minus strand of JBEPWQ010000204.1, from coordinate 1,795 downwards.
ATTTCTCCAGGGCCGCCGCCGGCGATTCCATCGGCCATTTCCGACGGTCATGGCATACTTTTCCGGCGCCGCTTTCCTTACGCACAAAGTATTTTCCACCGCAACATTCGATCCACAAATGGTAGTAGGCCTTTTTTGCGCTTTCAGCCACAAGCCAGGCCGACCGGTAATTGCCCAACATCGGGATCTGATCCATGAGACAAGTCTCCATGAATAAATGGCCCCGCGAGGGGCATAGAGGCGATCACCTTGCCGGTGATCATGATATTAACTAAATTGCATATTTTAGCAATAAAGTTAAGATAATTTTTCGTTAAAAAAGCGCGTTTGTCGGATCAAACGGCCCAAGCCTCTGTAATCACCTATAGAACAGGTATGCGCATGATGTTAACTTCTGGCGTAAAGTTAATATATGGGAGTGGAGGAATTTTGTTTAGAAAGAATAGAAAACCTTGATTAAATAAAAAGAGCATCTATCGACCCTTTCCTTTTAATATCTCTCAACAAATCGGAATACATATAACTACAAGTGTCCTCCTTTGAAAAGCGGATAATTTTGAGCAAAAAGCCCCTTTTTATTTGTTGACATTTTTTCTATCCGGTTTAAAATAAAATTCAAAAATAGCCGTGGTTTACAATGGGCTTATCGACTTCCGCGCGATTCGTGTATGCTCATGGCTCGAATTCTGAGCCCCGCACTACCCCGCGTCTTCTCTCCGAATTTCGGCTTCAACCAGAACTGCGACCCGCCGACCCGAAACGGATGGTTCACCGGTGAAACCAGCCGGTGACGCCGAAAAAATAAAAATCGGAATCGCCGCACCTCGAGAAACGCATGACTCTTTATATTAGACTTCTCATGATTTTTGCCCGGTCCTGGTTCGGCCCTCAAAAGCAATGGTCGGTAGCGTCCGTGCTTCACTTCCGGGTTTTGCCGTTTGATTGTGATATCAACCTGCACTTGACCAGTTCCCGTTACATGGGATTCGCTGATCTGGGCCGTTTTCATCTGTTGGGGCAGATGGGGATTCTGCAGCCGGTCATAAAGCGGCGCTGGTTCCCCTTTCTCAACGGATTTGAAATTTCCTTTATACGCCCCATCGCCCCCCTCCAGAAATTCACCATTAAAACCCGCATACTCACCTGGGATGACAAATACTGGTATACCAAACATGGTTTTGAGGTGGGCGGTCAGGTGCGGGCCATAGCACTGGCCAGAGGGGCGTTTGTCAAACGCGGCCAGGTGATTCCAATGGAGGAGATTGCCGGGCTTCTCGAAGAAAATCCATTGCCGCCTGGCTCACCGGAGACCATTCTGAAGTGGAGGGAGCTGCTGAATCTCAAAAAAAAGGAAAACCCTTTGAATAGGCAACTTCAAAGGGAATAAACGCCTTTTCCTTTCCCTTTTGAACAGCTTCAAAAGGAAGTCGGTCTCCGCCTGATGCTGAAAACCTTTCCAAAAAATCAAGGAGGATGTCTCATGAAAAGAACCGCGATGGCACTTGTTTGGTTTGGATTGGTTTTGCTTCCCGGTAAAGGAGAGGGGCGACTGCCCGACTCCGGGCAGACCACTTGCTATGATCACGCCGGAGCCATCATATCCTGCCCGCCGCCGGAAACCCCCATGGCGCAGGATGGAAGCTATACCATCCATCCCATGAAGTTCACCGACCACGGCGATGGAACGGTGACAGACCAGGTCACCGGGTTGATGTGGCAAAAAGAAGATGATGGTGACAAATACAATTGGTTTGAAGTCACTGGAACAGCCGATCCTATTCACAATCCGGCGGCC
>JBEPWQ010000203.1:0-6875 GCA_041642315.1 Desulfobacteraceae bacterium | reverse complement strand
GAGAACAGGGCCTTCGCCATGATGAATAGGGGAATGGAAAGATACCATACCCTGTCGGAAGAAAAGGGGCCTGAAGAGGCGTATCAAGCGGTGAATGAAGAGTTTCAAGCGATTCTGGATTCCTATTCGAATAAGGACGGCGGAAAACTGGCCCGCATCGCCTATGGAGACATCGCCTTTGAGGCGGGGGATTATGCCAAAGCGATCGCTCTCTATGAAACGGCGCTTCGGGAGGTGGACAGCTATCCGTCCTTGAAAAATTTTATTCTCGCGAGTCTTGCCTATTCGTATGAGGAAAAGGGGGATCTGGCTTCGGCCGTCCGATATCTCGAGATGATCACCGCCGGGGCGGATACCCTCCTGAAACCCGAGGCTTTTTTCAACCTGGGCCGGATTTATGCCGCTATGGGAAAGTCGATAGAAAGTGCTCAGGCATATGAGACGTTGATTTCCGATTACCCGGACGCCACCTATATTGAAATGGTGAAGGAACGGGTGGCGAAAACATCAAAAGACGCAACCCGTCCGACCTGATTCGCCCTTCAATATCAGGGGTTCCCGATGGTGAACCCCTGCTCATTTTTTTGAACCCACCTCCAGATTGTATTTTTTGATCTTCTGATTGAGCCCGCTTTTTCCGATGCCCAGCATTTTGGCGGCATGGGCTTGAACGTTATCCGTCATTTTCAGGGCCCGGGTGATCATCGACTTCTCAATTTCCGTTAACGTGTCCGATAAATTCGCATTGACCGGTATGCCGTCAAGATGAAGCGTGCTGTACGCATTGGCTTTGAAATTCTTGGGAAGATCCGATACGCGAATGATTTCACCCGGACAGAGGATGACCGCGCGCTCAATGACGTTTTCCAGCTCACGGACATTGCCCGGCCAGCTGTATTCAAAAAACAGCCGCTCCACTTCCTGGTCTATGTCTTTGATCGGGGGGATATCCGCTTTTCGCTCACTTCGATATTTGTCGATAAAATGCTGCACCAGAAGGCGTATGTCCTCCACCCGGTTCCGCAAAGGGGGCATGACGATGTGAAGGACGTTCAGGCGATAAAAGAGATCTTCTCTGAAGCGCCCCGCTTGAACTTCCTCTTTCAGGTTCTTGTTCGTGGCGGTGATGACTCGAATATCCACCGTAATCGGGCGGGTGCCGCCCACCCGTTCGAACACCTTTTCCTGCAAGACGCGAAGGAGTTTGACCTGGATGTTTGGCGACAGTTCTCCGATTTCATCCAGGAACAGAGTTCCCCGATCCGCCAGTTCAAATCGGCCCTTCTTCATGGTCGCCGCTCCGGTAAACGCCCCTTTTTCATGGCCGAACAGCTCGCTTTCCAGAAGGTTTTCGGATAAAGCCGAACAATTGACCGCGATGAAGGGTTCATTGCGCCGGGGGCTGTTGAAATGAATCGATTTGGCCACCAGTTCCTTACCGGTTCCATTCTCTCCTTCGATCAACACGGTGGCGGTGGCCGGGGCGATTTTCCGGATGGTTTCAAATACGTCCTGCATGGCTTTGCTTTTGCCGATGATATTGTCGAATTGGTAGCGGGATTTCATTGAATTCCGCAGATGCCGGTTTTCTTTGACCATGCGGTACATTTCCAAGGCTTTTCTCACGTACACGACCAGGCTCTCATTGTCGAAGGGCTTGAGAATATAAGTATGGGCGCCTTTCTGCATGGCCTCCACCGCTTTTTCCACGGTGCCGTATGCGGTCATCATGATGACCGGCAATTCCGAGTCTTTCTCTTTGACACTTTCAAGAAGTGAAATGCCGTCCGTCTCCGGCATTTTCATGTCCGTCAATACCAGATCCACTTCGGCATCGGATAAAATATCGAGGGCTTCCGAGGCGCTGTTTGCAGTCAGTGTTTCATATCCTTCTTCTTCCAAAACAGCGCTCAAAACGAGGGTGTAATTTTTTTCATCATCCACAATCAAAATCGTATCCATGAATTACTCCGTGTTTGCCGGAAGGCTGATGGTGACTTGGGCGCCGTAGATGGGTCTGTTTTCGATGAATATGGTTCCGTTATGGGCTTCCACGATGTTTTTGACGATACCCAAACCCAGCCCGGTGCCGGTTTCTTTTGTGGTGAAAAAGGGATCCCAGATTTTCTGAAGCTTGTCTTCCGGAATTCCCTCGCCCTTGTCCTTGAAAGAAACAAGGACCTGGTCCTCCGCAGATTCGATGCCGACCTGAATTTCTCCCCCGCCCGGCATTGCCTGGATCGCATTGATCAGAATATTTAAAAACACCTGGTACATCATGTCCGAATCGGCCATCACCGGAGGGATATTGCCGTTGTAGTGTTTTTTGACCTGGTATCCCTGTGCAGCCATTTGAGGTTCTAGGAATGCAAGGTTTTTCTCAAGCACTTCATCGATATGGCAGGGAGCCATGTGAGGTGTTTTGGGACGGGCATAATCCAAAAAATCGGTAATGATGTTGTTGAGGCGACCGGCCTCTTCCACAATGATATCCGGAATCGAATTGGAAGGATCCGTTTTCACCATCTTCTTTTTCAACAACTCGGCCGAACTTCTAATAATTCCCAGAGGATTCCGTATTTCATGGGAAATTCCGGCCACCATTTCTCCTAACGCCGAAAGGCGTTCTGCGCGGCTCAATTGCTCTTTCAGCCGAATTCTCTCCAAAGTCCGTTTTTGAATGATCTTCTCCCCTTGCCTCACCACGAAAATCAGAATCAGCAAGAGCAAAGTCATTACAATGGCGCAGGTAATCACAATCCGGATCTGAAAATTAAAAATGGTTTGATAATCCTCGGACATATCCTGAACAATTTCCACGACGCCCAGCACTTTCCCTGAGATCGGGGTCAATGGCTTTGCCTCTCGCAGGGGGGCAAAGGTGTACACCTTTATCTCTTCCGGGAAGCCGAGCCAGACTTCCCAGAAATCGCCTTTCTGGATCAACTTGGAAGTGGACTTTCCGGCGACGGCGCTCAGGTATTCCTGGCCTCCCAAATCTTTTCTGCCGACCAGTTCGGGGTCGAAACTGTAGGAGATGACGTTGTTTTTGACATCATATAAATTCACCATTTCAACTTTGAAACTGTGAAGGGTGTTTCGAACGATCCGGTCCATGAGTTCAAACTGTCTTTTGTCCCGAAGCTGGATTTTCCCGAAAAGATAATAAACGGGAACCTGGAATTGGGTATAAATCTGATGGTTCAAATTCTCGATCAGCAGATGGGCGTAATCTTCGCTCTGCCTGAACTGCAGGGTTCTGGCCCAATGAATATTCAAAAAACATAAAATCATGGTGCCTGCAAATATGGTAGCGAGACTGGTAAACGTGAAATATTTAACCAGTCTGAACGGCTTCGCCTTCTCTTCCGAATGGGGATTTGCCATTTTTCTAAAGAATTCTTTTTATAAGTTCCTGTATTGGGTAGGAAATTAAATCATATCCATTATCAGAAGAGAGAAAGAAGGAAAATCCTACCTAAGGAATACGTATGCATACCCATTGAATTGTTTGGACAGATCGAATTTATTAATTCCGTCAAGAGGCCTCACCGCCACCCCAAAAGCGATCGATTGTTTTCCCATTTTGCGCCGTTGCAGTGATCGCTTGGTATGCATAACAGTCCAAGGGATATATTGCGGAATATCGGATATAACTTCTCGTAATACGTGCCCGTATTTGATGCAAGACAATCCATGTTGCCTACGGCAACAATACGGCAAATCGGCTGTCTTTTCAATAATTATTCATACTTTTCCCTGTGATCTGTCGGCCGAAATGTGATTCCTCCACAAGGCAAATTCATCACAGAACTTTAATTGGGATTTCATATACAAAGGAATTCAATCGCGAATGAACGTTCAATGTAAAGAAAACCGAAATCTTTTTTTTTATCCCAAAACCAATGTAAGAGTTCACCTATGATATTCGGAAAAAAAACCTTTCTTGTGGGGTTGGATATCGGTTCACGAACCCTGAAACTCGCCGAAGTGGAAGACAAAAAAAAAGGATGGAATCTGAGCAAGTTTGGCATGCTCGAAATAACACCGGGATTGATTGAAGAGGGGAATATTCGAAACCCCGAGGCGGTGGCCGATTCCATCCGGCAGTTGTTTAAAATCCATAAAGTCAAAGAAACCAATGTCGCCATATCCGTGGGCGGGTATTCCACAATCGTGAAAAACATCAGTGTTCCCATCATGAAGGAGGACCAGCTTCAGGAAACCATCCATTTCGAAGCAGAGCAGTATATCCCTTTTGATATCAATGATGTCCGAATCGATTTTCAGATTCTGGGAGAAAACGAGACCAACCCCAATCAAATGAATGTACTTCTGGTTGCGGCCAAAAAAGACATGGTGAATGATTATGTCAATCTTGTCCAGTTGGCCGGACTGAATCCCTGCCTGATCGACGTAGATGCGTTCGCTCTTCAGAATATCTATGAAATCAATTATCAACCGGAAGGGGAAAATGTTGCGCTGATCGATATCGGCGCAAACAAGACGACCCTGAATATTTTAAAGGGCAATCATTCGGTCTTCATGCGGGATGTCTCCTTGGGATGTCAGCAGATCAACTTGAAAATCGTCTCGATGACCGGGTGTTCGATTGAAGAGGCGGAGCACTTGTACAGCACCGAAGATGCCGACAACCTTGCCTCAAAGGAAGTACTCGAGGCCGTGTCGACGATGGCGACGGATTGGTGCGCTGAGATACGACGGGCGCTCGATTTTTTTTATTCCACCTACCCGGGCGACCAGATCCGCCGAATCCTTCTGAGTGGCGGCGGTGCCAGAATCAGAAAATTGCGAGAGATGTTGGCCGTGGAAACTTCCTCTGAAGTGGAAATTATCAACCCCTTCGAATCCATTTCCGTGGACAGCGGCTTCGACACCAACTATTTAGAGCAGATTGCGCCCCAGGCCGCTATTTGCATGGGGCTCGCCATTCGGAGAATGAATGATAAATGATACGGATTAACTTACTCCCCTATCGGACCGCCCGGAAAAAAGAGAACGTTCGGCAACAGGTCACTATTTTTCTGCTGTTGATCGTTTTCATTGCGTTCAGCCTGTTCTGGTACAACAATCGATTGAACAACAAGATAGATGCCTTGAACAGTCGGATCGAATTTACACAGAAAGAAGTTGTTCGTTACAACAAGATCGCCAAAGAGGTTGAGGAACTCAAGAATAAGCTGGCCGTGTTGAAAAGAAAAATTCAAATCATTGAGCAGCTCGATCTGAACCGCGGTCGATCGTTTCGTATTCTGGAGGGAATGACCGAGGTCGTTGTCGAAAAAAAGATGTGGTTGACCGGCCTCGAAGCGATCGAAAAAGAGATGAAACCACCGCCTAAAAAGACGAAAAAAGGCAAGCAGAAGCCGGAAACCACGGAAGAATTCAAAAGGCCGAAGGTCGATATGCAAATTCAAGGGATCGCCCTTGACAATAAAACCGTGGCCGATTTTATGACCCGTCTCGAAGAAGATCCCCTCTTTACCAGCGTACGGTTGATCAACCTCCAGCAAGAGCTTTTGAAACAGGGCAACGGCAAAGACAATATTCATCTCAAGAAATTTGTCGTCGCCTGTACGAATGGACCTTTGGACAACATCGATTCTGAAGAAAAAGAGAAAATATGAAAAATTCAGCTTTCTCACTCAATTCTCTCGATCCCCTTTTCGATAAAATTTCTAAACTGACAACACTTCACCGGGTTCTGATCTGCTTAGGAGCGATCGCATTGATTGTAGGCCCGGTCGTTTATTTTTCATATATGCCGAAACACAAGACCATCACCCGACTTACACAAGAATATGAAAAATTAACTGCGGAACTTGAATCTGCAAAGCGACGGGCCAGTCAGTTGGGCAAATATAAAGCCGAAATGAAAGAAGTGGAGGCGAAATTCGCGGTCGCCAAACAGGCTTTACCCGAAAGCGAAGAAATACCCGCATTGCTGACCAGCATTTCCCACGCGGGCCAGGATTCGGGGCTGGAGTTTATTCTCTTTCGACCGGAACGGGAAAAGACAATGGATTTTTATGCGGAAATTCCGGTTTCGATTCAAGTGATCGGTGAATATCACGATACCGCATCGTTTTTTCAGCGGGTCTCTCATCTGGATCGAATCGTGAATATCAAAGATGTTCGAATGGCGGATGCCAAGAAAGGGGGCAGAAAAAAGGCGGGAGAAGATAAAAATCAGCTGAACATCTCCTGCACCGCGGTGACCTATAAGTTTTTGGAGTCTGCTCCTCAACAGCCAACTGCTAAATAGAAAAACGCTATGTCTACCATTATTAAAAGAATAAGCTTTTTCCTCGTCGTCAGTTTTGCTTTACCCCTGTGGAGTGGATGCGATGAACCACCTGCGCCTCCGCCGAAAGCCAAAGTCATTCGGGAAAAAATCGCTGCTCTCCCTCCTGATTTTCTCCAGGGAAGTGCATCGGATTCCGCCGATACTGACCGAGAAGGCGGAGGTCGAATCGCTCTCAACACGGCTGTAATTTCTTCACTGGACCAGGAATCATCTCGGCCGGTTGAATCGGGCGCTTCCAAGAGTGATGCAGCCCAAAATGCTGCGCAGCCCTCCCAAATATCTCAGCAGGAGATTCCGAATCCATCGGATGGATCCGTAGCGGTCGTTTCCGACTTCACGAACCCTACGGACGAAGAAGTTGAAACCGATGATCTGGTCGCCTCCATTTCCGAAATCGCCCGGGTTGAAGCAGCGGAGGGGTATGTCGCCTATGCGCCGGACGAGCGAGTCGATCCCTTCGTTCCCTTGTTCAAGGAGGAGCCCGAAACCCAAGAACCCGAGGAGAAAAAGACGGACGGCCAACCCAAGCCGCCTCCCCGTCCCCCGA
>JBEPWQ010000202.1:0-6946 GCA_041642315.1 Desulfobacteraceae bacterium | reverse complement strand
GCCCAGATGATCAGCTATGAACTCTCCCTGGGGCTTTCTCTGGTGCCGGTGGTGATGATGGCCGGCTCTTTCAGTCTGGTGGAGATCGTCGACGCCCAGGCCGCCCACCCTTTCATCCTGGTCCAGCCGGTCGGTTTTCTGATCTTTCTGATCAGCACCATGGCCGAGGCCCACCGGCTGCCCTTCGACATTCCCGAGGCCGAAAACGAACTCATGGGCGGCTATCACACCGAGTACAGCGGCATGCGGTTCGGCCTTTTCTTCGTGGGCGAATACGTAAACATGCTGGTGCTGGGCTCCCTGGTGGCGGTCTTCTTTCTGGGCGGATGGCGGGGCCCGCTGCTGCCGGGGGTGGTCTGGTTCGTTCTCAAGGTGCTGATCGTGCCCTTTCTGCTGATCTGGAGCCGGGCCACCCACCCCCGGCCCCGGTATGACCAGCTGATGGCCTTCGGATGGAAATTTCTGATACCCGTGGCACTGGTCAACATCATCGCCACGGGCGGACTGATGCTGTTGTTCGAATAAACCGAACGGATAAACCGATATGACCCAGAACAAACCCAACATATGGAAGTACAGCCTGAGCGCGGTCAAAGGGATCTATGATGCCTATGCCGTCTCCATGATCAACTTCTTGCGCAAACCGGTCACCGAAGAATACCCGGAGTACAAGCGGCCCATTCCCGAACGGAGCCGGGGCCGAATCATACTCACCCGGGACCCGGACGGCGACGAGCGGTGCGTGGCCTGTTATCTCTGCTCCGCGGTCTGCCCCACCAGCTGCATTTCCATGGAATCGGCGGAGCGGGAAGAAGACGGCCGCCGGTATGCGGTCTGGTTTCGCATCAATTTCGCCCGGTGCATCTACTGCGGCCAGTGCGAAGAGGCCTGCCCCACCCTGGCCATTCAGCTCACCCCCGAATACGAATTCTGCCGATACGAGGTTCTCGATTTCGTCTATGAAAAAGAAGACCTTCTGGTGGACCACGGGGGCAGACACCCCGATTACAACTTCTACCGCCATGCCGGGGTCACGGAGAAGGGAGACAAGGGCACCCATCTGGATGAAGAAGAACCGGTCGACATCAAAAGCAACATGCCGTAACCGAGGATTTTTATGACGCTCTACACCGGAATATTTTATCTGCTGGGGGTGATCACCCTGACCGCCACCGCCATGGCGGTCACCCGGCGCAACCTGGTCCATGCGGCCCTCTGGCTGGTGGTCTCCTTCTTCGGCACCTCGCTGCTGTTCTATCTTCTGGGGGCGCCGTTTCTGGCCGCCCTGGAGGTGATCATATTTGCCGGGGCGATCATGATTCTTTTCCTCTTTATCATCATGACATTGCGGGAAGAAGCGGCGCCCCGGAGCTTTCGCGAGGTCTGGCGGCGGTGGCGGCTGCCTTCCATTCTCGGCCTGATCAGCCTGGTACTGATCGGCTTTTTCATTCTGAGCGCGGCCTCCAGTTACCACCGGCTGATGCCGGCCATGGCGGCCCCCATCGACTTCGGCCGGTTTCTGGTCACCGATTACTGGCTGCCGGTGGAGATCGTCTCTTTTCTTCTCTTTGTGGCCCTGGTGGGGGTGCTCTATCTGGGCCGGGCCACAGATGAGCTGGAGGAAGAAGAATCTTTGCCGTCCGTTGAGGAGGAAGCATGATCGTTCCCTTCGGACACGTCCTCTTTCTGGCCGGGCTCCTCTTTCTGATGGGCGCGGTCTGCGCCGCAGCCCGGCGGAACCTGATCATGATCCTGATGGGGGTGGAGGTGATGCTCAACGCCGCCGGCCTGGTCTTTGTGGGCGCCGCCCTTCACTGGGGAACCCTGGACGGACAGGCCTTCGTCATCTTCATCATGGGGGTGGCCGCCGCCGAAGCCGGGGTCGGCCTGGTCCTCTTCTATTATCTCAACCGGCGAACCGGCGATACCGATGCCGACAGCTATCATACCTTGAAAGGATAGCCGTGAAATCTCTGCTGATGATGCTCCTGCTGTTTCCGCTGCTCGGCGGCCTCTATCACGCACTGCTGGGAGTTCGACTGGACCGCCGGTGGTCCGAAATCGTGGCCGTGGCCGCAGTGGCCGGATCCCTCATCATGGCCGTGGCCGCCGCCGTCGTGGCCGGGGGCCGTCCGGTGATCTTTCCCCTGCTGGAATGGTTTTCCGTGGGCGAGCTTGCCGCGTCCATGGACGCCATGTACGATCCCCTGGCCGCCGTAATGGCGGTGCTGGTGACCTTCATCGCGGCGCTGGTCCATCTTTTTTCGGTGATCTATATGCGGCGGGAGGGGGGATATGCCCGGTACTACTGCTATCTCAACCTCTTCGTCTTCTTCATGCTGGTCATCGTCACGGCGGACAACCTTCTTTTTCTCTTTCTGGGATGGGAGGGGGTCGGCTTCTGCTCCTACGCGCTGATCGGGTTCTGGTACCGGGACGCCTATCATGCCGACGCCGCTCGAAAAGCCTTTCTGGTGACCCGGATCGGCAGCGCCGCGCTGGGAATCGCCATCGGACTCTTTTTTACGGCCTTCCAAAGCCTCTCAATGGATTATATCACCCACCATGCCGGAATGCTCTCGGCGGGGATGGTCCTGGCGATCGGCCTTCTGCTGCTGGCGGCGGCGGCCGGCAAATCGGCCCTCCTGCCCCTGTCGATCTGGCTGCCCGATGCCATGGCCGGCCCCACCCCGGTGTCGGCCCTGATCCACGCGGCCACCATGGTCACGGCCGGGGTGTATCTGCTGCTGCGGCTCTACCCGGTTCTCGTTCTTTCACCCGTCGCCATGGGAGTAACGGCGGCGGTGGGAGCGGTGACCGCGCTGTACGGGGCCTGCTCGGCCCTGGCTCAGCATGATATCAAACGGGTGCTGGCCTACTCGACCGTAAGCCAGCTGGGGTTCATGGTTCTGGGGATCGGAGCCGAAGATCCGACCGGAGGGCTTTTCCATCTCCTGTCACAGGCCTTTTTCAAAGCCCTGCTGTTTCTGGCCGCCGGGTGCATCATCCAGTCACTATCGGGAGAACACGACATCTTCCGAATGGGCCGCAAGGTGCGGCATGCCCTGCCGAAGGTCTACGGGTGTTTTCTGATCGGCGCCCTCTCCCTGGCCGCGGTGCCCCCGACCATCGGCTTTTTCAGCAAGGACCGGCTGCTGCTGACCAACCTGACCCATCCCAGCATCTTCCACGCGGTGCTCTGGATCATCGGCACCCTCACCACCCTGATCACCGCCCTCTATGTCTTTCGCCTCTTTTTTCTGGTTTTTTACGGCGGGCCGGGTCCGAAGCGGACTCAGGCCCCCGAACCCGGACCGGTCCGCCCGATACTGGTGTGGACACTCTATCCGCTCGCTTTTCTGGCGCTGGCGGGCGGAGTCATGAATCTGCCGATCGGTTCCTGGAATTTCCTGGATCGGTATCTGATGCCGGTGGCCGGCCTCGGACCGCCGCTTGAAGCGTCCCCGTCCCTGGAATGGGGGGTTCGAATCGGCAATGCGGTGGTCGCCCTCATCGGCATCGGACTGGCCTATCTGGCTTACGGACCGCGGCCTTTGAAAGAAAAGCCGGCCACGGCGCCCGATTCGATGCAAAATCTTTTGTATTCCGGGTTTTACCTCAATAAGCTTTATCACCGCTGGGTGGTTCGACCCTATGAACAAGCCGCCGCATTTTTGTCGAATCGGGTGGATCACGGCGGGGTCGATGCGGTGATGACCGGATCCGGACGGCTGGCCTCCCGGTGGTCCATGAATCTGCGGCTGTGGACCACCGGACGGCTCTCCACCTACCTCGGCGTTCTGCTGGCGGGGTTTACGGCCATGCTGGTCATTCTGGCCCTGGGCCTGCTGTGAGGCGAACGGAGCGAATATGCGTTTACTTCTGACCCTCATTCTTTTTCTGCCGCTGATCGGCGGCATTGCCGTCCTGTTTTTTCGGCGGCACCCCGACCGCTGCCGGTGGGTGAGCCTGGGAGTGACACTGGCCGACCTGATTCTGGTACTGGTGGTGTGGTTCGGCACCGACCCGATGCCCGGCGCGATGGACGGACGCCGCTTGTTTGTCGACCTGCCCTGGATTCCGGCACTGGGGATCCGCTATTTCCTGCTTCTGGACGGGATCAGCCTGGTGATGATCCTGCTCACCGCTTTTCTGATGGTGCTCTGCATTCTGGCCTCCTGGCGAAGCATCGCCGACCGGGCCGGGATCTACTATTTTGCGCTGCTGGCCACGGAAACGGCGGTGATGGGTGTGTTTCTCGCCGGCGACCTGTTTCTGTTTTACCTTTTCTGGGAACTTCAGCTGATTCCGATCTTTTTTCTGATCGGCCTGTGGGGCCATCCGGACCGGGTCCGGGCGGCGGTCAGGTTCTTCATTTTCAGCATGGCCGGTGGCCTGTTGCTGCTGATCGCGATTATCGGACTTTATCTGATCCACGGGGCTCAGACCGAGGTCTATGGATTCGCCCGGTATCAACTGATGAACACCACCCTCGGCCCGGCCGTGGAATGGTGGCTCTTCGGCGCCTTTCTGCTCGGGTTTGGGGTCAAGATTCCGATCGTGCCGGTCCACACCTGGCTGCCGGACGCCCACACCGAAGCGCCCACCGCCGGGAGCGTAATCCTGGCCGGCCTCCTGCTCAAGACCGGGGCCTACGGCCTGCTCCGGTTCGGGTTTCCGCTCTTTCCGACCGCGGCCGCCCGGTCGGTCCCGATCCTGCTGACCCTGGGTTTAGTGGGGCTCTTCTATATCGCCTGGATCGCCCTGACCCAGCAGGACATCAAACGGATCGTCGCCTACTCGAGCATCAGCCACATGGGGCTGGTCGTGGTGGGGCTGGCGGTCTGGAACGAGATCGCCCTCTCCGGCGCGGTGATCCAGATGGTCAACCATGGGATCACCACCTCGGCCCTCTTTATCCTGGTGGGAATCTTAGAGGAGCGGGGCCACAGCCGCCAGCTGGGCGATTACCACGGACTGTGGCACCGGATGCCGGTCTTCAGCGGGTTTTTTCTCTTTTTCGCCATGGCGGCCGTGGGGCTGCCGGGCCTCAACAATTTCATCGGCGAAATCCTGATCCTGATGGGTACGTTTCAGGAGTGGCCGGCGGCCGGGATCATCGGTTTTATCGGGATTGTCCTGACGCTAATCTATTTCCTGCGGCTGGTCCAGAATCTTCTCTTCGGGCCGGTGGACGAGCGCATGCCGGGGGATGACATCACTCAGAGGGAGGCGGCCGTTCTCATCCCCCTGGCCCTGGCGGTGCTCTGGATCGGGCTTCACCCGGGACCTTTGCTGGATTTGCTGGCGCCTTCGGTGGCGCATCTGGCGGATCTGGTCGGGGGGAATGGCGGGGCGGCGGATTATGTGGCGAGTGGAGCGATGTGAAGGAGGAATGGGAACAATGTCCGACTGGTTATTGAGCATGCTGCCCCACATCTGCCTGGGAATGGGCGGGTTTCTGGTCTTCTGCGCCGGCGGATTCCTTAAAAAAAGACCGGCCGATCTGCTGTTCGGAATGGCGCTGGGGGCGGCTGTTCTCGCCGGATTGGCGGTGTTCTTCTTTCCTCAGGGCGCGGAAAATCCAAACAAAATGCTGGATATCGATGCCTTCGGCGCCTATTTCTATCTTCTGCTGGCGGGAATCACGATTCTGACGCTCCTGTTCGCCCGGCAGTATGCTCGTCACAAGGGGTTTTCCGGGGATGAATTCTACGGCATTCTCCTGTTTGCCGCCCTGTCCATGTTTCTGACGGCGGGGGCGCTTCACTGGCTGGCCTTTTTTCTCGGGGTGGAGTTTCTCTCCATCTCCTTTTACATCCTGATCGCCCTGTCCACCCGCAAGCCGGGATCGAGCGAGGCGGCCCTCAAGTATTTCATCATGGGTTCGGTGGCCGGGGCCTTTCTGGTCTTCGGCATCGCCGTACTCTACGCCGCAACCGGCAGCATGGTGATCGCCGAGAGCCTGGGCCCGTATGCGGATCCCGCCCAGCAGAACCTGATCCTGCTGGGATTCAGCCTCATCCTGGTGGGGATCGGGTTCAAGCTCTCTCTGGTCCCCTTTCATTTCTGGACCCCGGATGTCTACCAGGGCGCCCCCGCGCCGGTCACCGCATTTCTGTCCACCGGGGCCAAGCTCTGCGTGCTGGCCGCCCTGGTCCGCTTCGGCGCCGCCTCGGCCGAATGGCTCTGGGAATTCATCACGCCGGTCCTCTGGATCATGGCCGCCCTCACCATGGCCTGGGGAAATATCGCCGCCCTCACCCAGCAGCGGATGAAACGGCTGCTGGCCTACTCCTCGATGGCCCATATGGGGTATCTCCTGATGGCGCTTCTGGCGATTCGGGAAGCCGGCCCCGGCCCGTTTCTGTTCTATGCAACGGTCTACGGCCTGATGGATCTCGGCGCCTTCGGCTCGGCGGCCCTGCTCTCTTCCGCCGATCCGGAGGCCGGAGACCGGGAGGATCTGAAGGATTATCAAGGGCTCGGGTTTTCGCACCCGCTCATCGGCGGGGTGCTGGCGATCTCCCTTCTGTCACTGGCCGGCCTGCCGCCCACCGGCGGGTTCTTCGGCAAGTTCGTCCTTTTCCGCGCCGCACTTCAAGGCGATTTCGAAGCCCTGGCCGTGATCGGCATCCTCACCGCGATCGTCTCCATCTATGTCTACCTCAAGGTGATCGTCGCTCTTTATTTCTCTCCGCAAACCGGCAGGATTCCGGTTCCGGAACCGCCTATGCTCGGGCGTGCGGCCGGGATTGCCGTGATGGTATTAATCGTGTGGATGGGGGTTTTTCCTTCGCCGCTGTTGGAGGTGATTGAGGGGATTGTTGGAGGATATTAGAACGGGATTGGCCCATTGCTTCCTCTTGCAGGAAGGGTTCTTCTCTGATACATATTTACTTGAAAACGGAGGTAAATATGAGCCGAACGCTTATGATAGAAATGG
>JBEPWQ010000201.1:0-7006 GCA_041642315.1 Desulfobacteraceae bacterium | reverse complement strand
CCGGATCAAAAGCAAGATCGACCATCCCAGGCATCAGGAGGATGCGCGGGTGCTGAGAGAAGTCAAAAAATGGAGAAATAAGAAGAGATAAAAAAATAATACCGGGCGAAATGTCGATATTTCAGCAGTTCCAGCAGTCCGTGGTATGCGGCATCCCCGATCACCTTCGGCCGGACATCCTCGATTTCCAAGGCCATCTTTTCCAGCAGGGGCCGATGCCACATTGGATAATAACTCGGAACCTGCAGTGCGTTTCAATATTGCCAGCCTTCTTTTCCAATCCCGCCGCATCCCCGACGCCCTCGACTACACCAGCGCCTCTTAAAACCGCCCGAATTCCCTCAGATCGGCCGCCACCCGCTCATGGCAATCCCGAATGCCGCCCGCCAATCCCGCGATTCGGGAAAACTGGAAATTGAAGGTGTAGGCATTTCGGACGATATGGCGAAATGCGCGATAATTTTCCAGGCAGTCGTTGGTGGCCGGGCCATTGACGGGCGGACGGACATCCGGGATCTCGGCTGACATCTGCATGAGAAGCCGCTTATGCCAGTCCGGACCTGACGGCAACTCGCCATCCAGACGGCGGGCGATATCCTCGAAAATCCACTCCACGCCGGTGTAGAATCCGTGAAGGTTGAGCGCCACGCCGTCCAGGTACCCGTCGTCCCCGGTTGTTTTCGCCTTGCTCATCAACAATTCAACGCGCGAAACCAGACGATTCAGATCGCCCTGCTCCTGTCGCATGCGGCCGATCAATGCGGCATAAGGCATCATAGCCGGACCCCTTCCTTTTCGATTTTCTTCACCAGGCTTTCCGGCGCGGTTTCCATTTGGATGAGATCCACGTCAAACGCATGATCCAGATCCAGCAGGCGTGAGACGACGCGAAGATACACCGTTTCAGACAGCCCCCGAACCGCCAGATCCACATCCGAGCGCTCGTCGAACACGGGAGGGGACTCGGCCAGCGATCCGAACAGATAGACCGCTTCCACGCCATATTCTTTTTTCAGCAGGTCGGCCGCCTGCCGAACCACCGCCATGGCCCGGTTCCGAAGTTCGCTTAATCGGTGTGCTCTTTCAGAAAACCGTCGTCGCGCAGTTCGGCGGTACACTTCCATTTTGTCTTTCGGGATGGCGGTCGGGGTCGGCATGGTGGTTTCTCCTCAATCCGGCTTTTATCGTTAGTATACCGCAGATGCGACGTCATATCAGGGCATTCCGAATTGGTTCCGCCCACCGCTTCGTCCTCATCCCGCACCTCCGGCTTCCACATACCGCCCCAGATATCGCCCCGTATGCGACCCCGCCGCCGCCACGATATCCCCCGGCCGCCCCACAGCCACAATCCGCCCCCCATCTGCACCCCCCTCCGGCCCCAGATCGATCACCCAGTCCGCCGCCGCGATGACGTCCAGGTTGTGCTCGATCACCGCCACGGTGTTGCCGCCGTCCACCAACGCCTGGAGCACCGTCAGCAGTTTTTCCACGTCGGCGTGGTGGAGGCCGGTGGTGGGTTCGTCCAGAATGTAGAAGGTGTGGCCCCGGCCGGGTGTGGTCAGTTCCTGGGCCAGCTTGATGCGCTGGGCCTCCCCGCCGGAGAGGGTGGGACTGGGTTGGCCCAGGCGCAGGTAACCCAGGCCGATATCGGAGACGAATTTCACCGCCCTTCGGATCTTGGGCACGGCCGCGAAGAATTCGGTGGCTTCGTCGAAGGTCATTTCCAGCACCTCGGCTATGGTCCGGCCTTTGTAGATCACGGCCAGGGTGTCGGGGTTGAACCGGCAGCCGCCGCACACCTGGCAGGGGACGTAGACATCCGGCAGAAAGCTCATGGTGGTCTTGAGGGTCCCCTGGCCTTTGCACTCCGGGCACCGGCCCTCGGCCACATTGAAGGAGAACCGGCCCGGCGCGTATCCCCGGGTCCGGGCCTCCCGGGTTCCAGCGAAGAGGTTGCGGATCTCCCCCAGAAAACCCACGTAGGATGCCGGCACCGAGCGCGGGGTGCGGCCGATGGGGGCGTGGTCCACCTCCACGACCCGGTCGATCCGCTCCCAGCCTTCGATGGACCGGCACCCGCCCCCGTCGCCGTTTTCCCCTGAGAGCCGCGCCCGCAGTCCCTTGTAGAGGGTCTCCTTCAGCAGCGACGACTTGCCCGACCCGGACACACCGGTGACGCAGAGCAGGCCGCCCAGGGGGAAGTCGGCGTCTACTTCCTTCAGGTTGTGGGTCGATGCGCCCGCCACATGAATACGCGGTCCGTCTTCGGCGATCCGGCCGTTCGTATTGACCGATCGGGGTCGTCCGTTGAGGCTAGCGCCGGTGACCGAGTCGGAATGGCGCATCAGGTCCGCGACCGATCCGGTCGCCACCACTTTTCCGCCCAGGTGGCCCGCCCCCGGACCCAGGTCGATGAGGGTGTCGGCGGCCCGGATGGTCTCTTCGTCGTGCTCCACCACCAGGATGGAGTTGCCCCGGTCCCGCAGCGTCTTGAGGGCATCGATGAGAATGGTGTTGTCCCGGGGATGGAGGCCGATGGTGGGCTCGTCCAGGATATAGCAGACCCCGGCCAGGTTGGACCCGAGCTGGGCCGCCAGCCGCACCCGCTGGGCCTCGCCGCCCGACAGCGTGTCGCCGCTTCGGGAAAGCGACAGATACCCCAGTCCCAGCCGCAGGAGCAGGTCCATCCGGGTGGTCAGTTCGGCGAGAATGGGTTCAGCGATGGGGGTATCATGGGCATCAAAGGCGAGCGTCTTCAGGGCCGCAATGGCCGCATCTGCGGGCTGCCGGACCACGTCCCAGATGGAGAGACCCCCCACCTTCACCGCCAGGGCCTCGGGCCGCAGGCGGCTGCCGTGGCAGGCCGGGCAGATCTTTTCTCCCTCATCCACCGCGCCCAGTCCGTCGCATGTCCCGCACGCCCCCTGGGGACTGTTGAAGGAGAAGAGCCGCGGGTCGAGCGCCCCCACGCCGATGCCGCAGGCCGGGCAGAGACCGTGGCGGCTGAAAACCTCTTCGTTGCCCTTGGCGTCCAGGAGGATCAGGCTGCCGTCCCCCTCAGCCAGGGCCCGGTCCACCAGTCCGTCCAGGTCGGGATCCGGCAGTTTGCCCATCACCAGGGAGATGGTATGCTCGTGGTACCGGCTCAGAGCCATGCCCTCGACGACGGGGACGATCACCCCGTCCACCCGCGCTTCGGCAAATCCCCGCTTCAGGGCCCGGGCGAAGATATCCTTGTGAAATCCCTTGCGGCCGAACACCTTGGGGGCCAGAATTCGGGCGGAGCGTTTGCCGTACCGCTGTTGGATCGCCGAGGCGATCTGCGCCCGGGTGCGGGTTTCCAGGGGGCGGTCGCATCCGGCACAGTGCTGCCTGCCGAGTTTGCTGAAGAGGAGGCGCAGAAAGTGGTAGATCTCCGTCAGGGTCGCCACGGTGGAGCGGCGGCTGGCGTGGCTGATCCGCTGTTCAATGGCGACGGTGGGCGGAAGGCCCGAGACCTTGTCCACCTCGGGCCGCTCCAGGATCTTCATGTACTGGCGCACGTAGGGGGCCAGGCTCTCCAGGTAGCGCCGCTGCCCCTCGGCATACAGGATGTCGAAGGCCAGTGTCGATTTCCCCGACCCGGAGACGCCGGTGAAGACCACCAGCTGGTTCCGGGGGATGGCGGTGGTCAGGTTCTTGAGATTGTGCTCCCGGGCCCCCCGGACAACAATGGCCTCCCCGTAAGAAGCAGCGGATTCGGCGACCATCGGAATCTCGGGCGAAGAATCGAGAAAAAATGCCGTTTCCGGCCCCGGCGGAAGCGTCTCCCCCCCCAGTACCGGCTTCAGGAACCGTCCGGTATGGGAATCGGAACAGTCCGCAATCTTCTCGGGCGGCCCCTCGACCACGATTTTTCCACCGGCGTCGCCCCCCTCCGGCCCCAGGTCGATGACCCAGTCGGCGGTCTTGATCACGTCCAGATTGTGCTCGATCACCAGCACCGTGTGGCCCGCGTCCGTCAACCGCCGAAGGGCCGTGAGCAGGGTTTCGATGTCGCTGAAATGAAGACCGGTGGTGGGCTCGTCGAAGATGAACAGGGTGGGTGCCTCCCGCTGACGGGCCCGCAGGTATTTGGCCAGCTTCAGCCGCTGAGCCTCCCCGCCGGAGAGGGTGTTGACCGGCTGGCCCAGCCGCATGTACCCCAGCCCCACCTCGGCCAGGGGCGCCAGGGGCGTGGTGACGGCGGGCCGCTTTTTAAAAAAAGCCAGGGCCTCGTCCACGGTCATATCGAGGATGTCGCCGATGGACTTGCCCCGAAACCGAACCGTCATCACCTCCGGCTTGTACCGAGTTCCGTTGCAGTCGGGACAGGTGATGTAGACATCCGAGAGAAACTGCATCTCCACCTTCTCGAACCCGTCCCCCTTGCAGGTCTCGCACCGCCCGCCGGCCACGTTGAAGGAAAAATGGCCGGGGCCGAACCCCATGGCCCTGCCCGCCTCGGTTTCGGCCAGGAGCTTGCGTACCGGATCCATGGCCTTTGTGTAGGTGAGCAGATTGGCCCGCGGCGTGCGGCCGATGGGGGACTGGTCTACCAGTACGGCTCCGGCGATCTCCTTCGCGCCGGTCAGCTTCAGGTGCACGCCGGGCCGACCCTGCTGATCCCCTTTGGCCCACTGAATCGCCCGGTAAAGTACGTCCTCCGCCAGGGTCGATTTGCCCGAGCCCGAGACGCCGGTGAGGCAGACGAACCGGCCCAGGGGGATGGCGAAGTCGATTTCCTTGAGATTATGTTCCGACGCTCCATGGACCGTCAGCCGACGGCTGTTCTTCTCGACGCGCCGCCGCTTCGGCATGGAGATGGTCCGCTCTCCCCGCAGAAACTGCCCGGTGAGGGAATCTTTCACCTTCCCGGTGGGTCCGGCGTACATGACCTCACCGCCCCGCTCCCCGGCTTCGGGCCCGAGATCGATCATGTAGTCGCTCTCCCGGATGATCTCCGGGTCGTGCTCCACCACCACCACGGTATTGCCCGCATCCCGCAGCCCCTGGAGAATCCGGGTGAGCCGCCGGTTGTCCCGCGAATGGAGTCCGATGCTCGGCTCGTCCAGAATGTAGAGCGTATTGACCAGAGACGCCCCCAAAGCCGACGCCAGGGCCACCCGCTGGACCTCGCCGCCGGAGAGGGTCCGGGACTGCCGATCCAGGGTCAGGTACCCGAGCCCCACGCCCTGAAGATATCGAAGCCGCCCCTGAATCTCGGTCAGCACCAGCCGCCCGGCCTCGTCGCTCTCCGGGATCGCCAGGCCGTTGAAGAAATCGGCCGCCGCATCCACATTGAGGGCGTACACCTCGGCGATGGTCCGCCCGCCCAGGCGATAGAGAAGGGTTTCGTCCTTGAACCGGGTGCTGTTGCAGACTTCACATGGGAAATAGCCCCGGTATCTGGAAAGGTAGACCCGCACGTGCATCTTGTAGGTCCGGGATTCGAGCCATTTGAAAAAGCCGTTTATGCCGTAATAGCCTTTTCGCCCCTTGATGATCGGGTTCCGGTGCTCCGGGAGAAGATCACGGAAAGGTTCGTCAACGGGGATATTCCGCTTCTTACAGAATTTCAGGAGATCTTTCCACTCCTCCCGGTTCTCGGCGACACCCCCGAAAGGCTTGACGGCACCTTCCTCAAGAGACAGACGATCATCCGGAATCACCAGCTCCATATCGATGCCGATGTTGCGGCCGAACCCCCGGCAGGTGTCGCAGGCGCCCGCCGGACTGTTGAAGGAGAAGAGATTGGGAATGGGCGGCCGATAGGCGATGCCGCACTCGGCACACTCCAATTTTCCGGAAAAAGCGAGGTGTCCATCGGGGAGCAGCCACAGGTCCACCCGGCCGCCGCCGAAGCGAAAGGCCTGTTCCAGGGAATCGATAATCCGGGAACGGACATCCGGTTTCAGAACCGCCCGGTCGACCAGAACGTTCGGTGTATCCCCGGAATTCTCGGGAGTCCAGTCGTCCAGATCGCGCACGCCGCCATCAATCCAGAGGCGGTCCAATCCCATCCCCTGAAGATAGGGTTTCACCTCCGCCATTTCGAAGCCCTCCAGGGAGAGCGGAAACGTAATCACGACCTTGGTCCCGTCGGGCTCCTGCCGAAGCCGTTCCCATATCACCCCCGGCGTCTCCGGAACCACCGGGCGGCCGCATCCCCGGCAATGCAGGGTCGCCAGCCGGTGAAACAGCAGCTTGGCGTAATCGGTGATCTCGGTCATGGTGCCCACTGTCGAGCGCGAGGTCCGCACCGGGTCCTTCCGGTCGATGGCGATGGCGGGTGGAATGGCGCGGATCTCGTCCACCTGGGGACGATCCATTCGGTCCATGAACTGTCGGGCATAGGGCGAAAAGGTTTCCACATACCGCCGCTGCCCCTCGGCATAGAGCGTGTCGAAGGCCAGCGACGACTTCCCCGACCCGCTGGGGCCGGTGATGACGGTAAACCGGTGGAGCGGGATATCGATGTCCAGGTTCTTGAGGTTGTTCTGGCGCGCGTTGCGGATCTGGATGGATTTTGTTTTCATAAAGCGTTCTGAAGCCTGATGCAAGCATCTAATTTAACATTAAAATCATACCCCCATCGTGTGAATCGGATAAATTCCGAAATGGAGAATGGACTATGATGATGTGACTCGTTTCGGCAATTAAGATAAGACGATCCCTCGACTTCACAAGAGGATCCATCTGCGTTCTTTCAAGATGCAGGACGCTTTCGCACTTGTCGTAGTCGAAAAAAGTCAGGAAACAAAAAGGTAACAAACTTTCCCAAAATAGAACAAAATTGTAAACCCTTCCTTTTATCCCACACCAAACCAATTCCAAAAAAGCAAATAAAAAACAGTGACTTACACTGTAAAAATCAAAGCGGCATATTCCTTGCTAACTCATTACCAATTGATTTGAATTCATTGGACGAGAGCAGAAAGGGGGGGCTGCTTTCGCCCGAAGCTGTATCATCGACGCACAACGG
>JBEPWQ010000200.1:0-7044 GCA_041642315.1 Desulfobacteraceae bacterium | reverse complement strand
AGACCGTCCACACCCATGCCGACCCGTTCTGTGCCGGATAATGCTTCCGCCATATCGACTCGCTCCGTTTTCACCGCCTCTTTTAACGGCTGAATACCTGACATACTTCACGCAATGGAAAGGCGATTAATTTATAAGTGGATGGCTATCCGAATGAATACCTGGACCGGATTGTTCATTCGCGGAAAATTCCCAATTTGATCCAAGGAAACAACAACTTATCCTCTCACTATCTTGGAAGAGGTATCACGGTTCCCAACTAAAAACAATACAGGAAAACCTGTAGGAGGCCTGAAGATCATTGATTGATTTTTTTTCTGATCATTCGCATTTCTTCCACTAAAAATTGAAGGGAAGGAAAATGGACTCGTCAAAGCAACCATTCAACCGGAAATTTGGGTCTAACGAGAGGGTGTTTCATGGCCTGTTTCAACAAAATGAGGAGAATTCATTGAGATTTTACAGCAAAATTAGAGGATATCATATCAGTAAGCGGAAAATCAATTTTCTCTTCAAGATGAGGCTGCCGGCATATTTCAGACCTCCCTCCAATCTCACTTTTATGTGCACAATTCTTGCTTATTTCCATTGTTTTCTGAATATGTGAAACTCTTGCATCGCACCCGAATGAGAAAAGAGAGATGGCAGAATGGTTGATATCGCTCTGGAGTTGTTGCGGGCAGTTGTGGTGGGTTTTATACTTCTTTTTCTATTATATGGGCAACATGCAAAAAAAATATGCAAGACAAATGGGTGGAAAGCGCTCGTGTCCGGTTTCGCTTTGATTTTTTTCGGTACACTGATCGACATTACCGACAATTTTACCGGATTAAACCATTTCATCATAGTAGGCAATACTCCGGTACAGGCATTCCTGGAGCAAGTGGTCGGCTACTTGTTGGGTTTCATCCTTTTGGCCGTGGGTATCGGACGATGGTTGCCAAAGGTGATCGAATACCAAGAAATGATCAAGAAAAGCCTGAAAAAGAGCAATGATGAGGTGAAAATTCTACGAGGTTTTTTGCCGATCTGTGCTTCTTGCAAAAAAATCAGGGATGACGAAGGCTTTTGGAGACAAATCGAGTCATACATCTCTGAGCATTCCGAGTTGAAATTCACGCACAGCATCTGTCCGGAATGTGCCAAGAAAGTCTATTCGGAAATTGGTGAATTCAAAAGAGATAAATAGGCCTAACAGGAAAGCCGAAAGTTTTAATACCCAGAAAGGTCATTTCAGTTCCAACTTTTTGTACTCCATTAAAATGAGATTTCCTAAAATCCGATCAATCAGAAATTTTTTTAATACCTTCTCTTGATTATTTTCAAAATCTTATTATATATTCCACACAGAAGAACATACTATTTTTTAAACAAAAACGAAGGGGGGATCATGAGTGAATTGGATCAGTTCATAAAAGCAATGGCAGAGGGAATAAGGGCATTTTCCAGAGGAATCGAAATTTTTGCAGATCAGTTGGATGAATACGCTGCAAAAACGCCTTCAGAGGAAACTGCTGAACCAGAACAGAAAGGGAAAGCAGACACAGAGCAATCTTTCACAGGAATTAAAAATGATATTCAATCCACTCCAGCTGAAAAACGTGAGGATACTGAAAAAAAGTCAGCAGCAGAGAAAGAAAAAATCAGTGAGAAACCCAGAGGAAACGTAAAAACCAAGGCAAAATCCAAAAAAAAAACCAGAGCAAATACCGATACCGGTAAAATCTATCAGCTCATAGCTGATTCAGATCAGGGTATCGACGTAGGCAAACTTTCAGAAGAAACAGGATTCGATCGGCAAAAAATATATGGAATTATCAGCAATCTGAAGAAGCAAGATAAAATTAAAAATGTTAAAAAGGGTGTATATGAACCGATTTAAATCTCATTGCCCATTTCTTGGCAAAATAAATCAGGGGCTTCTGCAACAAATGGCATCATTTGAACCAAAAAAAATAAAAAAGGGCTGCGGAAAAAATCCGTAACCCCTTGATATCAGAATGCCGAGGGACAGAATCGAACTGCCGACACGGGGATTTTCAGTCCCCTGCTCTACCGACTGAGCTACCTCGGCGCAAACGAGGTCTTGTTTATTCGTTTTCGGGGGGGATGTCAAGATTTTTTTATACCAGATCCCCGAAAAGATGCTGAAGCAATGTACATGCGGCGATGGCCGCGGTTTCGGCCCGCAGGATGCGGGGGCCGAGCGGGGCCACGATGAAACCGGCCTCCCGGGCCAGGTCGGTCTCTTGTTTGGTGAAACCGCCTTCGGTCCCCAGGGCGGCGAATATGGTGTCATAGCGATCTACTCCAAAGTCGGTGAGCGGGGATTGCGGTTCCCCCGCCTTCTCTTCCCAGAAAATCACTTTTAGGTCGGCCTGGCTGCCCAGCGCCACCATCTCTGAAAAGGAAACTGTAGCGCCGATGTCGGGGACACGGCTTCTTCGGCATTGTTTGAGCGATTCCAAGGCGATCTTTTCCCAACGCTCGGCCCGGCTTTTCAGCCGTTTGGGGTTGGGCCGGGCCACGGAGCGTTCCGCCAGAAACGGGATGAACCGGGACATACCCAGCTCGGTGAGGCCCCGGACCAGGTCATCCATCTTCTTTTCCTTGAGAAACCCCTGGGCGATCGTAATCTCCACCGGGGATTCGGTCCCCGTGCGGCGTTCACCCAGGATCTTGATCCGGACCCCGCCCGGGTCGATCGCGGCGATTCGGGCATCGTATTCCCGTCCTGCGCCGTCGAAGAGCACCAACATTTCCCCGGCCTGAAGCCGAAGGACGTTTTTGATGTGGTTGGCATCCGGGCCGGTCAAAACCGGCTCGGATGCACGATTCGGGTCTACCTCATTCGGGGCGATGAAAAACCGGCGAACCATTTCAGCCGGCGGTCTTTTGATCGCTCTTTTCGGCGATGGCGTGGGTCGGCACGATAACTACCGCCGCCGCCTTGCTGTTGTCCAGATAGGCCCTGGCCATCCGGGTCACCTCATCGGCCGCTATGGAGGCATAGTCTTCGACGATGGTCCGGCTCCACTCGATCTGTTCGGGATGTTCCCGGGATCCGCTCAGGACCGTATTCAGCCAGTAGTCGTTCTCTCGGCGCATGTCTTTGATCCCTGTCAGGGTCGGATCCAGGGCCCGGCGGAGTTCATCCTCGGTCACGCCGTTTTCAGCCAAATCCGCGGTAATTCCCTTGACCGCTTTCACCACCGCGTCGGCATCATCGGGATTGATGCTGATCACCGCATGAAAGACGCCGTATCCGGAGTAGGCCCGACTCGGCTGGTTATAGGCGTGGGGCGAGTAGGTGGCCCCGAGCTTTTCCCGGACCTCTTCCCGCAGCCGGTCGGAAAAAATGCTCGCAAGTGTGGAGAGCCGCCGGGTGCGCTGGATATTCCAGATATCGGTGGTGGGATAGGCCACCACCGCCATCCCCTTGGGGATTTTGGTATCCACGGCGATGCGGAGGGATTCTCCGTCCGGAAACCGGGGCAGCCGGGACAGTTCATCCGTCGAACTTGCGGGCCGCTCCGGCAGGCTGCCGAGATACCGGGCCGCCAGGTCGATCACCTTTTCGGTATCGAAATCCCCCACGATGGAAAGCTCCAGCGGGGTATTCCGCAGCTTGGGCGCAATCCACGACCGAATATCCTCCAGAGTGAGCAGGTTGAACGCCTCATACGGCGGCATTCCGAATCGGGGATCGCCGCCGGCCAGGAATTGCCGCCCCTGCAGGGTCATGGCCCCGTCGATGGACTGGGCCAGTTCCCGGTAAGCCTGCTGGTACCGGTCCATGGCCAGCTGGTAGGCCTCTTCCCGAAAAGCCGGATCGGTCATATGGGCGTTCAGCAGCTGAAGCAGAAGATCCACCTCCTCGGTCACGGTTCGGCCGCGGAACGCGAAATCATCCTGATTGACCTTGAAGCCGACGGCGGTGTTTTTGCCGGCCAGAGCCCGCTCCAGATCATCCTGATCCAAAGGCCCCACCCCGCTTTGGTTGATGACCGATTCGCTCAATTCCGATAAGCCCGCCTTTTGGAGCGGTTCGGAGGATTTCCCTTCACCGAAGACAAGACTGGCGATCACCTCATTGGATTCGAAATCGGTCTGTTTCAGGTTGAGTCGAACCCCGTTTTCAAAATCGACCTGGAGTATGCCCAGATCTGGAATCTCGTTTTTGCGAGAAATCTTGCCGGTTGTTTTCGGCGCCGGCAGGTACGGGAAGGCCACCGCTATTCGCTCCTCGGGCGGCGCCACCGCCACCTGCAGGCTGTCGTCATAAGCGGCCAGAATCAGCGCTTCGGGACCGGCTCCCTCGGCCGCCAGTTCGGCGTTTCCCGTCACCTCGATGAGCCGGTGGTCAGGATCCCATACCGCTTTGAAGGCGTCATGAACCTGCGCCAATGTCAAGGATTCGATAATCGGCGCATACAAGGCCTTTTTCTGCTCGGGAGATTGAAACACTTTTTCGGAATTGACGCTGCGGATGATCTGCCGGGCCAGGGTGCCGCTCTCCCGGGTGGGGGCGTTCTTGACCGCCCGGTTCATGGCGGCCAGATAATCGGCCCGCACCCGGTCCAGTTCACTCCGGGTGAATCCATATGTGAGAGCCCCACGCAGGGTCTGCTCCAGCAGGGCCAGGGATTCTTCCCATTGGTCCGGATCGGTCTCGGCCGTAATCACCCCGTAGCGCACATACCGCAGGTAGTCTCCCGATCCGGCGGAGGCATCGGTAAAGGGGCAGTCCGGCTTCTTGGTCAGGGTATTGAGGCGGTTTTGAACGATTCGATTGGCGATATCCTCGATCAGCCGGGCCTTTCTCCGTTCCAGGGTATCGGGCTCCGGTTCGTTTTTTCCGAGCACCTGAATGGAGAGCTGGGTGTTGCCGGCCTCATTCTCGTAATGGTGAAAGGCCTGGATCCCCTCCGGATCGATTTCGCCGAAGGGCGGTTCGGGTCTTTCCGGGGCTCTGGCCTCCATGGCACCGAACCGCTTCTCAATCAGCGGCACGGCGGTGGCCGGATCGAAATCCCCCACCATCACCAGGACCAAGCGGTCCGGCCGGTACCAGGTGTCGTAAAAATCCTTGAGAAGGTCTCGGTCGGCATTTTCAATGGTCTCCCTTTTGCCGATGGGCAGCCGCTCGGAAATGCGCGCGTTGGGCATTTCGAACTGGAGCGTTTTGACAAAGGTGCGCCAGGAAGCCGAATCCCGAACCCGCATCTCCTCCAGAATGACCCGCCGCTCTTTTTCGATTTCTTCCGGCAGCAGATGGGCGCTGGTGGCGAAGTCCTCCATCACCAGAAGGCCCTCGTCCAGACTATCGAGATCGCCGGTGGGCAGCAGAATGTCGTATACCGTTTCATAGAAGCTGGTGCGGGCATTGGCATCGGGGCCGAATTTCATTCCGATGCTCTGAAAATACTTGATGATTTCCCCCGGCGGAAAATGTTCGGTGCCGTTGAACATGAGGTGCTCCAGAAAATGGGCCAGCCCCTGCTGGGGATCGGTCTCATGCATCGCCCCGGCCTGAACGTTGAGGTGCATGGAGACCCGGTCCCGGGGACGGTCATTGGGCATCAGGACGTACCGCACCCCGCTGTCCAATTGGCCGAATATGACTTCGGGATCGGGATCGAGGTCGCCCCGTTCATGGGGCCAGTTCGGTTCGGCCTTCCCGGCCGCAGCCGGTCTGGCCGGCATCGCTTCGGTTTCGTCCGTGTGAAGCCCCGTGCAGGCTCCGGTGAGCGCCAGGACCATCACCGACAGAAGCACCAGGGTAGATCGAAAAAGGTGTTTGGGTATCATCATAAACACTCCTTTGGAATGGATTTTCGAATTTTTTGAAAGGAATATAAGGCGGATGGTCGGAAAAAACCAGTCGGGTAAAGTGATTATTTGGTAATGAAGGGGAGGGGGTAATCCGGGGCGGAACGGGCATCCGCCCCGGCAGCATAATTTGCGATCCTACAAGCGGATATCCCCTTCCAGACGGGTTCCGGAGGGGATGATCGCCCGGGTTGTCGGTGGGTCATGCGCGATGACGGTATGGCCGATGACTGAAATGCCGCCTTCGAACTGAATGTCGCCTTCCACCGTCAGGGATTCGCATTCCACCAGGGACGGTGGTCCCTGGGGAAACCGCGCATCGAACTGGTCGATCTTCTTGTAGAATCGGGAATCGAGGAGGATTTTGAGGGTGTCGGTGCGGCGGGCCGGGTTGAGGGCCAGGGCGCCCGACTCGGTGAGCAGAAAATAATCGGAGCGAACCGCCAGCAGGTCATTGCATTTTTTCACCGGAAAGAACCGGGTCCGATCCACCCGAACCGCCGACGCCCCTTTGAACAGAGATACGGCCGCACCCATGGCGGTCTCCACCTGATAGACCGGCGGGCTGTTCTCATCCCGGGGATCCAGCGTTTTGGGATTGAGAATCAACGGCAACCGCACCGTCTTTTCCCGTTCGATCAACCCCTTAAGGTATTCGAGATTCACCCAGAGGTTGTTGGTGTTAAAATACCGGTACCGGTTGATGTCGGTAAAGGCGTCCATTTCATCATCCGGGCACTGGGCCGATTCCCGAAGCACCAAGTGACCGTCTTTGTGGCGGGCCAGGTGGCCGCCCTTGACATCGGCCGGGGTGCGCTCGGCCACCTCCATCATGAAGGGGAATCCGTTTTCGGCGAAATACCCGAGCAGGGCGGTGTCCATGGTGGCCCCCAGATTGTCCGAGTTGGCGATAAAGGCGTATCGGACGCCCTGATCCAGAAGCTTTTCCAGCATGCCCGAGGTCTTGAGTGCGGTGTAGATGTCTCCATGGCCGGGGGGGTTCCATTCCAGTTCCCGGTCCTCGGGCCACTCCGCCGGAGCCAGCGATTCCTGTAATATCTTGGGAAACTTGTGCTGCAAAAAGGTGATCGGCTCCCGGGCGGGCTGAATCCGCTGAATGGCCGCCTGGGTTTCTTCGTGGGTGCTGAAGCTGTTCATCAGGGCCAGGGTGACGCCGGTCCGGGCGGCCTGGTTGAGGAGGATCTCCAGAAA
>JBEPWQ010000199.1:0-7055 GCA_041642315.1 Desulfobacteraceae bacterium | reverse complement strand
CGCTTCCGCCGACATCATCGAAGCCGGTCAGTTTGCCCTCGATTCACCGCTCATCGCCGTTTCGAAAGATCTGCGGGATTACGCCGAGGCATCCTTTGCCCCGGGACGCCCGCTCCTGGATGCGGTCAATGACCTGATGTTCCGCATAAACAGCGATTTCAAATTCGTACCGGGGTTCACCACGATCGCCACCCCGCTTTCCCATGTGCTCGAACACAGACGGGGCGTCTGCCAGGACTTCGCCCAGGTGGCCATCGGCTGCCTTCGCTCTCTGGGACTTGCGGCCCGATACGTAAGCGGATATATTGAAACCCTGCCCCCCCCGGGCAAGGAACGGCTCAAGGGCGCGGATGTCTCCCATGCCTGGTTTTCAGCCTTCATTCCCGACATCGGCTGGGTCGATTTCGATCCGACCAACAACATCATCCCCCGGGACCGGCACATCACCACCGCCTGGGGCCGGGATTACGCAGACGTCTCCCCCCTGAAAGGCATCATCTTCAGCGGAGGCACCCATCAACTCACCGTCTCGGTAGATGTGGAGCGGCTCCCCGACACGGAAACCGGGACGGTTCCCCTATGCTCATGACCTGGCACACGCTTCCCCTCGCATTTTTTCTCGATCTGGTACTCGGCGACCCGCAATTTCGCTACCACCCCATTCGGTTCCTGGGAAAGGCCATCGAGATGTTCGAACCCCGATTTCGTCGGCTGTCGAAAAGGCCGCCGATCGGGCTGAGGACCGCAGGCGGTCTCTTTGCGGTCACCCTGATTCTGATGACCTGGGGAACCGCCGAAGGGATGCTGAACCTGTCCCAGCGAATCCATTCCGGACTCGGCATCTGCATAGAGGTGCTGATGATCTATTTTTGCATCTCCGCGAAAGCGCTGGAATCGGCGGCCATGGAAATACACGCCATTCTGGTGGACGGCGATCTGAAACGGGCCAAGAAGAAGCTTTCTCTGATCGTGGGCCGGGATGTGCGGAACCTCTCCAGGGAAGGCGTCGCCCGGGCCGCTGTGGAAACGGTGGCCGAAAACCTGGTGGATGGGGTCATCGCCCCGCTTTTTTTCGCGGCCCTCGGGGGCGGCCCTCTGGTGATGGCCTATAAAATGGTGAACACCCTCGATTCGATGGTGGGCTACAAAAACGAGACCTACCGGGAATTCGGCACGGCGGCCGCCCGCATCGACGACGCCGCCAATTTCGTTCCGGCCCGGCTGTCGGTGCCGGTGATCGCATGGAGCGCTCATATTCTGGCGAAAAAAGGCCGATCCGCATGGACCACCGCCCGGCAGGAGGGCCGGCGCCACGCCAGCCCGAATGCCGGGTTTCCCGAAGCGGCCTTCGCCGGCACCTTGCGCATTCGCCTCGGCGGCCCCAATGTGTATCATGGAAAGATGGTGCCTAAGCCCTACATCGGCATACGGTTCGGAAAGGTGAAGATCGAGGAGATTCGCAAGGCATGCGATTTGATGATGCTCTCTTCCTTTTTGTGGCTGGTCATCCTGTGGGGAATTCTTTTTGCATTCGATCTCCTATCCGGTTGAAGATTGAATTTGTTGCGCCATTGTGCTGAAATGATTCAAAAGAATATATATCCACCGCTCCCCGAATCCTACAAAGCGGCCTATCCCTTCATCCTGGCCACCACGTCTTTCATCTACCCGGACCTTTACGCTCCCAACATACGGATGCTCGGCCCCTTTGTGGATGAAATCGAGCTTCTCTTTTTCGACAGCACCTATCCGGGGAGTCTGCCCTCGGAGGACCAAATCGACGAACTGGACTGGCTGGCCAAAGCCTATGATGTCACCTACAATATCCATCTTCCGACCGACGTTTCTCTGACGGCGCATCACCGGCGGGGCAGAGCCGCAGCGGTCGATACCATCCGAAAACTCCTGAAACTGACCCGATCGCTTCATCCCACCGCCACGGTGCTCCATCTGCCGATGGACAAGGGGCTGACCAGCGGTGAAATGCATTCCTGGTTAGCCCGGACCCGGGAGGGGGTGGCCAAGATTTGCGAGGGGAACGCCGATTCCCATAGGATTGCGGTGGAAACCCTGGATTATCCTCTGGAGTGGGCCATGCCGATCGTGGAGGAGTTCGATCTGTCCATCTGCATGGACATCGGCCATCTCCTGGTTTACGGATTTGATCCGGCAGCTTTTTTTGAGCGCCACGCCGACCGGATCACCCTCATTCACCTTCATGGGGTTCGGGACGGAAAAGACCACCTCGGCTTACATCACCTGGACGAGATTCAATCCCGGATGATGATCGACATTCTGAGCCGGTTCAAGAGAGTTGTTTCTCTGGAGGTTTTTTCGTATAGACATCTCGCACTCTCTTTGGACCATTTGGCACACTGCTGGACACGATACGGAGGAAATCGATGATTCTGGTTGCGGACAACCTCACCATCACCAATCCCATCGTGGAGATGGCGATCAAAGACATGAACCCCGAGCCGATTCAGGGGCTGGTTTCCCGCTGTGCGGCGGCCGGGGCGGATGCCGTCGACATCAACCCCGGTCCGCTGACCCGGGATCCCGACCGGCGGATGCGGTTTCTGGTGGAGGCGGTTCAGTCGGTCACCGACCTGCCGATTCTGCTGGACACCACCAATCCCGCGGCCCTGAAAGCCGGGCTCGAGGCCGCCCGGGGCAAGACCATCATCAACGGCTTTTCCCTGGAACCGGCCAAACTGGAATCGATTCTGCCGCTGGCCCTGGAATATACGGCCGATATCATCGGATACCTGCTCTATCCCAACAGCCACGTGCCGGCCGATGAGGCCGAGCGTCTCAACATTGCGGTGGAACTTTTCGGGGCCTTTCAACACGCCGGTTTGCCGGAGGACCTGCTGATCATCGATCCGGTGATCGCGCCGCTGATGTGGGAAAACGGCCATCAGCAGGACATGGCTATCCTGTCGGTCCTGCGGAACCTGCCCGACCTGCTCGGGTTTCCGGTCCGGACCATCGCCGGCATTTCCAACCTGATCACCGGCCCCGGACCCAAAGACCGGAAGCTGCTGGTGGAAGCGGCCTATCTCCCTATGCTGGCCGCTTCCGGCCTGACCTACGGGCTTCTCAATGTGTTCCACACCGAGTCGATGCGAATCGCCCGGGCCTGCAACGCCCTGATGGATCCCAAGATTTTCACCTGGGAAGGAATTTCCGACCCTACTTCTTCTTGATCTTCTCTCCGATCTCCTCGAATTTCCTGTTCATGGTCAGGGTCGTAGCGGCGATCTCTTCCAGGATTTCACCGACCCCTTCCAGGCGGTGCTCCCGGGCCTTCTCGGCCCATTCCCGGTAAGACTTGGCATGGTCGGTGTTGTGCTGAAGCCAGTGGTCGATCAGCTTGGCCATTTTTTCTTCGAACGTAAGAGCGGCGCCCTCCTGCTCTCCATGATGATGTTTATGGCCGTGGTGATGATCATGGTCATGATGATGGGTCATGGTCTCCTCCTTTTTTCTATCCGTGGATTGAAATTCCGCATAAGCCCTGTGTCATTCCGAACGCACCCTACCATAATTCCGAGCCTTGCGCCAATCACCCGGATTACCTCAAAAAAAATTTTTTTCAGAAAAAGAAGTTCTCTCCCCTACCCTCTGCGTCGGAATTGCTTTATAGTTAATTGCAAAAGGGAGGTGGCAATGAACAAAATCGAACGCGTAGATCGGGTTCTGGAGGGGAAACCGGTGGACTATCCGCCCCTGTCCTTGTGGTATCATTTCGGGGTGCAGCATGGACCCGGGGAACAGCATGCAAAACTGTCCCTGGAATTTTTCCGCCATTATGACCTCGATTTTCTCAAGGTCATGAACGATTATTTCTATCCCCGGCCCGACGGTCTGGAATCCGTTCTAAGCCGGGCCGATCTGGAAAAAATCAGGCCCTTTGATGTGGACGCATCGCCCTGGGCGGAACAGTTTGCGGCACTAGAAGTCATCGCTCGGGAATTATCAGGCAAAGCCTATTTCCTCGATACCCTTTTCGACCCCTGGCAGAGCCTGCGGCGGAACATGGCCGGAGAGAACATGGAAATGCTGATGGAAACCGAGCCACAGGCCACCCATGATGCTCTGGAGGTGATTTCGGAGAACCTGATCGCCTACTGCAAACGTTCCCTCTCCATCGGCACGGCCGGCATTTTCATGTCGATCTTTGCGAGCCGGGAGCTGATATCCCGCGAAAATTTTCTCGAACTCGTCAAGCCCCATGCACTTCGGGTGTTCGAAGCCATCCAGGACCTGGGCCGAATGAATACACTGCATATTCACGGAGACACAGCCCTCTATATGGACGACTGCTACGATTTCCCCGCCCGGATCTTCAACTGGTGGGACCGGGGCCCGGACGGACCGCCCCTGTCGGAAGTGAAACAGAGAATCGACGGCTGCGTCATGGGCGGCATCGACCAGAAGATCGTCTCCCGCAATACCTTAGCCTACCTGCGAAGGCATGTTCGGGAAGGTCTGGCCGTGGGCGGAAACAATCGGTTTTTCCTGGCCAACGGCTGTTCCATCGATACCTGGGTCTATCCCGGCGCCGTTCAGACGATCATCGAAACCGCCCGGAACCCGTGATCCGGTTCCAGCGGCGCGCCGATATAAACCATGCGGCGGCGGTCACGGAGGCCGAACACCTTTGATGAGAATTCGGAGCTGCTCCATCTGCTGGCGGTGGAAAGCATCGCCAAGCGCATCGCCCTGCGTCAACTCGGCCGCGGGGAGTAAAGCGGGAATAGACCCGACAGAGCGTTACTGTACAAGGAGAGAAAAAAATTCCAAATGTCGCCCATCCGAAAAAAAGCCGCGGCAGGACTTCGAGTAGGGGACGTTTTTTCCGTCACCCGCACCTTCACCGAAGCGGATACCAAGGCATTCGCCGAGATCAGCCGGGATTACAACCCGGTCCATTTCGACGACCGGTTTGCAGCGGTCAAACATTTTCGGGGCCGAATCTGCCACGGGCTTCTGGTCGCCTCCATTCTTACCGAGATCGGCGGGCAAATCGGATGGCTGGCCTCGGGAATGCATTTTCGATTTAGAAAGCCGGTCTATTTCGGCGATACCGTCGCGTGCCGATTCACCCTGACGGAACTGGATGACCGCCATCGGGCCGAAGCGGAGGCGGTGTTCACAAACCAGAAAAAAGAGGTGGTTCTGGAAGCGTCCTTATCCGGCATCCTTCCGGGTCCTGCGGAAAAAGAAGTGATCGGGCGCATGATGGCCGAAGGCGATCCCACCAACCCCATCTAATGAATCTCGCCCACAGCGCTGACTGAAAAGCGGGGTATTGAAATCGATCCACCATGAAATAACAGCATTTTCCTGCTTGACACCTTCTCAGGGGGTTCTTAATATTGACTAATAAGTGAGTCCGGCTAATATTTCGGACGGTTTCAACTAAAGGCTTGTTCCATGTCATCGTGGCAACCTGAAGTTTGGAGCTAATTAAACAATGAAAGGAGGTTGGCACAATGGCAGAAGGAACAGTCAAATGGTTTGACGACAAAAAGGGCTTCGGCTTTATTGAACGCGAAGACGGCAGCGGCGATATTTTCGTTCATCATTCCGCGATCAGTTCAAGCGGTTTCAGGTCCCTGAGCGAAGGGGATCGGGTCTCTTTTGAAGTCAAACAGGGGCCCAAAGGACCTGCGGCGGATAACGTCACGAAGATCTAAGGATCGCACTTACGTATCCGATACAAGAAAAAAAGGCATTTCTCTTGCAAATGAGAGGTGCCTTTTTCTGTTTGCGGCTACATCTGAAAGGCATACATTCCGATCAGTAGAACCACGCCCGCCGTAGCAATTGCCATCCCCAACCCCATCAGGGCATGTCGATTGAAAGTTGAGTTATACTCATTTCCACTCATTTTTTGAAAAAACGCCCGTTCCTTACGTGTAAAGTTTTTCATGACTCCACTCCGTCGAATGAAAATTACAGATCCAAGCCGCCACAACACTGCCCTATAGGTAGAGCATCCTGGAAGAAACATCAAGGGGCTATCTCAAAAGTAGGCTTTTCCCCATAGACCTTTTCTCTTCCAGGAGCCGTGCAGGAGAACTAAGGAGAACCGTCCGCCCCCGATTCCAGCCGGCTGTACTGTATCCGGAGAAGAAAACCGGACCAGGCAAGGGCGGTCAACATCAACAGGCATCCCGCTCCGTGAGACAGGAGCGCAATGATGTGATCGTATCGGATCAGTCCGGTCTCGGTGAGCAGGTATTCCCAGTCGTGAAAACCATACGGAGAGGATTGCCCGGTGTTGCCCCCCAGAAGCGGCAGCACCCCGGCCCGCGCATCATTCACATAGGGTGCGATATCCATGAAATTCTGCCCCGCCCACCAGAGAGCGACGGAACCGGCGAAAGGATCTCGCGTCTGAACCAGAAATACCCCCATGCAGATGGTCGGCATCAGGATCTGCCCCAGAGAGCCGCCCAGGGAAGCAATGAATTCCCCGAAAGGACGAAAAACCAGATGCCCAGCCTCATGGAAAGGCAGGTTGATCAGGTGAAGAAAGCCGCTGAATACATCAGGATTGAGGGGAGACAGCATATACCGCCCGCCCAGGATCAAGAATCCCAAAAAAAGGAGAGCCCGTCCGCGGAAAGCGATGGGGTTGACGGCCTCCGGTACATTCAGCACCAACGCCGCAAAAGTATCCCAAGACCAGAGGGATTCGGTCTCTTTTTCGATCGACTCATCGGCAGACTCCGGGTCAAGGATAGGTCCAGAATCGGGGCCGCGCTCCTGTTTCAGCCGCAGGTATTTTTCGACGACGATGCCGCAGCGGGGGCAATCGGAGAAGTTTCCGGCGACGGAAAACCCGCAATGGGGACAGATGGAAGCTGAGATCACCGGGTTCATGAATTGCCTCCCATACAAAAATTTGGATTCAACCGATTAAAAATTGTTACGCCGCATGGCCATGATCACCATTTCGGCCACCCCGGGGAATTCTCCCGGCCCGGCAAGAACTCACTTTCGCTCAAACAGCTTCCCGGACCGGGAGAATCCCCCGGGGT
>JBEPWQ010000198.1:0-7057 GCA_041642315.1 Desulfobacteraceae bacterium | reverse complement strand
CCGCGGCACCGGTCCGCAGGGAGTTTGACAGTAAAGGCGCGAACCTCGCACCCCTGGTATTCTTTCAGCTTACCCCAGAACGGGGTCTGCTGCAGAATCGGTCCGGTCGACAGATGTCCTTTCTTTTTGGGTGTGACTTTCAGCAAACCAGGCTCCTGATATCATCTTTTCAAAACTTTATAATTTTACAATCGGGGCACATGCGACCCGTTTTCTTAAAATTTGGTTGGGTAGACCATAAAACAGAAACGCCTGGGCGTAAAGTCGTACACCTTTCTATTTCCAAATCATCTATTGTCTTGAAATGTGATTCATCCGATTTTTGTGATTACACGGATGGTTCTTACCGGGAAGATCAATATGAATAACATTGATGAGGGTTCAGACCAAGGACATTGGCCAAGCGGAGGGTCAGGTCTGAAGAAAAGCATCGCGGCCCGAATCGTATTCCGGGCCGCGATGCTTTTTGCTTTCAGCCGCTTCTATGGCGCGAATTCCAGTCTTATTCTGCCACACTCACCATCCAGAGATCGGAATTTCCGCCCCGGTGGGATTCGAACAGCAAACTCGTGCCGTCCGGGCTCCATTGGGGATACATGTCGTACCCGCGGGCGGTCAGCTGTTTCAGGTTCGAGCCGTCCGCAGCGGCTGTCCAGAGGGTGGCCCGGTAGGCGGTATCCCAGGCCCAGAAAGCGATTTTGGAACCGTCGGGCGAGAAGACCGGTCCACGATCTCCCAGGGTGCTGCCTTTGGAGAGCACGATGGGCATGCCGGTGGCCAGCCCCGTATCCGTCAAACGCACGGTCTGTGCGGCCGCCAGGTAGGTGACCCGGTCTTCGCCGGAGGTATTGGTGACGATTTCGGCGGTATAGGCGATTCTGGATCCGTCCGGGCTCCAGTCATTCATTTGAATCGATTTGATGCTGTTCCATTCGTGAACGGTCGGGGATTCAAACCCGTTTTCAAAGGTCATGAACTGCTCCACCGTGAGATTGTAGGCCTTGTTGGGCGCCACCTTGTAGGCGATGACCGAGCCGTCCGGACTCCAGAGCGGGTTGGTTTCCATCTGATCGTCGGAGGTGAGTCGATAGGATTCGCTGCCGTCTACGGCCGCCACCCACACATCCCAGTTGCCTTCCGTCTGACCGGCATAGGCGATATGGAGACCGTCGGGCCGCCATGCCGGCCGGTCCAGCAGTTCATCGGATTGGGCGAGAACGATCGGATCGGCGCCGTCCATTGAATCCACAATTACGACGGAGGTGTCGGCCGCCGGATCATACCCCCAGTAGACCAGTCTGGAGCCGTCGGGGCTCCATCGGGGCCAGCCGTGAATCATCGATCCCCGGGTCACCTGCCGAGGGTCGGTGCCGTCCGCGTTCATGATCCAGACCTGAAAAATGCCGGATCGATCGGACACAAAAGCGATGCGGTCTCCGTTCGGACTCCAGACGCCGTGGTGGTCGGTGCCGCCGTCTTCGGTCAAGCGCACCAGGTCCAGCCCCGGTTCGGTCATTTCGGTCACGGGTATATTCACCGGAACCGTTACCTGCGGGTTCTCCGGCGGCATGGCGGTATCGAGCCGGTGGCACTCATAGCAGGCCGGAATATTGGACAGGGGAACGATCATCCGGGTCGGCAGGGTGTGCCGTTTGGGGAACGGAAAGTAGAAGCCGGGGGTATCCAGGGCGTAATCGCTCTCCTCGATCATCCCTTCGCGATTGATTTCATATCGGATGCCGTCCGGACCGGCCATGCCGTTGCCGTCCAACCGGGTCCGGATATCTGCGCCGGCTTTTTGTCCGGCGGGATCGATCGAATTCGGATAGAAAAAGTCTTCCGGATAATTGTATAAGACCACCGGTTCCGAAACCCCGGTGTCCAAGTCTTCGGCGGAAACGGCATCGTGAACCTGGTCCGCCGGGTTCGCCAGAGGCTCGCGCCCCAGGGAATAGCCCTGCTCATCCACAATGAGCTTGTAGGCTTTGTTCAGACGCATGGCCCGTTCGGGCGACGGATACAGCAGAAGGGAAATGTCCTCATGGAGCCGCTCCGCCATGCCGGATTGAAGATAGCCGTTTTGATCCAGAAATTTCGCTTCAACCTCTTCATTGGCCCGAAGATCATCCCCGGCCCCGGCGTACATCAGATAGAAGGCGTATTCATACTGAACCCCGGCGTTTTTCATCTCCACCTTGGGTTCGTTGATGTCCTTCAGGGATTTCTGAGACCAGTGAAACCATCCGCCCTGGTGCGCGCTCGCATCCAGTTTTCGGGGAAAAGAGAACATATCGTCGGTGGTGGCCCCGACGCCGCCGTGGCAGCCGATGCAGTACACCGTCTCCTCGAAGGTCTGGGGCCGAAGATCTCCGAACCGGTCTTCGATGAATCCCTGAAGCACCCACCCCTTTCCGTTGCTGACCCCGTCTTCGATATTGCCGATGGGCAGCTTCAGGCGATCCGGAAAATCGTCCCGCTCCTTGACCTCATCTAAGGCCAGGGTTTCGAGTTCGGCATAGGTCCGCCAGATCGATTTGCGGGCATACCGGACCTCTTTCAGTCGGGGCGACAGTCGAACCTCGCCGTCTTCGGTGGTGTCGACATATCGCACGGTCTTCAGGAATTCGGTACCTTCGGGATAGAGCCCCGCCGCCAGGTGAACCGCTCCGGTTTGCAGAGCCGTCAGTCCATCCCCCACATATTCCATCTGCCGTCCTTTCGTGGGAGCCCAGTCATAGGTCACCTGCGTGGCGGTATCGAGGGCGCCGTTCCGGTTGAGATCGACCCCGTACCGGACCTCGTCGGTTTCAGGGATGACGATGTCCCGGGCCTTGATCAGGGACTCCAAAATCGACAGATTGAGCGCATAGGTGTCCACATCGAAAACCCCGTCCATGGTGCGAAAGATTTCCGGCAGCCGAATCAAAACATCTCCCGGACTGCCGTTGGCGGGCCAGTGAACGGTGGGGAAGGGGTAATAGGCAAACGCCCGCCAACCGGTATATGCTCCGGACGGATTCCGGTCGAATCCGGCTGCGTCGAATTGGAAATAGCCGTCGGGTACGTATCCGGACCAGACCCCGTCCGCATCGTAATCCCACTCCGCCGGCACTGTCGACAAGACCGCGGCCGGAATGATGTCGCCGTTTTCATCCAGGTAATTGGAGGTGCGGATATAGGTCGTCATCTGCTCATCCCCGATGGCGGCGATTTCGGCGGATCGATCCTTGAATAGGTTTTTCCATCGGTTCTCCTCCGCATACGCGGGAAAGGCGTATTCCAGCTGAAGGTCATCATCATTGATGAAATCGGGACGGAATCCGTTGGTGTGGCAGGTGTAGCAGGTATTATGCACCCGAGGGTCGGTTTCCTCTGCTTGAAGGGTCATGGTGTAACACTGGGGTGGAATGTAGGCCGCCTGGTTCTGCAATACCGTGCTTTTCAACTCGGCCGGTGCGGTCGATTCCGCGGCGGGTGAATCGGAATCGGAGCTGTTGCTGCTGCATCCGGCGAAAAGTCCGATGCAGATGAAAAATATGGATATGATTCTGAACATGGTTCTCCTCCTCTGATGAATGGAATCTGATATGAATTTTATTTACGAGGTTGAGTACAGAAGGAATGTTCAGATCGTATTAGGATTTCCGATGAAACCATCGTTTGATTTCAAAAAAAGAAAATAAAAATTCGGTCTAACAGAATCCTAACCGAATGCTCATCAATCTTTAATCCCGATGGCCTATAGACCGAACACCGTTGCTTTTCAATGTGATAAGCCAATTTTAACGTTTTAACTGATGTGAGGAGGAAAGAATGGCCATGGTAAGAAGACTGCTGAGAACTAAATTCAGGTTCAGCCTGACCTTGTGTCTGATCGCCGCGGGAATGCTGGCGTTCACCGTCGGCTGCAGCGACAGCGACGACGATGATGATTTTGCTTCCGCGGAAGTCGACACCCTGTCCTTTGAACCGGTAGCGGTGCCGGTCACCGATGCGGAAAAACGTGAAGTGAATGCCTCCCCGACCGTTGAGATCAACGGAAAAACGCACCCGATCGGCTTCCATACCCTGATGCGCAGCGGGGACAATATCAACGGCACCACCTTCGGCCTCATTCTGGACGAAAACGGGACCCCGGTGATGGAAAGAGACGGTTCCCTGTTCATTTCATCCGACAACGATTTTTCATCCCTGCTGCCGCGGGGCCGGAAAATCTACAACATCACCCATTTCGAGTCCCGACCGGGCGGAATGTACCTGACCGAGTTGAATCAGGACACCACCACCGGCATGATGACCCCGGTGTCCACCCGGAGCATCGACTTTTCGGACTGGGGCGGCATTTGGGTGCCCTGTGCCGGGAGCGTCACCCCCTGGGGCAACCACCTGGGCAGCGAGGAGTACCCGCCGGACGCGCGGGTGCATGAAGAAGCCGGGTCGATGGACGACATCGAAGATTACGACAAACCGATGCTGCGGTATTTCGGTATTTCCGATCCATTCGCCGACAGCGTGACCGTGGATGATTTCCGAGCCGTCTTCAATGCCTACCGGTACGGCTATCCGGTTGAAATCGCCGTCGACGAAGCCGGCGGTACAACCGTGAATAAGCGGTATGCATGCGGCCGTGTCGCTGTTGAATTGGCCTATGTCATGCCGGATTCCAGAACCGTGTACATCTCGGATGACGGCACCAATGTCGGGCTGTTCATGTTTGTCGCGGATACGGCCGGCGATCTGAGCGCCGGCAATCTGTTTGCCGCTCAGTGGAATCAGATCGATACGGCCAACGGCGGATTCGCCAACATCGTCTGGATCCCGCTGGGACATGCCACCCAGGCCGAAATTCAGACCGCCATCGACTCCGGCCTTCAGTTCAGCGACATTTTTGAGACCGCCGAGCCCAATGAGGACGGCACCTGCCCCGCCGGATTCGTCAGCGTCAACACCGAGGATTCCGGCCATGAATGCCTTCGGGTCAAACCCGGCATGGAAAAAATCGCCTCCCGTCTGGAGACCCGGCGGTACGCCGCCATGCTGGGCGCCACCACCGAATTCAGAAAGGAAGAGGGGATCACCTATGACCCGGACAATCAAATCCTCTATGTAGCCATGAGCGAGGTCGCCAGGGGCATGGAAGATTCCATGAAAAACGGCGCCGAAAACGATAAATACGACAAGGGCGGTCCCAACCATGTGGCCTTGCCCTATAATCTCTGCGGGTGTGTATACGGCATGGATGTGGGACCCGACAGCGACATCGGCAGCGATTACGTGGCCATAAATATGTTCGGCGTGGTCTGCGGCACGATGACCGAATATCCCGATGACAGCCCCTATGCCAACAACAGCTGCGATGTGGAGGGGATCGCCAATCCGGACAACCTCACCTTTATCGACGGATACAAAACCCTGATCATCGGCGAAGACACCGGCTCCGGTCATCAGAACGACGCCATCTGGTCGTTCAACACCGAAACCGAAGAATTGACCCGAATCGAAACCACCCCCTACGGGTCCGAAACCACCTCGCCCTATTACTACCCCGCCATCAACGGCTGGGCCTACATCATGAGCGTGGTGCAGCACCCCTACGGCGAATCCGACAGAGACAAGCTCGCCGACGCCTCAGAGGCGGCCGCCTATGTGGGTTTTATCGGCCCCATGCCGGCGATGGAGTAAATCAAATCAAATAAACCAGCCGAAATTCGGCTGGTTTGAATGGAATTACACACCCGCTTCTGTTCGCAGGAGCGGGTGTTGAGTTGGTGCGCCCGGCGGACTTATCCGTTCCAGACCCCTTCTTTCCTGAGCCCTTCCGCCGCCGCATCTACCGATTTTTGGGTGATTTGGACGATCTGGTCGGCATCCGCCTGCGTGAGGATGAGCGGAGGTGCGAACCCGAGGATGTCCCCGTGGGGCATGGCTCGGGCGATCAGACCGTTTCGAAGGCATTGGGTGGAGACCCGGTAGCCGACTTTCAGTTTTTCGTCGAACCGGGTCCGGGTCGACTTGTCGGAGACGAATTCCAGACCGGCCAGCAGCCCTTTTCCCCGCACTTCACCTACCAGAGGGTGATTATCGAATGCCTCCTGAAGCCGTTTCAGGAAATAGCCGCCGACCCTTTCCGCGTTCTCAGTGAGGTTTTCTTTTTCGATAATTTCAAGATTGGCCAGCGCGGCCGCGGCCGACAGGGCGTGGCCGGAATAGGTCCAGCCGTGGCCGATGGGGCCGAATTTGTCGCTGCCCTCCTCTAGGGTCGACCAGACGCGATCGCTGACGATCACCCCGGACAGAGGCAGATAGGCGCTGGTCAGGCCTTTGGCGACTGTGATCAGGTCTGGGCGAATGTCGTACACGTCGGACCCGAAATTCTTTCCCAGTCGTCCGAACCCGGTAATGACCTCATCCACGATCAGCAGAATGTCGTATTTTTTAAGGACCGCCTGGATCTCTTCCCAGTAACCCTCGGGCGGCGGAATGATGCCGCCGGTGCCCAGCACCGGTTCCCCGATGAAGGCGGCCACCGTATCCGGGTCTTCGGAAAGGATCATCTTCTCCAGTTCTTGGGCGCACCAATTGGAGAACTCGCGCTCGGTCATGCCGGGTTCGGCCTCCCGGTAAAAATGGGGCGTGACCGTGTGCTTGACATCATCCACCGGCAGATTGAAGTAATTCTGAAAAATCGGGAGCCCTGTCATGCTCCCGGTCATGATGCCGGAGCCGTGATAGCCGCGAAGCCGGGAGATGATCTTGCGTTTTTCCGGTTTGCCGAGCACATGGTGGTAGTACCAGACGAGTTTGATCTGGGTTTCATTGGCATCCGAACCGGAGAGGCCGTAGAACACCTTGCTCATGCCCTCAGGGGCCATCTCCATGATTTTTTGCGAGAGCCGAATCGCCGGTTCGTTGGAATGGCCCACATAGGTGTGGTAATAGGCCAGCTTCTTGGCCTGCTCGTAAATGGCGTCCGCGATTTCCATTCGGCCGTAGCCGACATTCACACAATAGAGACCGGCGAACCCGTCGATCAGTTCTTCACCCCTGCTGTCGCGAA
>JBEPWQ010000197.1:0-7064 GCA_041642315.1 Desulfobacteraceae bacterium | reverse complement strand
CTCAACAGCCTCGATCGGCTGGAGGTCCGTGGGCGGGATTCCGCCGGAATCTCCCTGCTGTTCATTCTCAACCGCGCCGAATACGAAGAATTTCTGGATACCCTCGACAAAGCCAACTTCCTGGACCGGTATAAAGAACGCACCACCCGTGACATTCTGATCAACAAGGGAATCGCCGTCAATGAAACCGCCGGCGGCACCGGCGAATCGCGGGTGGCCATCGCCTTCACCTACAAAATCGCCGCCGAAATCGGCAGCCTCGGAGACAATGTGGCCTTTCTTCGAGATCAGATCAAGAACGACACCATTCTTCAGGCCACCGTCAATTTCGACTACCGGTATTTTACCGTCCTGGCCCATACCCGATGGGCTTCCGTAGGGGCCATCAGCGAACCGAACTGTCATCCGGTGGACAACACCACCCAGGTGGTCAAGGTAAACGGAGAACGGGGCATTTTCCACGTCTGTCTCAACGGGGACATCGACAACTACCTGGAGCTGAAGCAGGAATTTGAGCGGGATTCCGGAGAGATTCCGCGGGATATCTCCACCGATACCAAGATCATCCCCCTGCGGGTCGAAAAATACGTCCGAAAAGGGGCCGATGTGGAAGAGGCCTTTCGCCGGGCGGTCAACGACTTCGACGGTTCCCATG
Source organism: Desulfobacteraceae bacterium (assembly GCA_041642315.1). GTDB lineage: Bacteria > Desulfobacterota > Desulfobacteria > Desulfobacterales > Desulfococcaceae > JAABSQ01. Next base: position 6,409 of record JBEPWQ010000197.1, on the reverse strand, counting down.
CCATATCCATGCACACCGACCTGGCTCCGGGCAAACTTTTTCTGGCTCAGAAGGGAAGCGGCCAGGCCATTTTCATCGGCCTGGCAGAAGACCATTACATGGCCGCCTCCGAGGTGTACGGATTTATCGAGGAGACCTCCCGTTTTATCAAAATGGACGGTGAAAAGTTGATCCAGGGCAAGGACGGGATGGTCCAGGGTCAGATTCTGGTGCTGAATCAGGAATCGGCCGGCGGCCTCGAGGGCCTGCGCGCCCTATACTATGACGGCACCCCGATTGAACTGACGGAGGCCATGGTCAAGAACACCGAACTCACCACACGGGACATCGACCGCCAGGATTTCCCACATTATTTTCTCAAGGAAATCTCCGAAGCGCCGGTATCGGTGGAAAAGACGCTCCAGAATCGATGGCGGATCATGGATGAGGAGAAGGACCGGTATGTCATCACCCTGGACGAAAGCGTCATCCCCGAATCCCTCAAAACAGTGCTGCGCGGGGGCGATATTCATCGGATCTTTTTTGTGGGTCAGGGAACCGCCGGGGTGGCTGCCCAGGCCTGTGCCGATATTCTGGAGTATTACATGAACGATCCCTCGCTCCAGATCAAATCCCTCAAGGCGTCGGAACTCTCCGGATTCAAGCTTCAGGACGAGGGCCACGGCATGAAAGACACCCTGGTGATCGCCATCAGTCAGTCGGGCACCACCACCGATACCAACCGGACCGTGGACATGGTCCGGGAGCGGGGGGCCCATACCCTGGCCATCGTCAACCGGCGGGATTCGGACATTACCTTCAAGGTGGACGGGGTGCTCTATACCAGCAGCGGCCGGGACATTGAAATGTCGGTGGCCTCGACGAAGGCATTCTATTCTCAGATCGTGGCCGGCGCCCTGCTCAGCCTCTATCTGGCCCATGTTCGGGGTCGGCGCGACGACGATTTCGTGACGAGAGAGGTCCGAGAGCTGCTCAAACTGCCCGAGCAGATGCGACAAGTCCTTCAGATGAAGGCGCAGATCCAATACAGTGCCCAGCGGACCGCCGTCACTCGAACCTATTGGGCCGCGGTAGGCAGCGGACCCAACAAGACATCGGCCGACGAGATCCGGATTAAGCTCTCGGAACTCTGCTACAAGACCATTTCATCCGACTATGTGGAAGACAAAAAGCACATCGATCTCTCCTCCGAACCCTTGATCATCATCTGCGCGGCCGGCACCCGGGGCACCGTACTGGGCGACATCATCAAAGACACCGCGATTTTCAAAGCCCACAAGGCGATCCCCATCGTGATCGCCGATGAAGGGGAGAACCGCTTCGATCCCTATGCCGACGAGGTGTTTCATGTACCGGCGGTGAGGGAACACCTCGCCCCCATCGTCAACACCCTGGTGGGCCATATCTGGGGGTATTACGCAGCCCTGGCCATCAATGAGGGGTCCCGTTTTCTGTTCAAATTCCGGGAAGAAGTTCAAAATTCCATCGATGATCATGCCCGGGAAGGACTGGATGTCTATGAACTGGTGCTGGAAAAAAGTTTTCGGGAGAAGATGGCCCGATTCTACAACATATTCCGGAAAAAACGGATCGAACAGAGCCTTCCCTCCACCATGGGCATCAACACATCTGCGGACCTGCCGCTTCTGCTCAAATACCTGGCCGGAAAGCTACCGGTCACCGACTTTGAACTCGATTTCGGTATCAAAGGCACGGCACGAAATATTCTCGACACCCTCTTCGAGTGCCTGGGAGAATCGATCAACAGCATGGCCCGGCCGGTGGACGCCATCAAGCACCAGGCGAAGACGGTGACCGTGGGAACCAGCCGAATCAGTGAACGGATCGAGGGCATTCTCTTCGACATCCTGGCGGCACATCAGTTCAAGATTTCTCAGCTCACCACCACCAATGTTCTGGTCCTGAAAAATTTCCAAAAAATCCTTTCAGGGGTGCAGGGGCTCACCTTGTACAGGATTCGGAACCTGAACCTTCTGGGGGAACCTACCGAGGAAACCACCATCGATGTCGTCACCCGGGAAGGGACCTCATCTTCCATTCCTTCCCGGGTGGACCGGGACCACCGGTTGAAAGGGTCCAAGCGGACCATTGTCGCCGAGGGCAATGTATATATCGGCAAAGGACGCAAAGATGACCGGAGTATCCTGGTGATTCCCCTGATGTCGGATACCCTCTCCACCACCAATATGATCGAGAATCTGATGCTGCTCCATATCTCCTTCAAACCGGATGTGCCGCTCTCGGACAAGGTGAAGGCTTTGGGCGGAAAATACGAAAAGATTAAAAACATCGTCCAGGAAAACAGCGTCCCCTGGGAGGACCGGCATCTGGAACGAATTGAAATTTCAGAACTCTTCGGCCGATCCGCCGAGAAGGTGGGAGAATATATCGTTTCACAATTCAAATAGCGCATGCCGGCCCCGCTTCGGGGTTCCGAACACGGGCCGGTGAAAGGAAAAAGGATCTCATTGACAGGACCCGATTCAGGCGTCCTTTACCGACTCGATTTGACCGATGTGGATGTCATGTCGGTCCTTTCCGAGTTGGATGAGGGAGTCATCATCGCCGATCACAAGGGCCGAATTATTTACTACAACAAAAAGCAGGCTCAGATCGACGACATTGCTCCGGAATATGCCCTCGGCAAAACCATTACGGAGCTTTATCATCTGAGCGAAGAAAGCAGCATGATTCTCCGCTGCATGCGAACCGGAGAACCGATCAAGGGCCACCTCTTTTTTTATCGGACACGGCTGGGAAGGGTGGCCAATACCATTCACAGTGTATTCCCCCTCACCCGCAAAGGCAGGGTCATCGGGGCCATCTGTTTTGTGAAGGATTATAACCTGCTGGAAAAAACGATCACCTCCACCTCGGTGTTGATTCCCAAAAAGCGGCGTCAACTCGGCAACGGCACCCGATACAATTTTACGGATGTCATCGGCGGAGATCCCGAATTCCTCCACGTCCTCAAAATGGCCCGCCTGGCCGCAGACTCGCCTTCGCCCATCATGCTGTGCGGTGAAACCGGCACCGGTAAGGAGGTTTTCGCCCAGTCGATTCACAACTACAGCGCCCGCCATTCGGGGCAGTTCATCGGCATCAACTGCGCCGCCATTCCCGAAAACCTTCTGGAGGGGCTCCTCTTCGGCACCGCCAGGGGAGCCTTCACCGGGGCTTCCGACAAGCCCGGCATCTTTGAACAGGCCAGCGCCGGCACCCTCTTCCTGGATGAAGTCGATTCCATGCCGGTGGGGCTTCAGGCCAAACTCCTCCGTGTGCTTCAGGAGAAAAAGGTGCGCAGGGTCGGCTCGTCCGAGGAGATCGACATCAATCTCAAGATCCTCAGCTCGGTCAATACCGAACCCCATCGGGCGATCAAAGAAGGAATCCTGCGCATGGATCTTTTCTACCGACTGGGGGTGGTCTACATCCGGATTCCACCGCTTCGAGAGAGAAAGGCGGATATCGACATGCTGACCCGTCACTTCATCTATAAAAACAATCTGATACTCAATACCCATGTGCAATATCTTTCAGAACCGGTGAGGGACCTATTCCATGAATACCGGTGGCCCGGCAATGTCCGGGAGCTGGCGCATGTCATCGAGGGCGCCATGAACCTGATCGGACAGGAGGAAACCCTCCGGGAAAACCACCTGCCCGAACACCTGATGCTTCATACCCGGAGTTCCGATTCAAACCGGCCCCTGTCCCGACCCGCCCTCCCCAAGGCACCCCAAACAGATCTTCCGATATCTATTTCCGAGGTCGAACCGACCCGATCCGGCTCGCCCCCGGTACAAAACCTGCCTGAAGATCAGAAGGATAGGGAAAAAGGCATCATCGAAGAAGCCCTTCGGAAGGCCCGGGGAAACATTTCGCGGGCCGCGCGCAGCATCGGCATCTCCCGGCAGCTGTGCCATTACAAAATGAAAAAATACCGGATCGACCGGACCGCCTATGTCGACTGAAGAACCGTTCGCCGTACCCGATACCCCGACATACGCGCTGGGAATCGACGCCGGCGGCACCTATACCGACGCGGCCGTCGTGGAACTCACCAGAGGTGCGGTGTCGGCCTTTGCCAAGGCCCCCACCCGAACTCATGACCCGACCGGCTCCATTCGGGAGGCCCTGTCCGAACTGCCGGAGAAGCTGATTCGAAAAACCGAGTTCGTCTCGCTGGCAACCACCTTTGCCACCAATGCCATCGTGGAAGGCAGGGGCGGCCGGGCCGGGCTCATTCTCATCGGCTATGACCGGGATCTTCCGGGGCTTGCGGGGATGTCCCCGGTCCTCCATGTAGACGGCGGGCACGATTTCTGGGGAAAGGAGCGAACGGGCCTGGATCTCGATGGGCTGAAAGCCCGGCTGGACCCTTTTTTACGGGGATTGGATGCGGTGGCGATCTCCGGATTCTTCTCGGTCCGCAACCCGGATCATGAACGGCGGATCGAACGGGTAATCCGGGAACGGTGCGGTATGCCTACCGTTTGCGGTCATCGCCTTTCGGCCCGCATCGACGCCCCCAAACGAGCCGCAACCGCCTGGTGGAACGGCCGCCTGATCTCTCTGTTGAGTGGTCTCATTGATGCGGCCCGATCGGTGCTGGCGGAATTCGACATCGACGCCCCCCTCATGGTGGTGCGCGGAGACGGCACCCTGATATCCGCCGAAACCGCCAAATACCGGCCGGTGGAAACCTTGATTTCAGGCCCCGCCGCCTCCATTCTGGGGGCGCGGCATTTGACCGGGTTCGACAACGGACTGGTGGTGGATATCGGCGGCACCACCACCGACATGGCGACGCTGGTGGACGGAAAGGTCGACATCGATCCGGACGGTGCCCATATCGGCGGATGGAAAACCCATGTGAAGGCGGCCCGGATCCGCACCGCCGGCCTCGGCGGAGACAGCATCATCGACACCGCCGACGGCCGAATCGGCGGCATCACCGTCGGACCGGACCGGGTGGAACCGCTCTGCGTCTTTGCCGAACGTCATCCGGAGATTCTGTCGGTTCTGGAAACCCTGGCCGCTTCCCGGTCCCGAATTCCGATTCGTCGGGCCAATCCCTGCACCTTTTATGTCCGGCCTGAAGTCGTCGGGCCCGGCGATGAAGAGATGCCAGCCAGGTTGGCGCAGGGACCGGTGAATGAATTTCTGATCACGGATGGCCCCGATTCGAAAGTCACCCCCTGGGAACTCAAGTCGATGGCCCGGGAAGGGCGATTGATCCGCTCCTCACTCACCCCCAGCGACTTCCGGGTGGCCGAAGGATCTCATGCGCTGGGAAGCCGTGCCGGGGCCCGGTTGGGAGTCTCTCTGTTCGCCCGGGCGCTGCAAATATCCGAAGCAAGCCTCTTGCGGTCGGTCACCGACACCATAGAACGACGCCTCTGCGGACAGGCGGTGAGCCTTTTGGCCGGAGACGATGCGCAGCACCTGGAGGGCCTCATGCACAGATGGTTCCCGCCGGCGGAAGACCGGCAAAGCCATGGGCCGGGCCTTCACCTGACGGCAAATCTGACCCATCCGGTCATCGGCATCGGGGCCCCGGCCGAAGCCTGGCTGCCCCGGGCATTTGCGCACCTTCATGCCGAGTGCGTGCTTCCGGAACGGTATACGGTGGCAACCGCCGTGGGAGCCGTGGTGGGAACCGTCGGATTCACGCTGACGGCGGAGGTGCGTCCGGCGGGCACGGGCCGGTTCGTTCTTTACGGGCCGCTGGAGAAAACGGAATTCGATGATTTTGAATCGGCGGCGGCCGCCGGCCGGGCGGATCTGGAATCTCTGGCGCTTCGGCAGATGCGGGCCGATCATGTGGATCAGCCTCAGCTCTCCTTTACATCGGAGCGGAAGTCGGTCCCGATCCCCGGCGGAGAACTCCACCTCTATACCCTGCTGCGACTTCGGGCCACGGGCAGAATGAATGTGGCCGGAACGCGGTCTTCCTGAACTCCCTTGGAAGTCTACACCATAATCAACGTTCCGGCCATCCCGGGATCTTTTCCCGGACCGGCAAGAACTCGCTGTCGCTCAAACAGCTTCCCGGCCCGGGAAAAGATCCCGGGATGGCCTTCACTCAGGTTTGGCCGAAACGATGATCAAGGCCCTCAAACAGCTTCCCGGCCCGGGAAAATATCCTCGGGGTGGCCGGCCTATTATTCCGGTTTGACCAGGCTTGGCCGAAACGGTGATGTCCGAGATTCTCGTCAGGCCCGCGCGCTTTCCGGGTCTTTTCGCCGTCGCCAGCAGGTCTCCGCGTGCATGCAGAAGCGGCACACCGAACCGACCTTTCGGGACTTGTATTCCGGCCCCAGTCCGATCAGCCCGGAAACCGTCTTGAAGGGCACCAGAATATGGCTGGCGTTGAGGGTGACCC
>JBEPWQ010000196.1:0-7082 GCA_041642315.1 Desulfobacteraceae bacterium | reverse complement strand
GGGGGTAGGGGCGGTATCGGTCATGGGTCGATGGATCTCCTTATCGGTTCTTAAGTGGCCAACTCCCGCTCCAGCTTTCGGCTGAAGGTGGACATGAAAAAACAGCAGATGAAATAGACCGCGGCCAGAAAGAGGTAGGCCTCGGTGGAGTAGCCCATCCATTTGGGGTTGGACAGGGTCGACTGGGTGGTTTTGAGAATGTCGTAGAGGGCGATGATGACCACCAGGGAGGTGTCCTTGAAAGCGGAAATGAGCACGCTCACCGTGGGCGGAATGACGACCTTGAGGGCCTGGGGCAGAATGATCAGCCGCATGGTCTGAAAATAGTTGAGGCCGAGGGAATCAGCGGCTTCGTACTGGCCCCTGGGAATGGCCTGAAGCCCGCCCCGGACCACCTCGGCCACATAAGCCGCGGTAAAGAGGATGATGGCTACCTGGGCCCGCAGGATTTTGTTGATGGTGATCCCCTCGGGCAGAAACAGCGGAAAGATCACCGCCGACATGAAAAGCAGGCTGATCAGCGGCACCCCCCGGATCAGCTCGATATAGATGACGCAGAGCGATTTGATCGCCGGCATCCGGGTCTGGCGCCCCAGGGCTAGCACCACCCCCAGGGGGTAGGCCGCGGTGAGGCCGAAGACCGAGAGCATCAGGGTCAGCGGCAGCCCGCCCCACTGGGTGCTCTCCACCGGATCGAGGCCGGGAATGCCGCCCCGCATCAGAATCCCCATTACCACCAGCCCCCCCAGCCACCCATAGCCCAGTGGCTTGTGCCAGAACCGCCGGTGTCGGGAGACGAAGAGCAGGGCGATCAGAAGGACCATCGCCAGCAGGGGCCGCCACTGTTCCGGTGGCGGGTAGAAGCCGAAGAGGATGAACCGGATGTTGTTGGGGATGATCGACCAGCAGGCACCGTCGGTGGTCCGGCAGGCCAGACTGTCGGTGAACCAGCGGCTGTCGAGAAAGGCCCATTCCACCAGGGGCGGCACCAGCTGCCAGAGGGCGAATACCACCCCCAGCGTGAGCACCGAGTTGTACCAGGTGTTGAAGAGATTGGCCTTGATCCAGCCGATGACCCCGACCTGGGTGACCGGGGGTTTGATCTCGTCCGTTTCCGGTTCCGGACGGGTAAAATGGGTCGTTTCGGTCATGGTTTATCGCTCCACGAGTCGGGCCTTCTTGTTGTACCAGTTCATGAAGGCCGAGGTGAGCAGACTGAAAAAGAGGTAGACCGCCATGATCAGGGCGATTCCCTCGATCGCCTGGCCGGTCTGATTGATGGTGGTGTTGGCCACCGACACGAAGTCGGGAAAGCCGATGGCCACGGCCAGGGAGCTGTTCTTGGTCAGGTTGAGCATCTGACTGGTCAGGGGCGGAATGATCACCCGCAGGGCCTGGGGCAGAATCACCAGGTTGAGCACCATGGCGGGCCGAAGCCCCAGAGTCAGGGCCGCCTCGGTCTGCCCCTTGCTCACGGACTGAATGCCGGCCCGAACGATCTCGGCCACAAAGGCGGAGGTGTAGAGGACCAGCCCCATCAGCAGGGCCGCGAACTCGGGGCTGACATTGATCCCCCCTCGAAAATTGAAGCCCCGAAGCTCGGGGATGTTCATCTTGGCGGGTGCCCCGCCCAGCACCCAGACCGCCAGGGGAAGGCCCAGTAAAATCGCCAGAGAGACCCGGAAGACCGGGAAAATTCGCCCGGTCTTCATCTGGCGTTTGCGGGCCCACCGGCGGAGAAAAAAGACCCCGACGCAGGCCACCAGAAAGGCGATTCCCATGGCGGTATGGACCGGGTGGGATTCGGGCACCGCAAAGACCAGCCCCCGGTTGCTGACAAACACTCCGGTGATCGGATGGAGGGCCTGCCGGGGAGAGGGAAAGACGTCGTAAAAGATGGCGTACCAGAAAAAGAGCTGCAAAAGGACCGGAATATCCTGGAGCACTTCGATGTAGCCCCCTGCCATTTTGGAAAGCAGCCAGTTGGTGGAGAGCCGGGCGATGCCCACCAGGGTGCCGATGAGGACCGTCAGAATGATGCCGATGAAGGAGACCTTGAGGGTGTTGAGAACCCCTACCAGCAGTGCCCGGGCATAGGTGTCGGCCGCCGAATAGCGGATGAGCGATTCCCCTACCTCGAAGGAGGCCTCCTTTTCTATAAAGCCGAAGCCGGTGGCGATGTTCTGGCGCTCCAGGTTGTCCAGGGTGTTGGAAAAGAGATAATATCCCACCAGGAGGACCACGGCCAGGGCCACCACCTGATAGATGATGGCCCGCTTGTCCGGGTCCTGCCAAAAGGAGGTGTCGGTCTCTGGGGTGTCGCCCTTGGAATCGGCGTCTTTGGGGGGAATACGGCCGCCGGGTTCCTCGGTAATGGTGTGTTCCTGCCGCATGGATAACCTGTGGGGAAAAAAGATGGGAAACGGATGCGGGAAAAGCGGACCGGCCTTTTCCGCATCCGGTTTACGCTGTCAAACCGCTGCTACTTGAACGGCGGGGAATACATCAGACCGCCCTCGGTCCAGAGCGCGTTGAGGCCGCGATCCAGTTTGAGGGGGGTGTCGGGGCCCACGTTCCGTTCAAACACTTCGCCGTAATTTCCCACCTGCTTAATGATATTGTAGGCGAACTTCTCGTCCAGGCCCAGGGCCTTGCCATTTCCTTCGGAGACGCCCAGAAACCGCTGGATTTTGGGGTCTTTGCTCTTAAGCATCTCATCCACATTTTTGGAGGTGATGCCCAGCTCTTCGGCGTTGATCATGGCCAGCACCGCATAGTCGACGATATCCCGCCATTCGTCGTCGCCGTGGCGGACCGCCGGGGCCAGGGGTTCTTTGGAGATGATTTCGGGAAGGATGACGTAATCGTCCGGATTGGGGGCCACGGCCCGGGTACCTGCGAGCTGAGAGGCGTCGGAGGTGAGGCTGTCACACCGGCCGGCGAAAAAGGTCTTGGCCAGTTCGGCGGTCGATTCGATCACCACCGGTTTCCATTCCATGTTGTTGGCCCGAAAGAAGTCGGCGGCGTTCAACTCGGTGGTGGTGCCGGGCAGAACGCAGACGGTGGCCCCGTCCAGCTCCTTGGCGCTTTTGAGCCCCAGGGATTTGGGCACCAGGAAGGCCTGGCCGTCATAGTAGTTGACCTGCACGAAATTGAGCCCCAGGGCCGAATCCCGGCTGAGGGTCCGGGTGGCGTTTCGGCAGAGCACGTCGATTTCGCCGGACTGCAGGGCGGTGAAGCGCTGGACCGCGGTGAGGGGGATGAACTTGATCTTGGAGGCATCGCCGAACACCGCCGCGGCAATGGCCTTGCCGGTGTCCACGTCCAGCCCCTGCCATTCGCCTTTTTCATCGGGCTGGCCGAAGCCGAAGAGGCTGCCATTGACGCCGACGGTCACGAACCCTTTTTTCTTGACCGCATCCAGGGTTTCACCGGCCATGGCCGATAAGGGGAGAAAGATCATCGCCGTGATTACCAGGACTGCACAACACTTGAATACCTGCTTCATTCTTTGTCTCTCCTTTTTGTTTTCGGTTCCCGTTTTCCGAATCGCCGTCAGGGCGATTCGAAGCTCGATCGGTGCAAAATCATCCGCAAAACCATTCCTTATTAGCACAAAATGTCGGTTTTTGGCAAGAAAAAGCCGTTTCCTTTGAAATGGAAGGCTTGAAAACTAAATTTATAAAGGGTATAGTGAAGTCTTGCCGCTTTATAACCGCGGAACAGAGAAGAACGCCGCCTGGAGTGCCTCCCCTGTTTTCCGTACAAAAATATATGTGTGATCTGCCGGATGCACGGCCATATCGTGCGGGCCGGCAAGCATTGAAGGAGAAAGAACCTATGTGTCGTTTATTCGCGATTACCAGCAAGGATCCCTTGTCTCCGATGGTCGCCGTTGAAGCCCTGGACGTGATGCGGGAAGGTCACGACGGCTCCGGCGTCGGCCTGTTTCTGCGGGACCTGGGCGGGCCCTTCGAGGAGATGAAGGAGGCCCCGATACTGTCGGGGATTTTTACCGACGAAGGGCTTCGCAGACTGGACACCTTCATGATGAGCAAGGGATTCATGACCAAATACAAGCTCTCCATCAAGGTGCCCAAGGCGCCGCCGCCCGGGGTTCCCAAGCGGGACATCTATCTGATTCGGGCCTATGAATACCCGGAAGAGTGGGACGGCATGAGCCAGGAGGCGCTTTTTCGCAAACTCCTTCAGGTTCGGTTGAAGCTTCGTCAGATGGGTGAGGAAAACGGGGATATGATCGTCTTTTCCTTCTGGCCGGATGTCATTATGATCAAGGAGATCGGCGACCCCATGCAGGTGGCCAACTACCTGAAGCTCGACCGGAACGAACTCAAAGCCCGAATCATCATGGCCCAGGGGCGGCAGAACACCAATTACGCCATCAATCTCTACGCCTGTCATCCCTTCTTTATCGAGGGGTTTTCCACCATGACCAACGGGGAGAACACCGCCTTTATTCCGATCAAGGAATATCTCATGTCCAGAGGATTTGAAGGGTATACCGGGTACCAGTCCGATTCCGAGGTCTTCACCCACATCCTGCACTATACCATGAAGCAGCTGGGGTTGCGATTGAACGGCTACAAACACATCATCACCCCGCTCAATGACGACGACATCAAGGACCATCCCGATGCGCGGCTGCTCAAGTCATTGAAGCAGTCCTGCCGCCGGCTCATCATCGACGGCCCCAACTGCGTCATCGGCTCCCTGGTCGACCACAGCCTCTTCATGGTGCAGGACCGGAAAAAGCTTCGGCCCGGGGTGGTGGGCGGCCGGCCCGGGATGTACGCCTTTTCATCCGAGATCTGCGGCCTCGACGCCAGCATCCCAGACCGCGACAAAAACAAGGATTTTCAACCCATGTATCTGGATACCGCCGTCGTGGGTCCGGATCGCCAGGAGATTCAGATATGCCGTCAAACCGACCCGTTACCCCTTCTACACTAAGCGTCAAGGACCTGCCCTGGCAGATCCTCTATGACAAAGACAAATGCACCCTCTGCGGCAGCTGCTGCGCGGTCTGCCCGGTCCATGCCATCGAGCTGGGGGTCTACCGGAAACGGCAGATTCACGCCTCCATCGGCATCGACAAAGATTCGTATAATGATTTCAGTATCTTTTACGGGATTCGACAGAAGACCGATCCGGCCTACGCCTGCATCGGATGCGGCATGTGCAATATGGTCTGCCCCAACGACTGCATTATTCCGCTCAAGAGCGACGAGTCGGACAAGCTCAAGTACCACATCGACCGGGGCGGGCAGCCCCGCCGCCGGGGCGGCCGCCGGAACGAGCGGGGAAGCCTGCTGGACCAGATCAAGTTCATCCGCATCTCCATGCTCACCGATCCGGCCCTGGATGCCGGGCGCCATGAGTTTGAACTGCGGACCCTGCTGGGCCGGGTGCTCTCTCCCGAGGAGAACCTGGAATTCATTCGGGAGAACGGCTGGGCGCCGCCGGTGCGGGAGATCTATCCCCTGATCATCGGGGCGATGTCCTTCGGGGCGCTTTCGCCCAACATGTGGGAGGGGCTTCAGATGGGGGTGGCCTATCTCAACGAAGAACTCGGGATGCCGGTTCGCATCTCCACCGGAGAGGGCGGCTGCCCGCCGCGGCTGCTTCGAAGCCGGTTTCTCAAGTATGTCATCCTTCAGATCGCCAGCGGATACTTCGGGTGGGATGAGATCATCCACGCCCTTCCCGAAATGAAGGTCGACCCCTGCGCCGTGGAGATCAAATACGGCCAGGGCGCCAAGCCGGGCGACGGCGGGCTGCTGATGTGGTACAAGGTCAATGAGCTGATCGCCGCGATCCGCGGGGTGCCCCAAGGGGTGAGCCTGCCCAGTCCGCCGACCCACCAGACCAAGTACTCCATCGAGGAGTCGGTGGCCAAGATGATCCAGTCGATGTACATGGCCTGGGGCTTCCGGGTGCCGGTCTTCCCCAAGATTTCGGCCTCCTCCACATCGCTGGCGGTGCTCAACAACCTGACCCGAAACCCCTATGCGGCGGCCCTGGAGATCGACGGCGAAGACGGCGGCACCGGCGCGGCCTACAACGTCTCCATGAACCACATGGGCCATCCCATCGCCAGCAACCTGCGGGACTGCTACCTCAACCTGGTCAAGCTGGGAAAGCAGAACGAGATTCCGCTGCTGGCCGGCGGCGGCGCGGGCAAAAACGGCAATCTCGCCGCCAATGCCGCGGCGCTGATCATGCTGGGGGCCAGCGGGGTGGTGACCGGAAAATACGTCATGCAGGCGGCGGCCGGCTGCCTCGGCTCCGAAGGGGACCGGTGCAACATCTGCAACATCGGTCTTTGCCCCAAGGGGATCACCTCCCAGGATCCCCGGCTTTACCGGCGCCTGGACGTGGAGGATGTGGCCCAGCGGGTGGTCGATTTCTACCTCAGCTTCGACACCGAATTGAGAAAAATCATCGCGCCCCTGGGCCGCTCCACCTCTTTGCCCATCGGCATGTCCGACGCACTCGGGATCAATGATTACCATATAGCCGAACGCTTGCAGATCAAATATGTGGTGTAGCCCGGCGATCGATTTGGAGACCATGAGAGAATGAACAAAGATCAGTATTTCAGAATCAAAGGCAAAAAAGACGGTGTGCGGGTCCGATCCCGCATCCTGGAAGAAGAGATTCAGGAGGCGGTGGCCGGCGGACACCGGTACCTTGAAATCGCCGCCTTCGGCCAGCACGGCATCGGCGGACGGCTCTGGAAGGCGGATGCCGATACCGTCCATGTCCGGATCACCGGCTCCCCCGGTCAGCGGGTGGGCTCGATGGGGTTTCCCAACACCTTCATCGAGGTGAACGGCCCCACCTCCGACGACGTGGGCTGGCTTAACGGCGGGGCCCAGATCGTGATCCACGGCAACGCCTCCAACGGGGCCTGCAACGCCATGGCGCAGGGCAAGGTCCTGGTGGCCGGCAACATCGGGGCCCGGGGCATGACCATGACCAAGCACAACCCCCGGTTCGATCCGCCGGAGCTCTGGGTGCTCGGCTCGGCCGGGGACTACTTCGGCGAATTCATGGCCGGC
>JBEPWQ010000195.1:0-7086 GCA_041642315.1 Desulfobacteraceae bacterium | reverse complement strand
AAGATTCGACAATATAATCCTGGCATTCTTTTCTGGCCAGTTCAATGGCCCGCTCGAGTTCCGCCTCGGTACTCACATCCACGCTGATGCCCACCCCCTGCTCGCCCCGGGCCGGCTTCACCACCCACCTTCGATCCGGTCCCATCGGGGGCTTTTCATTGACGTACTGGTCCGGCACCTTCAATCCGGCCGCCTTCAGAACCCGATGGGTCACCCGTTTGTCATCGCATCGGCTCATGGCAATGGCGGAGGTCAGCTCGGTGAGCGACTCTCGGCATACCACCGAACGCCCCCCGGTCCGCAAGGTAAAATAACCGTATTCGGCATCGAGAACTTCCACCCCGATTCCCCGCCGGCGGGCCTCGTCTACGATCAGCCTGGCATAGGGATTCAGTTCGGCGGCAATCTGGTGTGAGGTATACAGCGGTTCATTAATGGGATTTTTCCGCTTTATACAAAAAACCGGCACCCGCTGAAATCCCAGCTTTTCATAAAGCCGAATGGCCTGGTGGTTGTCATGCATGACCGACAGATCCAGGTATTCCCGACCACGGGTAAAATAATGCTCGAGCAGGTGCCGGACCAACGCCTCCCCGACACCGGGCGCATTGGCTTGCGGATCCACCGCCAGGCACCAGAGGCTGCATCCGCCTTCCACATCGTGAAAAGCTTCCACATGGTCCACTCCGGTCACGGTGCCGATGATCTCTCGGTCGGCCACGGTTTCCGCGACAAAATAGGTCCGCAGCCGGGTCGCATGCCGGTCCAGCAAAAAATTCGGGTCACAGGTCACCATTCCCCGGGCGGCGTAAAGCCTGTTCATGGCCTCGGCATCGGCCCGGGAATTCAGTCGCCGGACGTGAAAGGCCTGGTAATGGCCCGAGCTGGGTCGATAATCGTGGGACCACATTCGGAAAGAGTGGGAGGGATCAAGGAAAAGCTGGTCCGGGGCGATGGAGAGCACGACATGCGGATCCCGAATATAAAAAGCGATATCCCGTTGATTTTCTTCCTCGGCACGAATGGCCTCCGCAAGATTTTCATTGGTGTCGAAGGTGTGCCCGAAAATAAGCCGCCCCCACCCCATTTCAATGGACACATTGGTTTTCATTTGCTGAAAATCGGGGTGGCTGTGCTTTTTCCATCCTCGAATGGAGGGTCTGGCCGAGCGATCCAGCCGGGACCGCATATCTTGACTCTTTTTCATCTTTCTTTCTCCTGCTCAGAGTTGATGGACCGTCAGCCAATACTCCAACAGGGCCATCTGCCAGAGTCTCGACCCGCGCAAGGGTGTGATATGGGCGTCCGGATCTTTCAGAACCCGGTGAATATAGGCCCTATTGAAGATTTCGCGTTCCCGGACCCTGGGCGAGGTGAGAATCTCCCGGACAAAATCGAGATACTCCCCGCGGAAATATTTGAGCGCCGGCACCGGGAAATAGCCCTTGGGCCGGTCGATCACCCCGACGGGAATGACCTCCCGGGCCATCTCTTTCAGGATGTATTTTCCGCCTTCCTTAACCTTGAACTCGGCCGGAATCCGGGCTGCGAATTCCACCAGTTCATGATCCAGAAAAGGCACCCGGGCCTCCAGCCCCCACGCCATCGTCATATTGTCGACCCGTTTGACCGGATCATCGATCAACATCACCGTGGTATCCAGCCGCAGGGTCTTGTCGATGGCCGAATCCGCTCCGGGACGGTCAAAATAGCGTTCCACGAATCGGCGGCTGTAGTCCTCTTCCACGAACCGGGCGTGGACCGCCTCGGCGAATTCGCCGTGGTCCCCATCAAAAAAGACCCCGGCATACCGGTCGACCGGGTCGACGGCCTCCATCATCGGCGGATACCAGTGATACCCGCCAAAAACTTCGTCCGCTCCCTGGCCGCTCTGGACCACCTTGACGTGTTTGGACACCTCCTGGCTCAGAAGATAGAACCCGATGCAGTCATGGCTGACCATGGGTTCGCTCATGGCCCGGACGCATTTTTCGAGAGAAGGAAGAACACGCCCGGAATCGACTTCAATCTTGTGGTGGACGGTATTGAAGTGATCCACGATGATGTCGGAATACTTGAACTCATCTCCCTTTTCTTCCCCCACGCTTTCGAAGCCGATCGAAAAGGTGTTCAGCCCTCGCTGACCGGCCGCGGAGAGGAGCCCCACCACCAGACTGGAATCCAGCCCGCCCGACAACAGGACCCCCACCGGTACATCCGCCACCAGCCGGCGTTTCACCGCCTGTTCCAATTCTTGGCGCAATCGCGCCCTCCAATCATCAAAGCTGTAATTTCTTTCTTCGGAATCCGGCGTAAAGTCGAGTTCCCAGTACTTCTCGAAGGTGAGTTTGCCGTCCGCTTCCACCGTCATCAAAGTGGCCGGGGGAAGCTTTTTGACGCCTTTTAACAGGGTATGTGGAGGCGGCACGACCGAATGGAAGGTCATATAATGATGGAGGGCGACCGGATCGATGGCCTCGTCGATGTCCCCGCCGGCCAGCAGAGCGGGCAATGTGGAGGCGAAATTGAACCGGTCCGGGCCGGCCGAATAGTAAAGCGGTTTAATGCCGAGGCGATCCCGCCCGAGAACCAGCCGGCCGGTGTCCCGCTGCCAGATTCCGAATGCGAACATGCCGTTCAGCCGATCGACGCACCTTTTCCCCCATGCATGATAGGCCTTCAGCAACACCTCGGTATCGCCGGTGGAAAAGAATCGATAGCCCTTCCCCTCCAATTCCATTCGCAGGGATTGATAATTATAGATCGCCCCGTTGTAAACGATCGCAAGCCCCAGATCGCTGTCGATCATGGGCTGTTGGGACCTTTTGCTGAGATCGAAGATCTTGAGCCGCCGATGTCCCAGGGCGGCGTTCTCCTGAACAAACATGCCCATCGCATCCGGGCCTCGCGAATCGAGGACTTTCAGGGCCGCTTCGATCTTGGCCGGGGAGGCGTCATTCCCGTTGAATCGCAGTTCGCCGCATATTCCACACATGTTCCGCTCTACTCCTCTGAATGAATATTGATAAAGGCCGGATCTTTCTTGCTGATCCGTGGTCCTCAGTAAGGGTTCAGTCAATCGGAAACTGGTCTCTGCCCGAATGATAAAAATTGAAACGGGTCGGCGGGAATCAATTCCTTGATGATCTATCAAAAGGATAAGAAAACAACAACGGAGGCAGAGGTAGGTGAATTTTAATAAATTATGGGTAACATATTACGCTCACAATGGTTTGTCAAGAAAACCCTCTCGATCCGGCATGCACATTCCACGGCAGCAAAATGGTTCTCTTTTCTCACATTGCCCTTGCATCCCCTGTATGGAGCGGCTATATATTCAGGTCGAATTTTTCCTCGAATATAGGTTGATGCATGCGAAGTATACATCTGATTGATAATTTTTGGGAAACCCCCGTGCCGGCAGCCGAAAGCACCTGGAGGATATCCAAAATTGCCGCGGGAGTAATTCTCTCCGGGTTGATTATCCGCCTGCTTACCTTTCACCAGACCCTCGTGGTCAATACCGATGCCATTTTCTATATACAGCAGGCAAAAGCCGTCTATTACGGTTTGCCGGAGCTGATTACGACAGGCTACCCCTACCTGACCAATTATTCGCTTTTTATCGTTTTCGGCTACCTTCTGTGCGGGGACTGGGTCACGGCTGCTTCCGGAGTTTCTCTTTTTTTCGGCACCTTTTTGCTGATACCCCTTTACTGGCTGCTCAGACGATTTTTGAATGAAAAAATCAGTGTACTGGCTTTACTGACCATGGCTTTCTCCCCTTCTTTCGTCAACATGAGCCGGGACGTGCTGAGAGGCCCCACTTGCTGGTTTTTTATGATCTTCGGGCTTTTCCTGTTTGTTCTTCATCTGGAAAAACGCAGGCCCGTCCACCTTCTGATCAGCTGTATCTGCATGTTGATGGCCGCCTGGGCAAGGATTGAAGCCCTTTTGTTTATTTTTGTGTCCGCCCTGTTTCTTTTCTTCCGGGGAGGTCGGACTCGATGGAAGGATCTGATCTGGTTTCTCTCTCCCGCCTTTTTTGTTGTCGCAGTCGCGATGGCCAAAGTGTTTCTGTTACAGAATCAATCACTGGCCCTGATCGGTCCCGAAAGAATACTGGAACGTTCAACCGCCCTGACAGATCGGTATCAAATGATAAGGGGCATATTGGCCCAACAGATCGAACAGCAATACCCCGGACATATCTATCAGTACTTCTTGAAAAAGGTACGGAATCTGGTCTGGTTTATTGCGGTAGGGGTTCTATTCGTTCAAATCACCAGGGCCTTTTATTTTCCCTTTTTTCTTCTTTTTTTGGCGGGCGGGATCTCCACTCGAAGCCGGGTCCTGCAGGATTCCAGACTGGCCTATTTGACGTCCATTTCCGGAGCCGCCCTGCTTCTCCTGTATGCGCAAATCATTTACCTCTGGGCGATGTTCGACCGTTGGATCGCCCTTTTTCTTTTCCCGGCATATGTGTTTATCGGATTCGGTCTTCTTGCGCTGACCGAATACGCTTTCAAAAAAATGAAATGGAAACCGGTCTGGATTTATGCCATGGTAGCGCTGTTAATTCTGGCCGCCGCCCTTCCAAAAAGCCTCAGGTTTTCAACACGAGACGAAAAACAGGTCTTCGCGGAAATCGGGCGGTTTATCTCCGACAAGGAAGAAGATAACCTGCCGGTCTCCATCGCCGGCACCTTTAAAGAAATACTTCTGGTCGATTTTTACACCCACCTGAATTACCGTGGAGCACCGGTTTTTAATCGAAATCTTATTCTTGAAAAGGAAAAGTCAGACTGGAATGAAATCCTGAAGAAGGGAAAAGTCGATTACTTCATCTGGGATGAAAAAAGCATGGGGGACACTGAGCCGGCCTGGATTCAAAACAAGCCCGTTACTCCGGTCAAAGAGTGGCGGTCCGAAAAAATTGGAAAACTGATTCTCTATCGGGTAAAATCGTGAGAATCGCCCTCATCTGCAAACACTACCTCCTTTCAAAGGGCGGACTGGAACGGTATACCATCTCCTTGAGCCGGGAACTCCTGAGAAGAGGACACGAGGTGCATGTGCTGGCAAACCGTCGCCAGGAAGAACCCGGTATTTTTTTTCATCATATTCCCATGCTGCGGTTTTCCTCTCCGGTGAAAAACCTTTCTTTTGCCTATTTTTCCCGCAAAATACTAATCGAACACCGCTTCGATGTGGTTCAGAGCATGGAACGGGTGATGGATCAGGATATTTTCCGGGCCTCCGACGGCATCAATCCCATTCAGATGTCGGAGCGGTATCCGAATCCGGTGGTCAGAAATGTAAAGGCGCTCGGCCCTCGGCGTCAGGCCCTGACCTATCTGGAGAAGCGCATTTTTGAAGGGAACGGATGCCGATATGTCATGACCAACTCCCGATTGGTGAAAAACCAGATTCTGGACCACTACCGAATATCGCCGAGTCGAATCTGCGTCATTTATAACAGCGTGGATCATGAAAGATTTCATCCCTCGGTACGAGAAAAGCACCGTAAAGCAGTTCGAACAGAACTCGGAATGCAAGATAATGATATGCTCCTCCTGTTTGTGGGCAATGATTTTAAGCGAAAGGGCCTGCCCCTTTTGGTACAATCCCTGAACCGGCTCCAAAATCCTCACTTGAAACTGGTGGTCGTGGGGCACGATCGGACAGGTAATCACCAAAAACATACCGCGAAGAATCGATTGGGCGATCGGATATTTTTTTTGGGCTCTCAGACCCGAATTGAAAAATACTATGGCGCCGCCGACCTCTTGATTCTGCCCACCCGATATGACGCCTTCGCCAATGTCTGCTTGGAAGCCATGGCCTGCGGAATTCCGGTCATCACCACCCGCACCAACGGCGCCGGCGAAATCATCGACAACGGAATCCATGGGTATGTGCTCGAATCCTGGGAACCCGAAGAACTGGCGTCAAAAATCGACCGATGCACATCCGATGCGAATCTCTCTGAAATGGGAAGACATGCTTTCGACAGAGCCGCCGCATTCACAGGAGATCGTTATATGAGCGAACTAATGGCCTTGTACGACCGGGTTCGGATTCAAAAGGAACAAAAATGAATGAACTCGCCGGCTCCGTAAGACGCCAAACGGAAAACGGCCTGCTACTGAATCAGGCATATCGGAACTTATTGAAATTAAACGGCCTGCTGGATTTCGAAACGATTTACCGATTCCGAGGAGGACAAATCGTAAAAAAAATCTCGAGCCGCTCCATTACTCGAATCGAACTATATGCACCCGAAAAACATGTCCTTTATCTGAAACGGCATGAACCGGAAAGGATCAACGCTTTTTCTTCGCCCCCGTTTCTCAAATTCTCAGGAACCCCTTCTCAGGGCCGGCTGGAATTCGAAAATATTTGTGAATTCAGAGAAAAATCAATCCCCAGCGTTACCCCCGTGGCCTGCGGAGAACATCGAATCCATTCCAACCGAGTCGAATCCTTTGTTCTGACGGAGGATTTTCATCCCTGGATTTCTCTGGAAGAAATGATTCGCGACCACACTGAATTCTTCAGAGGCCGTGAAGGGGGTAGACGCAAAAAGGCTCTTCTGTATAAACTCGGTCAATTGGCCAGGAAAATGCACCGAGCCGGGTTCAATCATCGGGATTTTAACGCCACCCATATCCTCCTTCGGTACGCCGACGACGGAGGACTCTATGAACCGGCGCTCTTTGACCTTCAACGGGTGGATCGGAAAAGGATTTTTCGATTCCGGTGGATGATTAAAGCTCTGGCCGAACTCAACTTCAGTCTTCCCGAGGAGCTGTTCACCCCGGAGGACCGCCTGCGGCTTTTCCAAGCCTACCACGGGAAACCAACCATACGCATGTGGAACCAATTCCAATATCAATGGATACAGAGAAAGACCTCCCGCATCAGCCGGCATACCGATCATATGATGGCCAAAAGAGCGGAAAGACGCAGGCGGGGGCTGCCGGAGAGATGAAACCGTTAGAAGGCACCATTTCGAATGCGCCGAAAAGCACTATATCGGTTTGCTGGGTGTTCCCGAATCCTATGAACGAATGTCGGACCGGA
>JBEPWQ010000194.1:0-7113 GCA_041642315.1 Desulfobacteraceae bacterium | reverse complement strand
CCCCGTCCGTTGACTTAGGCAGGTAGGGAAATGGATTTCAGCGCTTTTATTCTGCAGCAGATGGTCAATGCGTTGTTTCTCGGCAGCATCTATGCCCTGATCGCATTGGGTTACACGATGGTATACGGGATTATCGAACTGATCAATTTCGCCCACGGCGAGCTTTTTACCGCCGGGGCGTTTATCGGGGTGATCGTACTGACCGCTCTGCAGCAGATCGGATGGGTGGAGACCCATTTTGTGCTCACCCTGTTCATCGTCTTCGGGTTGGCCATGGCCTATGTGGCGGTGCTGGGAGTGGCGGTGGAGCATGTGGCCTACCGGCCGCTTCGAAATGCCTCCCGGCTGTCGGCGCTGTTGAGCGCTCTGGGGATGTCGATCTTTCTGTCCAATGGCATGATGCTGAGCCAGGGGGTGTCCGACCGCCCTTATCCCCAGGTCTTCGGGCTGGCAAGCATCGATTTTTTAGGCGCCAAGATCAGTCACAGCCAGGTCTTCATCATCCTGCTTGCCTTTCTGCTGATGGTGGCGCTCCAGTTTTTCGTCCACCGCACCCGTCTGGGCAAGGCGATGCGGGCCACCGCCCAGAACCGGACCATCGCCCGAATGCTGGGCATCAACATCGACCAGACCATCCGGATCACCTTCATGATCGGCCCGGCATTGGGGGCCGCCGCCGGGGTGATGGTAGGGCTCTACTACGGCGCGGTCCGGTTCGACATGGGGTTCATCTTCATGATCAAGGCCTTTGCCGCGGCAATACTCGGGGGAATCGGCTCCATCCCCGGGGCGGTGCTCGGGGGGTTGATCATCGGCGGCATTGAGGTGGCCTGGGCCGCGTTTTTGCCTTCCGCCTGGAAGGATGTCACCACCTTCACCGTCCTCATCCTGGTGCTTTATCTCAAGCCGAGCGGACTGTTGGGTGAAAGCGAAGCGGATTTGAGGGTATAAGGGGGGCGCATGTTGGGGCAAGAAATCAAAAAACTGGTCGTCTACACCATCTTTCTGGCCATTATCATCCTTCCCATGCTGGGATTCACCGGCGGCGCCGTATTTCAGGCAGAGCGGGCGTTTGCCGTGTTCGGTGTCGGGGTGGCCCTGCTGGTGCTGAATCTGATCGTCAAGGTGATCCGCAGCCGCCGGCCGCCGCCCGATCATGATCTGCCGAGCATCCCCGAGCGGATCGGGGACCGTCTGCACCGGGTTCCGAAAATATTCACCCTCGGTCCCCTGCTTCTGGCGGCGGTCATCTTTCCCCTGGTCGCAAACAATTACATGATCGATGTGGGGATTACCTGCCTCATCTATGTCTGTCTGGGGCTTGGTTTGAATATTGTCGTAGGATTATGCGGACTCCTGGATCTGGGATATATAGCATTCTATGCAGTGGGCGCCTACAGCTATTCCCTGCTGAACCTGACCTACGGGTTTTCCTTCTGGGCCGCCCTGCCCATCGGGGTGGTCCTGGGGATGATCTGCGGCTGCATCATCGGATACCCGACCCTGAAGATGCGGGGCGACTACCTGGCCATCGTCACGCTCGGGTTCGGAGAGATCATCCGCCTGGTTCTCAACAACTGGGATGACCTGACCGCCGGCCCCAACGGTCTTTTCGGGATGAAACGTCCGCCGCTTTACTATCCTTCGTTCCAAGAGGGCGGGTTGGAGATGGTTACCTATTATCTGACCTCATTGCCGGGCCTGTTCTATTTTATCCTGGTGATTGCGATTCTGACCACCATCGGAGTCAATCGTCTGGATAAATCCCGCATCGGCCGGGCCTGGATCGCCATCCGCGAAGATGAGGTGGCCGCCGAACTATCGGGCGTGCCCACCACCTGGATCAAATTGCTGGCCTACGCCATGGGCGCGGGGTTCGCATCCATCGCCGGCGCCTTTTTTGCCGCCAAACTGAGCTACGTCAACCCCAATTTTTTTCTTTTCATGGAGTCCTGCATCGTGCTCTGCATCGTGGTGCTGGGCGGCATCGGCAGCATTCCGGGCATCATCATCGCCGGGTTCATCCTGATCGCCGTGCCGGAGGTATTTCGAGAGCTGGAGGGATTTCGAATGCTGGCTTTCGGCGCCATCATGACGACCATGATGATTATCCGGCCCGAAGGATTGATCCCGGCCTCCCGAAGAAAAAGAGAATTTTATCGACAGCGTGATGAAGCCGAAAGGGTGCAGAAATGAAGCAGGGTTACGGAGACAACATCCTGACCATAGAGGATGTCCACACCTATTATGAAAACATTCATGCCCTGAAGGGGATCACTTGCACCGTACCCCAGGGATCCATCGTCTGTCTGATCGGGGCCAACGGCGCCGGGAAAACCACCACTCTGTTGACCATCTCCGGGGTCGAGCCGGCCCGAAGGGGCCGCATCTTATTCGAGGGGCAGGAGATCGAAAAGCTACCGCCGGAGAAGATCGCCGCCCTGGGAATCGCACAGTCCCCCGAAGGCCGCCAGATCTTTCCCCGAATGTCGGTGATGGAAAACCTCGAGATGGGGGCCTATCTGCGAAAAGACAAGGAAGGAATTCAGCAGGATATGGAATGGGTGTTCAGCCTCTTTCCGGTGCTCAAGGACCGCTATCGGCAAAAGGGCGGCACTCTCAGCGGCGGGGAGCAGCAGATGCTCGCCATCGGCCGGGCCCTGATGCAGCAGCCCAAGCTCCTTTTGCTGGACGAACCCTCTTTGGGGCTGGCCCCCAAGATTATCGAAAAGATTTTCGAAACCATTCAAGAGATCAACAAGAACGGCATGACCATCTTTCTGGTGGAGCAGAATGCGAACATGGCCCTGACCACCAGTGATATCGGCTACGTGATGGAGACCGGCCGGATCGTGCTGGAGGATAAAGCATCGGCCCTGTTGGAAAACAAAGAGGTGCAGAAGGCGTATCTGGGGGATTAATTCCCCTTACGCGATCCTACCCTTCGCCCCGTCCTATTCACCCGGGGCGAGGGATGTCGAATCCGCTTGTCCGTCCTTTGATCATATCACCATCGATAAGATCCCGAACAGGATCGCCAGCCCGACAAAAACCAGAACCAAGTGCCAGATATTGCCGAATTGAGTCTTCTGCTCACGATCCTGAAGCCGTGCTACTTCTCCATCAGGCAATCCTTTGCAGTGGGGACACTCCTTCTGGTCCTCCTTGTAGTAGAGGCCGCACCGTTCGCACCGGTTCGGCTTTTTGGCCTTCAGGTCCCGCCTCAGTGTAATGAGTTTGGCGATCAGTGACATTGCGTGTTCCTCACTTCCGTGAACCGCGGGTCCATGGAGGATCTAAAATAGGTTTGAAATCAGAGGTTTGAATGCCGAGCAAAACCTTCGGTTATTGCAAATCCATTCCATCGGCATGCACACCGATTTTCTTCAGCAACCGGACCAACTCGTCTCGTTCTTCCGGGTTCAGCACCTCGACGACTTTTTCCAGGTTCCTTCGGTGCAGCCCATAGGCCTGCTCGATCACCTTTCGCCCGTCGTCGGTCAGATGAACGTGAAAGCAGCGCCCGTCCGCCGGGTCCTGGACCCGGCGGACGAGCCCGTTTTTCTTCAACCGGTTGATGGCCGCGGTCATCGACCCGCTGGTCAGGAGCACTTTTTCGCCGATGGCATTGATGGTCAGGGGCCCCTTGTGAAGCAAGGCTTCCAGAATGGCGAAATCCGTCAACCCCAGCCCGGTCTCGGCGATGCTGGCCCGATCCACCTTTTCCACCGCTTTGGCGGCCTTCCAGAGAATAAGCCGTATGCGTGATCCGGTTTCCATAAATGAAGGTAAGGAGGGGGTAGTTTGATGTCAAGATACTAAAGATCATCGAAGACCATCCGGATCCTGGATATCTGCGGTCCAAATGTGGAAATGACCATTTTTATTGTTTTGACTTCATATCTTTTTATAGTGTAGCCTATCCACCAAATGATGGAACAAGAAGGATAATCGATGCCCATAGCCCTCGAAAAAGGCGGTCAACGACGCCCCAGACCCACGCCCGGGTGCTGGCGCTCTGGAACTCGCCCATCAATTTCGCCTCCGGGGAAAAGCGCTTTGGGCGGATGATGGGGGCGGACCGCGATACCTGCATTGCGGTGACCAAGGAGACATTGAAAATTTATCATGATTCCGGCCTTTACCCCCGACTGGGAAGAAAATCTTTTACACATGAATTGACTTCAAAGGAGGGTGCCGTATGGCATTGAATATGGAATTCGAACACGGAGAGATTCAAAAGGAAAACATCCGCTTCGACGACCGGGTGGCGGTCATCACCGGTGCGGGCGGCGGACTGGGTCGGGTCTATGCCCTGGAGCTGGCCAAACGCGGGGCCAAAGTGGTGGTCAACGACTACGGCGGGCCGCGGGACGGCGCCGGCGCCGGTTCGAGTTCAGCGGCCGACCGGGTGGTGACCGAAATTCGTGAGGCCGGCGGGGAAGCGGTGGCCAACTGCGACAACGTCGCCACTCCTGAAGGCGGTGAAAACATCGTCCGAACCGCCCTGGAGGCGTTCGGCACAGTGGACATCCTCATCAACAATGCGGGAATATTGAGAGACAAGAGCTTCCCCAAAATGGAACCCGAGAACTGGAAGGCGGTCCTCGATGTTCACCTGAACGGCGCCTATCACGTCACCCGCCCGGCCTTTCAGGTCATGAAGGAGAAAGGATACGGGCGCATCATCATGACCACCTCGGCGGCGGGACTTTACGGCAATTTCGGCCAGGCCAACTACTCGGCCGCCAAAATGGGGCTGGTGGGGCTGATGAACGCGCTCAAGCTGGAAGGGGAAAAATACGGCATCCGGGTGAATACGGTGGCGCCGCTGGCCGCCTCCCGGCTCACCGAAGATGTGCTTCCCCCCGACCTTTTTGAAAAGATGCAGCCCGAATACGTGGCTCCCCTGGTCCTTTATCTGGCTGCGGAACGGTGTCAGGATAGCGGAGAGATCTTCAATGCCGGTATGGGCTGCTACAATCGGGTCGCCATCCTGACCGGCCCGACGGTCCGGCTGGGGGATGGGGCGGACCCGCCCGCGCCGGAGGACATTCACGACCACTGGGACCGAATCAACGAACTTTCCGGCGCCGTTCCGTATAAGGATCTCAACGCCGCCCTGGGCGCTTTTCTGACTCCGCCGACCCAGGAGAATGCGGCAGGACCGGCCGTATCGGAAACCGGCCTGGATATCGGCGCGGTGTTCGACCGGATGGCCGACAGCTTCAACCCCGACGCGGCCCAAGGGGTGGATGCGGTGTTTCAGTTTCACATTTCCGGCGAAGCCGGCGGCGAATGGTACTGCGAGATTCGAGACCGGGCCTGCACCATCGAAACGGGGGTCCACGAAACCCCGGCCTGCACCCTGCAGATGAAGGATGCTGATTTTGCCGACATGATGACGGGGCGGCTGGCGCCCATGGCCGCCTTCACTTCGGGCAGGCTTCGAATCGAGGGGGATGTGATGAAATCCCGGCTTATCGAAACACTCTTTACCATCGGCTGAAGGGAAATCAGCCCTTTATCCAAAGGAGGCAGCTATGCTCGACAGCGTCGGCGATGCCCTCGCCCTCACCGCGGCAAAGTATCCGGAAAAGCCCGCTCTCATCGAGGTCGGCGGAGAACGATTCACCTATGACCGGCTCAACCGCCGGGTCAATCGGCTGGCCAACGCCCTGATCGCCATGGGCTTTCAAAAAGGCGACAAGATCGCTTACCTTTTTGCCAACACCCACCATTTCGTGGAGTGCCATTTCGCGGTGGCCAAATCGGGCGGGGTCGGAGTGCCGCTCGATGTCCGTCTGGTCGGCCGGGAACTGGCCTACCAGATCGAAAACAGCGATGCGGTCTGTGTGATCTATTCCGGCCTGTTTTCCGATGCCGTCAACCAGGCCCGGATTCATCTCACCAAGGCGCGGGTCTTTATCTGCGACGGCGACAGCGGCCGGGATGCGCGGGATTACGAACCGATTTTCGACAACAAGGCCGATCACGAGCCGAAGGCCGACGTCACGCTCTACGATGACCATCTCATTCTCTTTACCGCAGGCCCTGGCGGCAGGCCCAGCGGGGCCGTTCTTCGCCACAAGAACAGCCTTTTCAATGGACTGTCTATGGTGATGGATGTCGGCTTTCGGCGGGACGATATTTTTCAGGTCATTCCGCCCCTCTTTCATCCCCTCTCTCTCAATGCCATCTGCATTCCGGCGATTCTGACCGGGGCCACCCTGGTGCTTCATCCCCGGTTCGAGCCCAGGGACGCCCTGGCCGCCATTCAGGAAGAGCGGATCACCATCACCTGGGGGCCGGCCATCCTGCTGCGAATGCTGATCGAAGAACCGGAATTCGAACGGTTCGATACCTCCTCCGTTCGGCTGATGGTCAACGGCGCCATGACCATGCCGGCGGAGATGCGGCGGCAGGTGCTTTCCAAATTTCCGTCGGTCTGCATCGCCGATACCTATGGCATGACCGAGGCCTCCCCCTGCTGCACCATTTTGCCGCCGGACCGGGCCCTGGACAAACCCGCTTCGGTGGGCCTGCCGCTGTCTCTCTGCGACGTCAAAATCTTCGGGGAGGATGAAAAAGAGCTTCCGCCCGGAGAGATCGGAGAGATCGTCACCCGGGGGAACTTTATGCGGGGCTACTACGAAGACGCGCCGGCCACTGCCGGGGCGATTCGGAACGGATGGTTTTATACCGGGGATCTGGGCAAAAAAGACGAAGAAGGATTCATCTATCTGGTGGACCGCAAAAAAGACCTGATTTCCACCGGTGGTGAAAACGTCTACTCCCGGGAAGTGGAGGAGGCGATCGGGCTTCATCCCCATGTCTTCGAGGTGGCGGTGGTCGGGGTGCCGGACGAGAAATGGGGGGAAACGGTGGCTGCGGTGGTGGCGGTCGCGCCGGGGACGGCGCTGACCGGGGAGGACCTGGCCGCCCACTGCCGAATTCAGTTGGCCGATTACAAGCGCCCCCGGATCTATAAGTTCGTCGAGTTTCTGCCGAAGAGCGCCGCGGGGGAGGTGCTGAAGCGGGAAATCAAGAAAACGTTCACGCCGGGGCCGGAGCAAAAAGCGCCTGGAAAGCGCAGATCGTTCGATTAGGGGC
>JBEPWQ010000193.1:0-7155 GCA_041642315.1 Desulfobacteraceae bacterium | reverse complement strand
CCAATCGCAGTTCCGTAAACCTTCTGGACGTTCCGGTTTCTTTAAAGGGTGTGGCAGGTTCCGGCATTCCTGTCAACGGCAACCCTCCTCGTCAGGTGAAAGTCGATCCGGAAAAAAGATTGCACAAAGGGGCCGTCTCTGGTATGGTCCGATCTCATATTTTGAATGATTTACAGGATTTATAAATATCAGCCTGGACCGAACCCGCAGAGGAATTGTACCTATCGCGGCAGGGTCTCGATCTGAAAGTGAGACAGTAATGCAGGAGAGAAAGTCGATCTGGTATGACCGAAGCAAGCGGTTGGAACAGCTGGATGAGCATATCATCCGGCAACGGAAGGCCCGATTCGGATCTGAGGAACTGGAGGAATCCAGAAAAGCGGACCGGGTGCGTCGCCATTTCGACTCGGTGGCGAACCGTTATGATCTGATGAACACCCTGTTGAGCATGGGGATCCATTATGCATGGAAGCAATTCGCCATTCAGCATATGGGATTGAAACCCGGTGACCGGGTTCTGGATGTCTGCGGCGGCACCGGGGATCTTTCCGTCTCCGCTCTCAAGGCGGTCGGCGATACCGGTCAGGTGGTTCTCTGCGACATCAACTGGCGGATGATGCAGGCCGGAAAGCACAAGCCGATTCATCAGGCATACCGGCAAAAAATACAGTTTGTTCAGGGGGATGCGGAGCAGATCGCTTTTCCGGACGAGACCTTCGACCAGGTGATGGTCGGGTTCGCCATTCGCAATATCACCCATATGGTCCGGGCTTTTCAGGAAATGTACCGGGTCCTTAAACCGGGCGGCGTGTTTATGTGCCTCGAATTTTCAAAGCCGGTCACCCCGTGGTTTCGGTGGCTTTACGACTTTTATTCATTCCATATTATGCCCCATCTCGGAGATCTTCTCGTGGGCACGCGGCAGGCCTACACCTGCCTGCCCGAAACCATCCGCCTCTTCCTGATGCCGGAAGAACTGTCGGACATCTTCAAACGAATCGGTTATACCGATGTACGGTTTAAGCGCTTGACCAACGGCATCGCGGTGGTCCATATCGCCGCCAAATAGAGGCCCAGATTCAATCAGATCAGCAGGGCCGCAGTCACCAGAGAAAACAGGGCCAGAGGAAAATAACTGGCTTTGTTGAAGACGGACATGGCCTCATCCGGGGTCTGACGGCGGTGAAATCCCAGGGCCGGAATTATCAGCAGATAGATACCTGCGGCGGCCACCGTGATGTACAGAAAAAGGCCGAATTGGCTTTGGGAAAGGCTGGGAAGGATCAGACTCAGAAAAAAGGCGCCGAGCAGGGTGGCCAGGACGGCGAAACTTGAAAAATCGAGGCCGAACCGGACCGGGACGGTCTGAGCATTAAGCCGCCGGTCTTCGGGCAGATCGGTGCAGTCGTTGGGGATGTTCTGGCCTCCGATCTCCCACAGGAAGAACATGAAAAAGAGGGTGGTCAGGTAGAGCGGAGAGGGCCAAGGATCGACGGCGAACACGGCGGCGATCGGCCCGAGGGCTTTGACCACGCCGTTGATCAGAGTGCGAAAGGGGCTTACCTTCAACAGCAGGCAATAGACCGCCTCCAGGATGCAGCCGAGAATGAAGACGGCGGCGCAGACCGGATTCAAGATATAGGCCCCCATCAGGGCGACGGCGGTCCAGGAAAGGGACCAGAAAAGGCCCTCCCGAAAGCTGATCAACCCCCGGGCCAGCGGGTGCCGCACCAGGGCGGCGTCCAGGTCCGGGGCGTCGGGCTTGATTAGGAAACTTTCCTGTTTCAGGCGTTCTCGGTCGACCCGATAATCGACCACATCATTGAGGGCATACACGGCGGTATATCCGGCAAACACCGTGAGCGTTCCCAGCAGAACGATGCCGAAAGGCGGAAACTCGCCCAGCCACATCAGAGCGGCAAAGCCGGGGGTGGTCATATCGATCACGCCATGGGGGGTTCGGGAAAGGGCCCAATACAATCGGAGTCGGGGGAAACCGGAAAGATCGGATGCTGATTTCAACACATTCTCCTGCAAGGCGAAAGTAATCGGTTTGGTCCAACAGAATTTCGGAGCCGAAGTCGGATCGGCTGCCGGCGACGAACAGAGGCTTTGAGCATCGTTTCGGCCAATCCTGAATGACATAGAGGCCACCCCGAAACGGTGATCATCGCCCCGAAAAGAATTCGATAAATATACCGGGAGCGGCCGTTAGTCAAGGCGGAATGGTTCATCCAAAGGGGCGATTTCGAACGGATATTCATAGAAGCGGGGGATGAAAAGCGGTCATGGACAATCGAATCAATATCGACCCGGCCGAGATCGAAAAATTCAGACGAATGGCCGCACATTGGTGGGACCCCGAAGGAGAGTTGAAGCCGCTCCATGATATCAACCCCCTTCGGCTTGAATATATCCGGTCGCGCACCGAATTAAACGGCGCCGAGGTGCTGGATGTCGGGTGCGGCGGCGGGCTGTTGAGCGAAGCCATGGCCGCCGCCGGCGCCCGGGTGACCGGCATCGACATGGGGAAAGAACCACTTGCGGCGGCAGAGCTTCACCGACGGGACTCCGGGCTGGATATTGCCTATCGGCAGGCCACGGTGGAGGAAACGGCCGCTCAAGTACCCGGCCGTTTCGATGTGGTTACCTGTATGGAACTGCTCGAACATGTGCCCCATCCCGGTTGGGTGGTGGCGGCCTGTGGAGAACTGGCCAAACCCGGGGGCGACATCATCTTTGCCACTCTCAACCGAAATCCCAAATCGTTTGTGTTCGCCATTCTCGGGGCCGAGTATATTCTGGGCCTGCTGGAAAAAGGCACCCATCAATACAGGAAATTCGTCAAACCGCGGGAGCTGGTGCAGTGGGCCGAGTCCGAAAACCTAACGGTTCAGGACGTCACCGGGCTTCATTACAACCCCTTCACCCGGCGATATTCCCTGGGCGGGAATACCCACGTCAATTACCTGATGCATCTTCGGCGGCCGTTATAAAACCCCCCTTTAACGGTCCTTTCCGCGGGCCAATACCGCCATTGTCAACCGCGATATGCAGACCAGCCGGTCCGCAGAATCGGTGATGCGGATTTCCCAGAGTTGGGTGGTTCGGCCCACATAAAGCGGCTTGGCCAAGCCGGTCACGATACCGCTTTTCACGGAACGGACGTGATTGGCGTTGATTTCCAGCCCCACGCAAAAGTGGGTTTCCGGGTTGACGCAGTGCAGGGCTCCGACACTGCCCATGGTTTCGGCCAAAGCCACCGAGGCGCCGCCGTGGAGCATGCCGAAGGGTTGGTGGGTTCGATGGTCCACCGGCATGATGGCTTTGAGATAATCCGTGCCGGTTTCCAAGAATTGAATTCCAAGCATCTCCACCATGGTCTGATCGGCCATTTCGTTGATTCGATCCAGGTCAGGCTCAACTGTCCAGATGCTCATTCTGCTTCTGTTCTCTGATGAAGCTTCCATTTTCAGTTCCATGTTCCACTCGCAAATCGAATCTAATATCCGTAGTCTCCCTCGATAATATCGACCAGGCGGTTGTCCTCGAAGAGCAGGGTCTGGGTAAATCGGCTCGATCCGAAATTATAAAACCATTCTTCAATGGTCACATGGATCACACAGGCGTCATAGGGGCCGTCGGGCCGACGTCTTCGGCGATAATACTCCCGGTCCTTCCACTTCAAATCATCTCCATAACGAGGCGAACGGCAATTTCGGATCAGCCGCTCTTCTTGCCGCTCCTCCACCCAGGTGGGTTCGCCGCAGTGGGCCAGGACTTCGGGCTTGGGGATGCCGACATCGATGACTTTGCCCCTGCACCGCAGGGCCAGGGCGGTGCCCCCGAAAAAAGGGAGGCAGATCAAAGCCACGAATATCGCTCGGGTTAGGTATTTGTTCATAATCAATTGTCTCGTTTCCTGTTCAGGTCCGTCTATTCAGGTGAAGAAGCGAAACCGCAGGGATCGCCGATTCCGATGGCGCGGAGCACGCCGCTCTTGAAGACCAGGTCATAGCAATAGGGAACACCTTGCCGATTGTTGATTCGGACGCGCCATTTTTCGATCTTTTCGGAATCATAAATGATCCGGTTGAGACCCGGACGCCAACCCAGTCCGTAATATCCTCCGTGATGGGGATAGCGATGTCCATAGAAACCGATGTGGGGGGAAAAAAACGGATACTGCCGTCGAACCACCTCCCGAACCGATCCGATCTCTTCGGCTATCAGGAGTTCCCCGCAATCTTTGCTCTCCAGCACTTCCCGGACCTCCCATGCGCTCTGATCTTCCATAATCAGTGCGTCTCCGCACCAGAGCGCGAAAACCGGTCCGGCATGCAAGAAAATAGTGATGATCAGGCCGATACAAGTGCAGATTCGCATCGATTTCCCTTCTTTTTTTGACCGGCGGAACACCGGTCTGTTTCCTCAGTGACGATTCTGAAGGCCTGGCCGGAGCGTCGGCCACGATTCATGAAATCGCTGATGAACGTTTAGATAATGATAAGGATGGATCGGGGCCGGAGCAAATTCAATCGGGATCAGACAAAAAAGCCCGAAGGAAAAACTCCTTCGGGCTGGGTGCTACACGGGTATGCGATCTGATGATGGGCTGACTAGAACAGGCCGGACACCTTTCCGGTCTCGGGGTCCACGTCGATTCGGCGGAAGGCCGGGTTGGAGCTGGTTCCCGGCATCAGGCTGATCGTACCCGCGCAGGGGCAGAGGAACTTGGCGCCGGAATAGATGAGCACGTCGCGGATCGGCAGCCGCCAGCCCTTGGGCACACCCTTTCGGACCGGGTCGTGGGACAGCGACAGATGGGTTTTGACCATCATGGTGGCGAAATCCGCATATTTGGGATCCTCTTCCAGCATTTTGGCTTTGGCTTCCGCATCGGACTGCCAGTCGACGCCGTCTGCGCCGTAGACCTCTTTGGCGATTTTGTCCACCCGGTCGCGCAGTTTCATGTCCAGCGGGTAGAGGAAGTCGAAATCGACTTTTTCGTTGCAGGCGTCGATGACCGCATCGGCGAATTCCAGGGCGCCGTCGCCGCCCTTTTCCCAGTGCTTGGACTCGGCGCAGCGGGCGCCGGCGGCTTCGGCGGCCTTTCGGACGATGTCGCACTCGGCGTCGGTATCGGTGTAGAACCGGTTGATGCAGACCACCGGGTTGATGCCCGATTTCCGGATGACGTCGATCATGTGAACCATGTTCGCGCAGCCCTTTTCCACCAGCTCCAGGTTCTCCTCTTTGTATTCGGCCGGCAGGTCTTTACCGGCCACCACTTTGGGTCCGCCGCCGTGCATCTTGAGGGCGCGGATGGTGGAGGTGAGTACAGAGACATGGGGTTTCAGGCCGGAGAAGCGGCATTTTACATTCCAGAACTTTTCGAATCCGATGTCGGCTGCGAAGCCGGACTCGGTGACGTGGTAGTCGAACAGTTTCAGGCCGACCCGGTCGGCGATGATGGAGGACTGACCCACGGCGATATTGGCGAACGGCCCGGCGTGAACCATACAGGGGTTGTATTCGGCGGTGCACATCAGGGTGGGGTTGATGGTGTTCCGCATGAAAGCGGTCATGGCGTTGCCGACCTCCAGGTCCCCGCAGGTGACCGGTTTGCCGCTCTTGTCGAAGGCCACGGTGATGTTGTTGATCCGTTCCTTCAGGTCGGCCAGGTCGGTGGCCACGGCCAGGATGGCCATCAGCTCGGAACCCACGGCGATGCCGAACCGGGACTGCATGGTGTAGCCGTCAAAACGGCCGCCGAGACCGATGACGATATTCCGCAGGGCCTGGGCGCAGAAGTCGATGATCCAGCCCATCTCCACCCGGGTGGGGTCGATGTCGAGCCGGCGCATCTTCGTCAGCCGGGCCAGCTGTTCGTCATTGTAGTTTCGCTCATGCTGCATACGGGCGGTCAGGGCCACCATGGCCAGGTTGTGGGCGTTCATGATGTCGTTGATGTCGCCGGTGAGACCCAGAGAGAACTCGGTCATGGGGATCAGCAGAGAGTTTCCGCCGCCCGCAGCGGTGCCTTTGACATTCATGGTGGGGCCGCCGGAGGGCTGTCGAAGGGCACCGCCGACATTGACGCCGCGTTTGCCGAGGCCTTCCATCAGTCCACAGGAAGTGGTGCTCTTTCCTTCTCCCAGGGGAGTCGGGGTGATGGCGGTTACCTCGATGTATTTTCCGTCGGGGCGGTCTTTCAGACGATCAATAATCTTGAGAAAATCCAGCTTGGCCAACCGACCCATGGGCAGCATTTCATCGGCCTGAAGACCGAGTTTTTCGCGCCATTCATCCGGAGTCGGCATGTTTTTTTCGGCTTCTTCGGAAATCTGCCAGTCTGCCATGTTTACAGCATCATACGCCATTGATCCACTCTCCTTTTTTAAGTTGATGATTAACACATACCCAATAGAATCCGCCGTTCAGAACGAATTCTTGCTAAAGCGAAACCCGTTTCAGTTTCAAAAACCCCCTTTCAACCGACAAAAGGCATTTAGAAAATCGATCCCCTCTTCAAAACCTTAATTTAATTAGCCCTCCCTTTATCAGATGAAACCGAATTTGGCAAGGGGTATGTAAGACTATGCGCGACCCAACAAACCCCTGAAATCCCTCGTGAGACGAAAGAATACCCGACCCAATTTTCTACTTTTTGGCCATGATCACCATTTCGGCCACCCCGGGGAATTCTCCCGGCCCGGCAAGAACTCACTTTCGCTCAAACAGCTTCCCGGACCGGGAGAATCCCCCGGGGTGGCCTTTCTACCATTCAGGCTTGGCCGAAACGATGATCAACGCCTACTTTTTTCTGTTGGAGTGAATTGAAAAAATGGAGGAATTCGAAACAGAGGCCGGGGAAAGGAGGGTTTTACCTACAGATATTTTCAATGGATAAAATCCGGCCCATGATTAATTTGAATTTGCCTTTTCAGCGGATCGAATCCCATATTATAAGGATTTGTTACCTGTTTTCTTACCGGTCGCCCGACTGATCCGGGGCTCATGACATTCGAATTTAAGGAGATTATGTTGAAGAAATTGACACAGTTCTTTCGACAGCCGACCCTGACGAGCTTGGCCCGCACCTGCGGGTGAGCCGCCAAACTCAGTCCGGTCGGACTGGAGAGCCTTCTATCC
>JBEPWQ010000192.1:0-7230 GCA_041642315.1 Desulfobacteraceae bacterium | reverse complement strand
CCACTGTGTCTTCAATGAACATCCCTCCGCGGGATTCGGTCATCTGCCGAACGTGGAACCGGATCTCCGCCGGGGTGTAGGTGCCCGAGACCATGCCGGGGCCCATGCCCGAATAATAATGAAAGGCGTCCTTGCTGATTACGGTGGCCCGGTGGCCCTGGTGCGTCAGTTCCGCCATCTGTTTGAGCAGGGTCATGTGGGCATGGCCCGCACCCACGATGACCAGATGTTTCGGCATAACCGCTCCTGTAAAGAGTCATTTGGAAAAAATACAACCGATTTCCTTTGCAACAAAAGCGAGTGTACAGAAGTTTTTGGTAAAAGGAAACAGGTGGACAGAAAAAACCGGGCCGGGTCTTCAAAATGCGCAAATTCGGGCACGGGGTCAGAACCGAACCGCCACCGGCGGGCTCCCCGGGAGCTGGGCCAGTGTATAGCGGGACAGATAACTCCCCCGCCAGTAGTCGTTTTCGGGCCGGGTGAAATAGGTTTGAAAAAGCCGCAGACTGTCCTCTCTGAGAACATGGGGCGTGATCGGAACGGCTCTGGCACCGTAAAGGGGCGGCAGGGCAGAAAGGTCGCACCGGGTGCCGCCGCCCATGGCGTCTTCGAAGGCATAGACGATTTTGCCGATGCCGTTCAGGAGGATCGCCGCATAACACATGAGGCAGGGCTCCATGGTGCAGAAGAGGGTGATCCCGGACCGGTGGATGGTCAATTTCAGATCATCCAGCTTCCGCAGGGCCAGAATTTCGGCATGGTCGAGTTCGTTGGCCGGCCCCCCGAATGTGCCCCGCCGGGAGCCGGCGGCGATCACCTTTTCTTCATGCACCAGGACGCATCCTACCGGAAATTCGTTCTTGGCCAGCGCTATCTCGGCCTGCTGAAGGGCCTTTTTCATAAACCGGACGTCCGTCGTATCATCGGGTTCGCGCGTCATTATTTCGGGATCCTTTCTCTTTTTTTATCTCTGCCTAACCGGCGGCCCACTATAATCCAGAAGGGCAAACAGGTAAAGCACCGGATCGGTTTGACACCGGCATAATCATCATTAGTTTGGAACTCCGGAATGGACCTGCGCAATCCGAATACGTAATCACGCAGTCCAAAATAGTATTTTGTCCGTATGGCCTTCGGGGTTCATCCGCATTATAGTGGCGTGGCGACTTTAACGATTCATGCTTTTTTCCATCAGGAGGAAAAATGACACCGACTCAGGCACTGAAGGAGGAGCACGACGGGATTCTCCGGATGCTCGACATTCTCCGGGCGATCTGTGAAAAGATGGCTTCCCACAAGACGATTCAAGGAGAGCATCTCGACCAGGTCATGGCGTTTTTACGGATCTTCATCGACCGGTGCCATCATGGAAAGGAGGAGCGGTTTTTGTTCCCAGAAATGGCGAACGCCGACATTCCCAAAAAGGCGGATATCATGGATGAACTGATGGACGAGCATGCCGAAGGCAGAAAGCTGGTGGAGCGGATGGGCGCCGCTCTGGAGCGATTCTATCGGGGAGACCAAGAGGCCCCCGGGGTGTTTATGGATGCGGTCGATCGCTATGGAACACTGATTCGAAACCACATCAAAAAAGAGAACACGCTTTTATTTCCCCAGGCCGAAAAAAAATTGTCCAAGGAACGGCAGACCGGCATGATGGAAGAATTTGAAAGCTTGGAAGAAGAAGAGATCGGTTCGGGTCGGCACGATCAGTTCCATCGGCAAATGGATACCCTAAGCCGAATCTATTTGAACCAATTTGTTTGAAACCGGCAAGGAGGAAGTTGGAATGGGTAAAATCGTTGTCATTGATACGGATGAGTGTATCGGATGTGAAACCTGTGTCGAACTGTGTCCGGATGTTTTTGATTTTGATTCGGAATCCGAAAAGGCATTGGTTTCCAAAGAAGAAGCCGGTGACGAGGAGTGCATCGACGAAGCCATTGAATCCTGTCCCACGGAATGTATTTTCTGGGAGGAGACCTGATTTCAAAACCAATAAAGGAGACAACATGATCAAACGCATTGAATTGTTCAAAGAGAGCGGGTTCAAAGACAAGGCGTTCCATAAATTTCTGGTCCATGACTCGCCCTACATGAAGGTGGTCAATTTCAATTTCAAGGCCGGCCAGGAATTGCCCACTCATTCCCATGAAATCGACGGCCAGGTGAATATCACCGTGCTCGAAGGCGAGGGGGAGTTTTTGGGCAAGGACGGCGCCGCGTTTCCGGCCAATACCGGCGACGTGCTGATCGCGGATATCAGCGAACCGCATGGGATTCGCGCCAAAAGCGATCTGCGGGTGCTGGTTACCATCGCACCTCCTATTTGATCCACTCGGGGGATCGGCCGCTGAAAAGGCGCCGCCTACGTCCGGCAAACGGTGGTGTCGCACGGACAGGCCCCGTCGATCTCATAGGTATAGAGGATGCGGCTTTCCATGTCGGCCCGCTTGTCGGATATGGTGTTGAAATCGGCCGCTTCCAT
Organism: Desulfobacteraceae bacterium; assembly: GCA_041642315.1. GTDB lineage: Bacteria > Desulfobacterota > Desulfobacteria > Desulfobacterales > Desulfococcaceae > JAABSQ01. Next base: position 4,742 of record JBEPWQ010000192.1, on the reverse strand, counting down.
GAACCCCAGAAGTTCGGATCTGGAGGGGATCGCCGCCAGGCCCGATGCCAGAACTTTTCCGGTGGCGCCGTCCAGAATATCGGCGTCTTCCCCGTTGGCGGCGACCGCAATGGGAACCTGGTAGGGGGCTACCAGCCGGGAGATTGCCAAAGCCGGCCGGTGGCGGGTCACCAGAGAGCCGGGGCCGTATTTGATGATCATGCCGATTCGGGCTTCGGGTCGAATCAGAAAATCGACCCGAAGCATGCCCTGCCGATCGCCGGCCTTGGCGGTGAGTTCCCGGCGCGGAATAATGTTCCCTTTTGGATACCCTTTGTCCGTGAGCAGCAGCCGGGCCAGCTTTTGACGGTATCGCTCGTCATGGGTATCTTCGAGGGACCGGCCGGTGAGCAGATCGGTTGCAGTGCCGAGTACCAGGTGATGCCCTTCCGCCTTTTTTTTCATTCGTGCTTTTCTCCCAGTTTAAATTTTCCTTTACTTTCGGTTACAGAGAAGGCTACACTACATATTTGCCTTATCCATATTTATGGTCGATTTCCCTTATGTAAATAGACGCATGTCCATTCGTGAGAATTTTGAAGATCGGGAAAGGCGGTTCATGTCGCCCCACGGGTGTCTGAGCGCCGAATCCAGGGGCCGGGCTCGCCCCGAACGGCTTCGTTCGGTCCGGACGGTGTTTCAACTGGACCGGGACCGGATCGTCTACAGCAATGCCTTTCGCCGTCTGAAATACAAAACCCAGGTGTTTCTCTCCCCTTTGGGGGATCAATACCGGACGCGGCTGACCCATACCCTGGAGGTGGCGCAGATCGCCCGCACGATCGCCCGTGCCATGTATCTGAACGAGGATCTGACCGAGGCCATCGCCCTGGGCCATGATTTGGGCCACACGCCTTTCGGCCATGGTGGCGAAACCGCTCTCAAAGAGATCTTTTCCCACAGTTTCGCCCATTACGAGCAGAGCCTTCGAGTGGTGGACCTGCTGGAAAACCGGGGCAAGGGGCTGAATCTCACCTATGAGGTTCGGGACGGCATTCTGAAGCACTCCAAGGGATACGGCCACATCGTGTCGGACCACCCCGACCGGAAACCCTGTACCGTTGAAGGGCAGATCGTCCGTTGGGCCGATATCATGGCCTACCTCAATCACGATCTGGAGGATGCCATTCGAAGCCGGGTGATTCGGGAAAGCCAGGTGCCGGAGCACTGCATGCGCATCATCGGCCGAACCCATCCCGAACGGGCCACCACCATGATGCGGGATTTGATCTTCTACAGCACCGTGGAAGGCGGTGAACTGGTTCTCAAAATGAGCCGGGAAGTATATGCTTCCATGACCGCCCTGCGTCAATTTCTGTATGAGAATGTATACCGGGCCGAGCGGGTGCACAAGGAATTTGTCAAAGCCAAAAAAATCCTTTCCGAGCTGTACCATTTTTTTCTGGAGAATCCTTCCCGGTTGGAACAGGAACTGGTCCATCTTGAAATGGTGCACCTTCTCCATGGCGAGGAGCCCTACGAACGGGTGGTCTGTGATTTCATCGCCAGCATGACCGATCGGTATGCCATGAACCTGTACGCGAAACTCTTTTTTCCCTCCCCTCTGGTTTGAAAAATCCCATGATCACCATTCCCGATCAAATCGCTGCGCCGTTTCTGGAGAAACTGCAAAAATTGTATGTGGACATGGATGCGGCCTATGGGAAGGTCGTCGAGGGCTACGGTTTTCATTGCACCGGGTGTGTGGACAATTGCTGCCTGACCCGGTTTTATCACCATACCCATATCGAGTACCTCTACCTTCGGCAGGGCTTCCGTCATCTCCCCCGGCAAGTGCGCGGAGACATTCGGGAACGGGCCGCAGCGGTGCGCCGAGAGACCGCCGTTCTGGAGAAAAACGGCGGGCCGATTCGGCTGATGTGCCCGCTGAATGCGGAAGGGCTCTGTCTGGTCTACCTGCAAAGGCCCATGATCTGCCGACTTCACGGTCCGGCACATGAGCTTCACCGGACGGGCCTGGAGGTTTCCTACGGTCCGGGGTGCGACACATTCACCCGGCAGACCGAAGGGAAGGCCTACCGGCCTTTTGACCGAACTCCGTTTTACATGAAGATGGCATGCATCGAAGCCGAACTGAAGCAGGCCGCCGATATTACCCGAAGAACGAAAATGACGATCGCCGAAATGATCGAAACCTTATAATCCCCTCATCCTATTTGTTTATGAAAAAAATAGATCCGGCCCAAATCGACCGACTGGACGGGCAACGGCTGTCGCCGGGCGAAACCTTCTGTTTTTCATGCCATCCGGGAATCGGCTGTTTCAACCGCTGCTGCCGCAATCTCAATCTGTTTCTGTATCCCTATGATGTGGTTCGCCTGAAAAACCGCTTGGCAATCTCTTCGTCTAAATTTCTGGAGGAGTATGTGGAGGTGGTGCTTCGAAAGGGAAATCATTTCCCGGAGGTGCTGCTCCGGATGGCCGACAATGCGGAGCATACCTGCCCCTTTTTAACGGACCAGGGGTGTTCGGTATACGAGGACCGGCCCGATACCTGCCGGACCTTTCCGGTGGAGCAGGGGTTGATGTACGGCGAGGAAGGGACGGAACCGACCCCGGTCCATTTTTTCAGACCGCCCGATTTCTGCCTCGGGCAGCATGAAGAGAAGGCCTGGACCCTTGAGACCTGGGCCGACGATCAGGAGGCGGAAATTTACAATCGAATGACGGCGGAGTGGGCCCGGATTCGAAGCCTGTTTCTGAATGATCCCTGGGGGATCGAAGGGCCGGAAGGGCCGCGGGCCAAAATGGCTTTTATGGCCGCCTACAACATCGACGCCTTTCGGGAGTTCGTCTTCGCCTCCACTTTTCTGAAGCGGTTCAAGATCAAAAAAGACCTGCAGAGAAGGTTCCGCAGAAGCGATGTGGAACTGCTCAACCTGGGTTTTGAGTGGATACGGTTCTATCTCTGGCGAATACCTTCCGATTATTTCAAGCCGAGATAATCCTCCGAGATCTTTTCTTCTCCTTCCGGCATCGGAGGCACCCGGTCTCCGCCGAGCACATAGCCGCCGTCGATGCGCAGCACCGTACCGGTCATAAACGGTGCGTCTTGGAGCAGGAACCGCACCGCCCGGATCACGTCATCCACCGTGCCGGTCCGTTCCAGAAGGGTATGGTCGAGTACGGCCCGGCGCTGGTCCGGGTTCAGAAGTTCCCATCCCCGGGTTCCCGGGCCGTGTCGGGTTTCGATCATGCCGAGCATGAGTTCGTTGACCCGCACCTTCGGGGCCCCCATTCGTGCCCAGGTCTCCGTCAACAGCGAAATTCCCCGGTTGGCCGCGGCATACCCTTCGTTGAAGATACACCCGGCCGGGCCGGATCGACCGACGAGTCCGGCCACCGAAGACAGATTGATCACCGCCCCTTCACCGGCGGCCTTGAGGTGGGGAAGGGCCGACTCGAATACCCACTGCTTGGCCCGCAGGGTGGTGGCCGTCTCCAGGTCCCACTGGGGCCGGTTGTAACTGCCGTGGACCACCGGCCATCCCCCCCGCTCGATGTTGTTGACCAGAATGTCCAGCCGGCCGAAACGCTGAATGACCCGGTCGATAAGATCCGGAATCGCATCGGTGTCGAGCAGGTTGACCTTTTGAACGAGATGCTCGGCCCCGGTGTCCGAGAGATCCCGGCGCAGGTCTTCCAGATGCTCCTCCCAGTCATAATAGGTGAGCGCCACCCGGCCGCCGGATCGGGCCAGATCCAGGGCGATTCCTTTCCCGATTCCCTTGACGGCGCCCAGGACCAGGGCGACCTTGCTTTGAATTTCCATTATCAGGGCTCTCCGAAAAGCGTCCGCTTCACCCAATCCAGGGAAAGCCGAAGCAGTGCGGTATCGTCTTCCCGAGCCGCCTTCAACGATTCCGGCGTCGGGTCCATCTCCTGAAGCTCCCCTTTCTCGAATACCTGCTCCCGAAAGGTGTCCAGGTCATAACAGCCGATACGGAACAGATGACGCTCCTTCATATCCAGCGGTCCGGGATGAAGTCGACGTTTCAGTCCGAGGATCTCCATCAGAAGATCATTCATTTCATTATACGGTTCGAGGCCCTGATCCTTTACCCATTCCCGGGCGGTGGGCCGATTTCCTCCGTTAAAGCCCAGGCAATGGGGCTCTTTCAGCAACAGGTACTGTTCCTGAATTCGGCCGGTTTCCGGTGACCGGGATGCGAGTCGGGCCAGCGGATAGGTCCTGCAGGAGGCGGGCCGGGCGTCATAGACGCTGCACCCTTTCGGGGTGACGAACGGGCATTCGAATCCGGTGGCCGGCTCCTGTTTGAGGGTCACCACCGGCAGGCCGGTTTCCGGACCAAGATGCTGGATGGTGTATCGGTCCAGAAATACATTGGAGCGAAGCCCCAGGTGATTTTTCAGGCACAGGACATCATACGGGGTGAGAAACTGGTTCAGATCTCTGCAGCATTCATTGAAACAGGGAACCTCGGGTGAACAGCAAAAGGCGAACCGGTCCGAATCGGACAAGGGGATCATTTCGTTTTCCATATCGATTCCTTTGATGGTTTTCGGTATTGCTTGACGGCCAACAATATGCGAGCCGATACGGCGGTTTGTCAACCGAAAACAGTCGGAGCGCATCGGTGAAGCCGGTGTCTTTTTCGGATCTCGGGTAATGCCGGTTGGGGTATCCTATCCGTGGGACGGAATCCTTCCCATGCGGGGGT
>JBEPWQ010000191.1:0-7238 GCA_041642315.1 Desulfobacteraceae bacterium | reverse complement strand
CCTTCAGACGTCGACACCTCCATAGTTTGGCTTCGCCGGCAATTCAAGTTTTTCTTGATGTATGATCGAATACCGAAAATCACAGAATCCCGCCCCTTCCATGATGGTCTGGGTCCGCTCCAGCCGAATCCTCGGATTGAATCCCTCCCCGAAGGACCCGTCCCGGCAGCATGACAGGCTGAACCCCAGATCCCGCATTCCCATGTCCTCATACATCTCCGCATACCGGCATCGGATCACATCGAAATGGAGGTGCTGATCGGTTTCTTCCAGAAACCGAACGGCCAGGGCATCCCCGGCGGCCCAGACCTCCCGAACCACCCGGGCCAGGGTTTTCATGGCGTTGTCGCCGTACCTGTCGGCCACCTCCCGCCCGCCCTGCACGGCATCGGACTGAATCGCCCTGCCGGCGATTTCCAGAGCCTTTTCCGAACCCATCTCCTCTGCAAACGCTCGGATCAGACAGGCGGCAATGGGCGCCTGAATGGCCCGCCGGGTCAAATGATCGACTTCCGAACCCGGACCGCTCCCCCCCTGCCCTTCTAATTTTCTACACTGACCGCCGCTCATTCATTCGCCCCCTCGGCCTGTTCGGTGTTTAAGAAATCCTGAATCTCAATTCCAAACCGTTCGAATGTGTCCAGCTTATACCGGAAAATGCCGTACACCATTTCCGGATCGATCTTTTCGTAAAAATGAACGATTTTATTCCTGAACTGCGCCATCATCTGGTATTCCGGAACCGATTCCCACGGAATGATCCCCCTCTCCGCCAGAACCGTAAATGCATCGGCATACGAAATGGGGGTCCGGAGACCTTCATCAGAAATGATGTGATGGACGACATCAAAACAACATTCAATCGAAATATGCAGAGTTCTTTCCACAAACCGTTGGGAGCGGATGTCCTTCAAATATTTTTCGCGGGTGATATCGGCAGCGGTCCGCAAATCGTTTACGTATCCTTCCAAGTTGCCGAGCAGGCGTTTAATGATCGGTGTGTTGACCATCGAGATCTCTCCTTCTGAAACGCTTCTCTTGATAGTACCGCGCATCCAGATAGTCCCGAAACGATTTCACCTCCAGAATCGCCCGCAGTTCCGGGTCCTTTTCATACAGCCGCTTCCGGGCCTTGAGCACCTCATACTGCAGAATCGGGGAAACCTTCTGCATGATCACCACATCCACCTCCCGTTTCAGGTTATGCTGCAAATACACTCCCAATTCTAGCTCCATGGCCGCATCCTCTCTGCCGTCGGTGAACACCGCGACGTCCACATCGCTCCTGTCTTCGGCTCCGCCGTCCGCATGGGAACCGAACAGATAGAAGACCTGAATGGACGGAAACCTCGCGATGATCTCCGGCATTAAATGACGAATTCTTTCGATGACATCCATGGCTGTTGTTCCATACGTCAGAGGATACTGAAAAAGCCGACCACCCGCATACCTCTCAAAAGATACCCCACCCCCTCCCCGATTGCAAACCCAAATCCGATTTCCGCCATCCCGTTCTGACCCAAGAGATCGGTTTACAAACCGCCGCCGGGTGTACTAAAAAGAAACCCTTTCAAGCAACGCCAAATATGCAGACAAAGGATTTCCATGTTCACCTTTATTCACACCGCCGATCTTCATCTCGACAGTCCGCTGCAGAAACTGGAGCAGTACGAGGGCGCACCGGTCGAGGCCCTGCGCGGGGCCACCCGCCGGGCTCTGGAGAACCTGGTGGCCCTGGCCCTGGAACGGTCGGTGGATTTCGTGCTGATCGCCGGGGATCTTTTCGACCGGGACTGGAAAGACTACAATACCGGCCTCTTTTTCGCGGCCCAGATGGCCAAGCTTCGGGAGGCGGACATACCGGTCTTTCTGATCGGCGGCAACCACGACGCGGCCAGCCGCATCACCAAGATCCTCAATTTTCCGGACAACGTCCGCCGGTTCCCCGCCGACCGGCCGGATACCATCGCCCTGGATGATTTCGGGGCCGCCATTCACGGCCAGGGGTACGCCACCCCTGCGATCACCCATGACCTCTCCCTGGCCTATCCGGCGCCTCTGCCCGGCTACTTCAACATCGGCATGCTTCACACCGCGGCTACAGGCCGGGAAGGGCATGACACCTACGCCCCCTGCACGGTGGAGGGACTTGTCGCCAAAGGCTACGACTACTGGGCCCTGGGGCATATCCACACCCGGGAAATCCTCCATGAACGGCCCTTCATCGTCTTTCCCGGCAACATTCAAGGCCGCCATATTCGGGAATGCGATCCCAAGGGGTGCATGGTGGTCTCGGTGGACGAACAGGGCGATGCCACCCTCGAGTTTCAGCCTCTGGACGTGATGCGATGGGCCCGGCTAAAGGTAGACATGGCCGACGCCGCGGATGGATTCGAGGCGGCCGAAGCGGTCTGCGAAGCCCTGGAAGCCGGCCTGGAAACCCAGGACGGCCTGCCGGTGGCGGCGCGTGTGGAGCTGACCGGTCCCTGCCGGGCCCACGACATTCTCTCCGGTGATCCGGAGCGATGGATCAGCCAGATCCGGGCTGCGGCCACCGATGCGGGGGCCGGGCGCATCTGGGTGGAAAAGGTGCTGCTCCAGACCGAACCCCTCGCCCAGAAAAGGAAAGACGCCACTCCGGACGGACCGGTGGGCGAAATCCTCTCTTTTTTCGATACGATTCAAGAAGATCCGGAGCTGCGCGCGTCTCTGGGCAGCGGGCTGGAAGAACTTCGGCGCAAACTTCCGCCGGAGCTTCGGCAATCCTCAGACGCCCTTTGCCCGGAAGACGACGACTGGCTGGTGAAAACCCTGGCCCGGGTTCGCCCCCTGCTGCTGCACCGGCTTCTGTACCGGGGAGACCGCCGATGAAGATCCTGCACCTCGACCTCATCGCCTTCGGCCCCTTCACCGATCTCTCCCTCGATCTTTCCGGGGGGAACGAAGGGCTGCACCTGATCTACGGCCCCAACGAGGCGGGAAAAAGCTCCACACTGCGGGCCCTGAGCCAGATGCTCTACGGCATTCCGGTCCGGTCTCCGGACGACTTCATTCACCCTTACACCCGCATGCGGATCGGCGGCACCCTTCGCCGACCGGACGGCGCCGGCCTCTCCTTTATCCGTCGAAAAGGTCGGGCCAACACCCTTCGGGAACCGGACGACACCACGGTACTGGAAGAAACCGAACTGCTCACCTGCCTCGGCGGGGTGGATGAAGATCTCTTCGCCACCATGTTCGGCATCGACCACGGGCGCCTGGTGCGGGGCGGGGAGGAGATCATAAGGGGTGGGGGCGATGTGGGCCGGGTTCTGTTTGCGGCCGGCTCCGGCATTGCCGATCTTCGCCAGGTCCAGGCCGATCTTCAGGCGGAGGCCGAGGATCTGTTCAAGCCCTCGGGCCAGAAGCCCCGAATCAATGAAGGAATCGCCGGCTTTAAACGCATTAAAAAGGCGATCACCGAAGCCGAACTGCCCGGCCGGGAGTGGGGTCGGCACGACGAGGCCCTTCGCACCGCCCTTTTACAGAAGGCGGATGTGGAAGCCGAACTGGAACAGAAGCAGGCGGAGCTGAATCGGCTCGAGCGAATTACCGGGGCGCTGCCCCTGATCGCCCGGCGCAAGGACCTGCTCGACGCCCACTCCGAAGTCGCCGACGCGGTGCTGCTGACCGAGGAATTTTCCAAACGGCGGGCCAAGGCCTTTGAAGAACTGCAGGTGGCCCGGAATCTGGTGAATCAGGCCCAGGGGAATCTGGCAGACATTCAAAAGAACCGCGAAGCCCTGGACGTTCCCGAACGGCTCCTGGACCAGGCCGACCGAATCGAGGCCTTCCATCAGGAGCTGGGCAGCCACCGAAAAGCCCGGAATGACCGCCCCCGGCTGGAGGGGCTCCTGAGCGGGGCCCGGGCCGAAGCCCGGGACATCCTCATAGGGCTGGGGGGAGACCGATCCCCGGATGGCGAAGACCTTCGGCTGGAGAAGACGGCGGTGATTCGGGTGCGGGAGCTGGGCGGGGCATATGAAGGGCTGGTCGCCCGCAGGGAGACGGCCGAAGAGGCGATCGAGACCCGGTCCCGCCAGGTCAAAGTACTTTCCGAACGACTGGGGGAAACGCCGGACCCGCCGGACACCACCGAACTGGAGGCGGCCCTGGAGCGGATTCGGTCCCCGGGCGACCTGGAGGACCGGCTTCGGACCGAAACCGAAGAGATCCAAAAGACCGAACGCGAGCTTCATCGGGCGATCGAAAAGCTCCCGCTCTGGTCCGGCGGTGCGGCGGAGCTGGCGGCCCTGACGGTGCCGCCCGCCGAGACGATCGATGCCTTTGAAACTCGAATGGGAGAGGCCGAAGAAAGCCTGAAGCGGCTTCAGGCGGAACGCGAGGAGCTGTACCGAAAACAGGCCGAGGTGAAAGAACAGCTTCACCGCATTCGACTCTCCGGCGATGTGCCCGCCGAGGTCGACCTTCAGGCGGCCCGGGAGCGCCGGGACGAGGGGTGGAAACTGGTCCGCACCGCCTGGGAGATCGGCGATTACCCGGAATCCGCAGCCCGGGAGTTCATCGACGGCCCGCCCCCGGCCATGGATCTGGCCGATGCCTATGAAACCAGTGTTCGAACGGCCGATTCGGTGGCCGACCGGCTGCGGCGGGAAGCCGATCGGGTGGCCCACCAGGCGGCCCTTGTGGCGGAGCGGGAAAAACTGGTCAATCGGCACCGGGATGCAGTGAAGCGGCTGGAAACGACCCGGTCGAGATCGGCGGAAATCGAAGCGGAATGGGTTGATGTCTGGAAACCGGCGGGCATCACCCCTCGGTCGCCGCGGGAGATGCGCTCCTGGGCCGGTCGCCAGGAAGTCCTGGCCTCTCGAATCACCGCTCTGACGGAGCGTAAAAAGGGAGCCGACGCCCTTCGGATGGAGGTCCAAAAGCGGACGGCGGACATTGGCGACGCCCTGGAACCGGTGAGCGAATCCGGTTCCGGAAAAGACGATACCTTAACGGATCTCTCCCGCCGAGCCAAATCGACGCTGGAGCGGCTCAACCGCCTTCGAAATAAACGGGATCAGCTGCGCGCCGATATGGCGACGCGTGAAACCGAACTGGCGGAGGCCAAGTCCCGGGCCGACAAGGCCGATAAGGCCCTGGCCGATTGGCGGCACCGGTGGGCCGAAGCCCTGATCCCCCTGGGACTCACCCCGGAAGCCTCGCCGAGTCAGGCCGAGGCGGTCATTGATGATATCAAGCGGTTTTTCGAAAAGCGCAAAGAAGCGGCCATCCTCGAAAAGCGGATCTCCAGCATCGACCAGGAGGTGCAGCGGTTCGCCGATGAAACCGCGGATTTCGCCGGGCGGGAAGCCCCGGAGCTGGCCGACCTCCCTTTTGACAGACGGGTTCCGGAACTCCACGCCCGCCTCACCCGGGCCCGGGAGACCGACACACGGCGTCAGGGCCTGGAGAAACAGGCGATCCAGGAAGAAAAACGGCTGAACGACGCCCGCCGCAGACTCTCGGAAATCGAGGCCCGGCTCGAGGCCATGTGCCAAGAGGCCGAGTGCGGTACATATGAGGCGCTGCCCGAGGCCGAGGAGCGCTCCGCCCGGCGGGCCCGCATCGAAGCCGACCTGGAACGGCTGAATGAGAACCTGCGGGAACTGAGCGCCGGAGTGCCGCTGGGTGAATTCATCGAAACGGCCTCGGCTTCGGACCCCGACACCCTGCCCCCCCGAATGGATCGGCTGACCGAGGAGATCGAGACCCTTCACACCCGCAAGTCGGCGCTGGACCAGACCATCGGGGGCGAGCGGGCCGAGCTGGCTCAGATGGACGGCAGCGCACGGGCCGCGGAACTGGCGGAGGAATCCCAATCCATTCTGGCCAGACTGGAGGGAGAGGTCGACCGATATGTGCAGCTGCGCCTGGCCTCGGCGGTGTTGAGCCAGGCCATTGAGCGGTATCGGAAAAAGAACCAGGGGCCGATCCTCTCCCGGGCCACTGCGCTTTTCGCCCACATGACCCTGGGCGCCTTCGCGGGGCTTCGGCTGGAGTTCGATGAGCACGGGGAGGGGTTTCTGGTAGGGGTACGGCCCGGCGGCCGGGAGATCGTTCGGGTGGCGGGCATGAGTGAGGGCACGGCCGATCAGCTCTACCTGGCGGTCCGGCTGGCCAGTCTGGAGGCCTATCTGGCCAAAAACGAACCCATGCCTTTTGTGGTGGATGACATCCTGATCAAATTCGACGACGATCGGGCTGCGGCCACATTGCAGGTGCTGGCCGAACTCTCCGGCCGAACCCAGGTGATCTTCTTCACACATCACCGTCACCTGATGGATCTGGCCCGAAAGGAGCTGGATGAAGAAAGGCTCTTCATCCATATGCTGACCGAATCATCCGGTGCCAGACGCTAAGCGGTCACCGGTAAAACAGCAGCACCAGCGCCAGCACGATCCCGCGAGCCAGCATGGTCAGCCCCATCGTCAGGCCGCAGACGACCGCGCCGTATTTGAATCCGAAATATCCGGCATACCGGGGCAGTGTGCCGCGAAGCCGGGTGGCCGGAATCATAATGAAGCTGCCCGCCAGAAGCGCCACAATGGCGTGAAATTCGGTCACCAGACTGTCGGCCAGCAGGTTTGACATGTAGGCGATTCCGGCGGTGGGGCTGAAGATATAGACGCTGACGGGGGCGATCACACTGGGCGGCAGGCCGAAAACGGCGGTTAAAGGCGCGATCAGCCGATCGGCTGCGCTCAGAATCCCCGAATTGGCCAGGTATTGTACGATGAAGGTGACCGAAGCCAGCAGCAGAATCATGCGGCGAAAGAGCCGGATTCGCGCCCGAAAAGCATCCTTGAGGATCTGAAAAAAGCTCCTCGGGGTGCAGTCGGCCACCGCCGGATCACAGACCAGATCGTCGAAGGCGTTCCGGCCCTGGGGCCGCCGCCGAATCTTGAACCGGCCGTAGCCGATCACAAAAGCCAGTTTGAGAAACCCCGCCAGCCAGAAGGCGGTGATATAGATCAGGCAAAGCTCGAGACCGAGCAGCGGCAGCACCACCGGCAGTTGAAAGGTCAGGGTCTCTTTGAAGTGAAAGGGGGTGGTGTTGAGCACACCGGTCACGACCATCTCCCGTCCGGTGACCCGGCCGTCCTGATGAAACTGGGCGGTCATGGTATGGGCCGCCACCAGGGATCCGATTCCGGCCAGAAAGGTCAGGGCGCTTTCCGAGGGGAGGTTGG
>JBEPWQ010000190.1:0-7293 GCA_041642315.1 Desulfobacteraceae bacterium | reverse complement strand
CGGTATTGCGTATCGCCGGTCCGGTGGCGAAGGTCGCCAGTTTCAGATCATGGTCTTCGGTCATGGCATAGTGGGGCCGGTACATCACCCACACCAGAAAGGCGCCGATAAAGGCCCCCAGAAACTGAGCCGCAAGATAGGTCGGCAGTTTGACCCATTCGAATTTTCCGGCGATCGCCAGGCCGATGGAGACGGCCGGGTTGATGTGAGCCCCGCTGAAAGCGGCCACCGTGAAGACGGCCACAAAGACGGCCATTCCCCAGCCCCAGGTAATGACGATCCAGCCGGCGTTGTTGCCTTTGGTGCCGGTGAGCACCACGTTGGCGACAACCCCGTTGCCCAGAAGGATTAATAGGGCGGTTCCGATCAGTTCACCAAGAAACGGATTCATCGATTTTCCTCCTTTGCCCATCCCTTGGCACGATCCACGGCTTTTTGCCATCCGCGCAGGCACTGATCCACTTTCTCCTGGGACTGGTTGAGCTGAAAAGCCCGGTCTTCTTTCCAGTAGGCCTTGATTTCGTCGGTGTCTTTCCAGACCCCCACGGCCAGGCCGGCCAGAAAAGCGGCGCCCATGGCGGTGGTTTCGACGTTTTCGGGGCGGCTTACCCTGACCCCGAGGATGTCGGCCTGAAACTGGCACAGGTAATCGTTGGCGCTGGCCCCGCCGTCGACCTTGACCACCTTGATTTTGATGCCCGAGTCTTTGACCATGGCGGTGAGCAGATCGTTGGCCTGGTATGCCATGGACTGAAGCCCGGCCCGAACCACATGGTTTTTGGTGGTGCCCCGGGTGATGCCGACCATGATGCCCCGGGCATAGGGGTCCCAGTGCGGGGCGCCCAGGCCCACGAAGGCCGGCACGATATAGAGCCCTTCGGTGGAGGGGATGGCGGTGGCCATCTCCTGGGTTTCGGCCACATCGGCAAACAGGTTGAGGTCGTCGCGCATCCACTGCATCAGGGCCCCGGCGATAAAGACCGAGCCTTCCAGGGCGTAGGTGACGGTGTCGCCGATCTGCCAGGCGATGGTGGTCAACAGGCCCGAGGGCGAAGGAATCGGCTCGGTGCCGGTGTTCATGACCATGAAGCAGCCGGTGCCGTAAGTGATTTTGGTCATCCCCTTTTCATAACCGGCCTGGCCGAACAGGGCGGCCTGCTGATCCCCGGCCACCCCGGCGATGGGGACTTCATGGCCGAAGGCCTCTTTATCGGTTTTTCCCAGAATGCCGCTGGAGGGCTTGACCTCGGGAAGGATGTCTTCCGGGATGCCCAGTTTGGTGAGGATGTCCGGTTCCCACTGAAGGTTGTGAATGTTGTAGATCATGGTTCGGCAGGCGTTGCTGACGTCGGTGGCGTGAACCTTTCCGGCGGTCAATTTCCAGATCAGCCAGGAATCGACGGTGCCGACCTTGAGTTTGGACTGGGCGGCCAGTTCCCGGGCTCGGGTATTGTTGCGCAGAATCCACCGGATCTTGGAGCCGGAAAAATAGGCGTCGGTGACCAGACCGGTCTTGTTTTTGATAACCTTGTCGAAGCCTTCGGCCTTCAGCTGGTCGCAGTAATCGGCGGTGCGCCGGCACTGCCAGACGATGGCCTTGCCGACCGCGGCACCGGTTTCGGCATTCCAGGCGATGACCGTCTCCCGCTGGTTGGTGATGCCGACGGCGTCGACATCGGCCATTGTCAGGCCGGCTTTTTTCAGGGCCGCTTCCATCGTATTTTTCTGTGTCCGCCAGATGTCCTCCGCCTCCTGTTCGACCCAGCCGGATTTGGGGTACTGACAGGAAAACTCTTCGTTGGCCGTGGCGAGGGTTTCCCCCCGCTGGTTGTAGAGAATGGTTCGGGAACTGGTGGTGCCCTGGTCCAGGGCCATGATGACGTTCGACATGGGTGGCCTCCTCAGTGAATATATATGGGTTTTTGGGTGAAAAAACTTTAAGCCAAAAGATATTCCTTCGCCATTTCGGTATATTCGTCCACCTGGAGGCTTTCCCAGTCTTCGTCATAGCCCAGTTCTTCGGCAATCAGCCCGGCCACTTCCGGGGCCATGGCGATGCTCGCCCGGGCGTCCAGGAGCAGGGCCCGGCTTCGGCGGGCCAGAAAATCTTCAATGGACCTGCACATTTCTTCGCGCACCGCCCAGATGACTTCGGCTTTGATGTAAGGCAGGTCTTCATGGAGCTTTTCACCCAGATCGGGATCGGCCTTGATCAGTTTTTTGATGTGGATCGCATCGGACCCGAAGTAGTGGAGCGGATCCGATTTGTCGAAGTTTTTGAGCCAGCCGTGGATCCGCAGTTTTTTGGTGATGCACTCCCGGTCGTCGAGTCCGGCCACCAGCAGGGCCTGGTTGACGGTGTCTTCGGCCATCTTGCGGTAGGTGGTCCATTTGCCGCCGGTGATGGTCACCAGTCCGCTTTCGGAAACGACGAGGTAATGGTCCCGGGAGATGGAGGCGGTATTGGTGCCCTCTCCGGTCTTGACCAGCGGTCTGAGCCCGGCAAAGACGCTCCTGACGTCCTTGCGTGTGGGATCCTTGGTCATATAGATGGCGGCGTGTTCGAGGATGAATTCGATCTCCTCTTCCAGGGGCCTCGGTTCCAGACTGACCTCGTCCACCGGAGTGTCGGTGGTGCCGACCACGACCTTGTCGTGCCAGGGCACCGCAAAAAGCACCCGGCCGTCGGCCGTCTGGGGCACCATAATGGCCGATTCGCCGGGCAGAAAATCCTTGTCCAGGATCAGGTGGACGCCCTGGCTGGGGGCGATGATCGGTTTGGCCTCGGGATTTTCCATTTGAAGGACGTTGTCGGTAAATGCCCCGGTTGCGTTGACCACCACCCGGCCTTTGATTTCGTGTTCGGTGCCGGTTTCCATATCTTTGGCCAGGACCCCGTCGATCATATCGGCGCCCCGGGTAAAGCCGGTGACTTTCATGTAGTTGACCGCGGTGCCGCCGTGCTCGGTCATGGTCTGGGCCAGGTTGACCGCCAGCCGGGAGTCGTCGAACTGGCCGTCGAAGTAAACCACCCCACCCCGCAGCCCCTTGGGCTCAAGGGTGGGGATGCGTTTGAGGGTCTCTTTCTTGGACAGGTGTTTGGAAGGGCCCAGGCCCAGTTTTCCGGCCAGAAGATCGTATACCTTCATGCCGGCGCCGTAAAATGGACCGTCCCACCACTCATAGTTGGGCACGATGAAAGCCTGATGGCTGACCAGGTGGGGTGCGTTCTGAACCAGAAGGCCCCGTTCGTGAAGTGCCTCCAGGACCAGGGTGATGTTGCCCTGGCGAAGATAGCGGACCCCTCCGTGAACCAGTTTGGTGGACCGGCTCGAGGTCCCCTTGGAAAAATCGTGCTGCTCCAGCAGGAGCGTTTTGTACCCGCGGCTGGCGGCGTCCACCCCGACCCCCAGGCCGGTGGCCCCGCCTCCGATGATGATGAAATCCCAGTAGCCGCTCTCGGCTTTTACTTTTTGAATGGATTCTTGGCGATTCATTAGAATTCTCCTTCTCAAAAGATGGTGGTTTCGGGCCAACACGGTTTGTCGAAATTCGGCAAGACGGAACCTTGTTTAAATGTATATACAACCATATGTCTAAACTAAATCCCTTGTCAAGGGTTTTTTTTAAAAATAACACCCGTGGGGCGAAGATGGGAAGATGGATGGTAGAAGTGTGATATGGAATAGAAACAAGAAAAAAATTATAAATATTGATTTTAACCGCTCACGTTGTTAATTTTGCGAATTATGATAATTGACGACCGCTTATGGGCAGTGAGGATTCTAACTCAGGAAAGGGTTGAATAGAAAATGGCTAACAAGGATTTGATCAAGGCGCTTTCACGTCGTTCACTCTTTTGGATCTTTTTTTTCATGGTCTTGGCGGGGGCGTTGATAGGCGGCGCGCTCTACCTGGGGATAGAATATGCCGCCGTTCATCTTTCCGCCGTTCAGGGGCCCGAAGCGGAGATGTCGGATTTCAGGACCCTTGCCCTCGAAGCGGAGATGTGGCTGGAGCTGGCGAGACAGCTCTATATTCCGATCACAGCCGGTTTTTTTCTGCTGTTGACCCTGCTGCTATGGCTGTGCAATCGAATCTCCATCGGCCGGGCCGTCAAGAAACACGCGTATGTGGGGGCGCCTGCATCAAAACCGGTTACGAAAACGGCTTCGGGTAAGGATGAAAAACAAGAACGGATTACCCGGGAGCGCCTGTTTCTTCATTTTTTTTCGGTCTTGCAGCGGGAAGGCCGGTTAATGGATTTTCTTTCCGAAGATCTCGACCGGTATGAAGATGAACAGATCGGGGCCGCGGTCCGCAATATCCATGAGAACTGCACGAAGGTCGTATCAAAATATCTGAATACGGAACCGATACTGGAAAAAGATGAAGAAGAGGAAGTGATTGTGGAAGCCGACTTCGACCCCAATGCGGTCAAATTGACCGGGAATGTCACCGGTGAACCTCCTTTCAAGGGAGTGGTCCGGCACAGGGGATGGCGGACCCGTAAACTGGAGCTTCCCACCCTTTCGGGCACTCAGGATCCCCGAATCATCGCTCCGGCGGAAGTGGAAATTCTGTGATGGCCCGAATGGGGTTCGGGTTCCGATTATACGCGAATCATTAAGGAGAAAAGATCTTGTCAGAACCTGTCTATATCATCGGAATCGATTTGGGTACGACCAACAGTGTCGTGGCCTACACGGATGCCGGAATCGTAAAAGGCAAACAACCGGAAATTCGGGTGTTCGATATTCCTCAGCTGGTGGCTCCCGGAACGGTGGAGAACCGAAAGGTTCTGCCGTCATTCGTCCTCCTTCCCGGGGAGCATGATGTTCCCGAAGGCGGTCTCAGGCTTCCCTGGAATGAAGACAATGACCTTGCGGTAGGCGAATATGCCCGGGAGAGGGGAACCGAGATTCCCCACCGGCTGATCGCCTCTTCCAAATCGTGGTTGTGTCATAACCTGGTGGACCGGAACAAACCCATTCTTCCCTGGGATGGTCCGGAGGAGATGAAAAAACTGTCACCGGTGGAAACCGCCTCGGTCATTCTTCAACACCTTCGCGATGCCTGGAATTATTCCATGGCCCCCGAGGATGAAAACCTGCGGATTGAAAATCAGGATGTGCTCCTGACGGTACCCGCTTCGTTCGATGCGGTCGCCCGGGAACTGACGGTACAGGCCGCTGAAATGGCCGGACTGGCCAATATTACGCTGCTGGAGGAGCCCCAGGCGGCCTTTTACGCATGGATTGAAGCTTCAGGCGATGAATGGCGGGAAAACATTGAAAAGGACGACCTGGTGCTGGTCTGCGACGTGGGCGGCGGCACCTCGGATTTCAGCCTCATCAAAGTCACCGAAGAGGAAGGAAATCTCGCCCTCAACCGAATCGCCGTGGGGGACCACCTGCTGGTGGGCGGCGATAATATGGACTTGGCTCTGGCCTATGCCGCCTCTCAGCAGTTTTCCGGGGGCAAGAAAAAGTTTGATTCCTGGCAGATGCAGGGGCTCTGGCACGCCTGTCGAAAGGCCAAGGAGACCATCCTTTCCGATCCCCAGGTTGATGATTATCCGGTCACAATTCTCGGACGGGGAAGCAGTCTGATCGGCGGCACACAGAAGACCCGTTTGTCCCGGGAGGTGGTTGAACGGGTTATACTGGACGGATTTTTTCCTCGAGCCGAGCTGACGGAAAAACCGGCCGGCCACCAGCGCTTCGGCATCAAGGAATTCGGCCTGCCTTATGAATCGGACCCGGCGATTACCCGCCACCTGGCCAATTTTATCCATCGGCAAAAAGGGGAGGGTGAGGAATACGCCGAGGGTGCCGGCCTGATTCCCACCGCGGTTCTGTTCAACGGTGGGGTCATGAAGGCCCCGGTGGTGCGAAAGCACGTTCTGGATGTTCTATCCTCCTGGACGCCCTCACCGGAGGCGTCCATTCGAGAAATCGAGACGCGTGATTATGATCTTACAGTCGCTCGAGGGGCCGCCTATTACGGTGTGGCGCGCCGGGGTCAAGGAGTGCGGATTCGCGGGGGTCTGAATAAGACTTACTACATCGGCGTGGCGGCCGCCATGCCTGCGGTTCCGGGAATGCCGGCGCCCCTCAAGGCGCTTTGTGTAGCCCCGTTCGGCATGGAAGAGGGAACCGAGGCGATTCTGTCCGAACAGGAGTTTGTTCTGGTGGTCGGCGAACCGGTGAAATTCGATTTTCTGGGATCTTCCATTCGGCTGGATGACGAAATCGGAACGGTGGTGGAAGACTGGGAGGAGGAGATCGAAGAGATCACCACCCTGGAAACGACCTTGAATGCCAGCAACGGTAAAATGGGCGCCGCCATTCCGGTGATTCTGGAGGTAAAGGCGACCGAGATCGGTACACTCGAGCTATGGGCGGTTTCTCAGGAAGAGGGCGGTCAACGGTGGAAACTTGAATTCAATGTCCGTGAAAAAGAATCGGTCGGTCTGAATACCCTTTAAGGGGTGCATTCCTGCGTAATCGTATCTTCCAACGCGATGGTCTCCTCATAGGTGGCCATCGCGCCGGCTCCGTTGGCGCCGTTTTTCAGGTTTTCGGTGTCGTTTAACTCGCCCCATTCCGCCTTGTACATCGTGTTGAAGACCACCGAAAACATCAGTTTCAGCAGTTCATAGGCCGACAAACTCGGGTTGCCCCGCTCCATCAGATGAATGATCGACCTGATCTCCTCCGACTGGCGTTTTCGGGCCTCAATCGTCTTCAGAAATTGAATCACCTGTGATTTCAAGGCCGGGGTGAGCTTCGGGGCGATTGTTCCGCATTCCCATTTTTCCCGCCACCGGGCAAGAACCTCGGGGGAGGACCGGATCAGGCTTCGCCTGCTTTTGGGGTTTTTGAAAAATTCCTGAGCATGAACCTGGGCCTGAACCCGCTTGATGATGTCCGATCTCAGCGTGATCGCCTCTTCAAACAGCATCCGCCGAGCCTCAGGGGGGATGCGGACCCGAATCGATTTGAGCACCTGCCGATTGCCGGAAAGCTTATTCTGAAACTCGGTGGAGGCGTTTTGCCAGAAGACCTGACTGCAATGCCTGAACAGCGCCTCCTTGGGCAGGTTTTTCTTTGCTGAGTTTCGAATGATTCTGACGATTCCCGGCATCAGTTTGCCGGTCTCCTGGGCCAACCGCTTGCCGGTGATGATGTTATAGATCATGCTGTTGACCGCCTGCCAGTCCTGAAGGTGAAGAATCCTGCCTACATCCGTGTAGATGCGGGACAGCAGTTCATTGGTAAACAGGTGAGA
>JBEPWQ010000189.1:0-7331 GCA_041642315.1 Desulfobacteraceae bacterium | reverse complement strand
GCTCTCGTTGAATTCAAAAAAAGTATTATGGCACGATTTATAAAAGGGGATATTGTCAGCGGCTCCTGACTGGAGGATCAAAGAATGAAAAATGAAACTCTTTTATCCAAACTGAATCGGCTGCCCGATGATTTAAAGCGCGAGGCCATGGATTTCATAGAATTTCTCACAGAAAAAAACGAAAAGAAAATCCACACCCCAAGTGGCAAAGGCCGGACTTACGGAAGCGGCCGAGGATTGTTTATTATCCCGGATGATTTTGATGAGCCGCTGGAAGATTTTAAGGAATAGATGGATATAACCGCAACAAAAAAGGCCAGCCGGTAAGACTGACCTTTGTTCGTTCTGGTAGGCACGATTGGATTTGAACCAACGACCCCTACCGTGTCAGGGTAGTGCTCTCCCACTGAGCTACGTGCCTTCAAAAAAAGAGATGCCCTACTTATCACCGGCGGCCGGATCTGTCAAGAAAAATTCCGCGTACTGGATGAAAAAGCGCCGATAGCTGTGGCCCGTGGCCGAACCCTTTTATCCGCTCATGGGGATGGAAAACACCTACTTCGACGCCTCTTCAATCGCATCCAGAAAGGCCTTCATCATCTCCTCGCCCTCGGCCCCGAATTTGTCCACGATCAGCTTTTTGACCGCCGGCATGGCCGCTTCCCGGAATTTCATCTTCTCCTCCGCGCTCAGGGCATTGACCTGCATCTCTTTCATCAGCACCGGCAGGCCCCGGTCGGAAGCCTCGATCACCCGGCCCAGGCCCCGGCCGGCCACGATGGCCGATCGGGCCGCATACTCGATCACCCGCCTCTCTTCATCGGTCAGGCCGTTCCAGAAATCCGGGTTGAAGACCCAGACATAGGGCGCAAAGAGATGGCCGCTCAGGGTCAGGTATTTCTGGACCTCGTCGAATTTGGCGAAGACGATGATCGGCACCGGGTTCATCTGGCCGTCGGCCACCCCGGTCTGCAGGGCGGTGTAGACCTCGGTCCAGGCGATGGCCGCAGGCTGACCCCCCAGGGAGCTGATGATGGTCTTGTGGGTGTCGAGCCCCATGGTTCGAATCTTGAGCCCCTCCATGTCTTCGGGGGATTTGATCGCCCGTTTGGAATTGGTGATGTGAAAAAACCCGCCGGAATCCCCGAACCCGACCACCTTGAGCCCGGTTTTCTTTTCGATGTCGGCGGCCAGCTTTTTGCCGAACGGCCCGTCAAAGACCGCATAGGTGGCGCTGATGTTGGGAAAGGCGAAGGGGATGTCGATCACCCCCATCATCGGGTAGACCGAGGCGAACCCGCCCACCGAGTGGATGCCCGCCTGAATCACCCCCGACTTGACCTGCTGAACCACCTCGGCGTCTTTGCCGAGCTGTCCGTTGGGAAAGGTCTGCACCTGAATTTCGCCGTTGGTGCCGGCCTCCACCAGGCTTTTGAAGACCGTGGCCATGGCCCCGGTGGGGTTGTCGAAGGGGTCGTCCTTGTTGAGGTGGTGGAGTTTGATCACCTTGGTGACCGCCAGGGCCGGGGATCCCGCCATCAGGCAGACCGCTGTGGCCGCCAAAAAAATCGATAGAATTCTTAGCGTCGTTTTCATGGGTTTTCCTCCTTCATCTTTGGGTTGGGATTAGCGCCCCAGCAGCAGCCGGGGAATGAACAGGGTAAGATCGCTCCAGTAGGCGACCAGCAGCAGAATGCCGACCTCCACCGCCAGAAAAGGGAGGAGGGCAACACTGATCCGCTCGATCCGCTCGCCGGTAACCGAGGAGAGAACGAACAGGCAGGCCCCCACCGGCGGGGTCATCAGGGATATGTTCAAAGACAGCACGATCATGACCCCGGCGTGGACCGGGTCCATGCCGATGGCGGCCGTGAGCGGTCCCAGCACCGGCGCCAGAATGATCAGGGCCGCGTTGATGTCCATGAACATGCCGATGCCCAGCAGCAGCATCAGAATCATCCCCAGAATCACTTTGGGATTGCTGGACAGCGACAGAAACAGGGCCGCAATGGCCTGGGGAATCTGCATGAAGGTCATCCACCAGCTGAGAATGGAGGCCGAGGCGATGATCAGAAAGACGATGCCGGTGATCCGGGAAGTCCGGATCAGGATCTCCACCAGGTCGGAAAACCGAATCGCCCGGTAGATCACCATTCCCACGAAGAGGGCGTAGAAAACCGCAATGGCCGCAGCCTCGGTGGGGGTGACCACCCCGAAAAGAATGCCCCCCAAGATGATTCCCGGCATCAGGAGCGCCAGAAAGCTGGAGCGGAAGCTGGCCAGAATCACCCGCAGGCTCGGCCCGGCCTTGCTCTTGGGCAGGTTGAGGCGGCGGCCCAGGGCCGCGATCACCGCCATGCAGAGCAGACAGATCAGAAGCCCCGGCAGAATCCCCGCGGCGAACAGCCCGGCAATGGAGACCCCCATCAGGGAGCCGTAGATGACCATCAAATTGGAGGGTGGAATGGTGGGGCCGATGATCGATCCTGCCACGGTCACGGCGCAGGCGAAGGGGCGTTTGTACCCCTGGCGGACCATGGCCGGGACGAGGGTGTTGCCGAAGGCGGCGGTGTCGGAGACGGCGGCCCCGGTCATGCCGGCGAAGAGCACCGAAGCGATCATATTGGAGTGGGCCAGCCCGCCGCGCAGATAGCCCACCAGGGCGTCGGCGAACCCGGCCAGCCGCTCGGTAATGCCGGAGCGGTTCATGATCTCTCCGGCCAGGATGAAAAAGGGCATGGCCATGAAGGTAAAGAGATCGAGCCCCTCGAAAAACCGCTTGGGCGCCATGGCAAGAAAATTCTCTCCGCCGATCTGGACCAGCCCGATTACCCCGGCGATACCGAGCACAAAGCCGATGGGCAGCCCCGCGAACAGGAGAATGAAAAAGGCGGCCGCGACGATGATCATGGGGCGACCTCCTTTGGAACCGGGGGCGGGGCCAGGTCCCGGATCATGGTCATCAGGATCTGAAAAGAAGTAAGCCCGGCCGATACCGGCACCGATGCAAAGGGGACGGCCATGGACATCCCGAAGATGGTGGCGTACTGGGTGCGCCCGGAAAGCGTCATGCCGATACCGTAGTAGGTGAGAAAGATAAAAAATCCGAGGCCGATGACATCCAGCAGATACCGAAGCCCCGGCCGGAGATAAGGCGGCAGAAACCGCTCCAGAACATCAAGCCCGATGTGCTCCCGCCGAAAGGCGGCCGAAGAAACCGCCAGCAGCGCCACCCAGATCATCACGTACCGGGAGAACTCCTCGGTCCAGGTGACCCCCATATTCAGAAAATACCGCTCGGTGACCCCGAACCAGACTACCAGCACCATGACGGCGGTCAGCAGAGCGCAGCACCGTTCCACGACCCAGTTGAG
Organism: Desulfobacteraceae bacterium; assembly: GCA_041642315.1. GTDB lineage: Bacteria > Desulfobacterota > Desulfobacteria > Desulfobacterales > Desulfococcaceae > JAABSQ01. The sequence continues at coordinate 3,957 of JBEPWQ010000189.1, read as the reverse complement.
GCGCCTGCCGGCGGTGTCGGCGATGGATGCGATTTTTTGGATCATAAGCCCTTCCGAATGTGGATGAAATCGTTCATTCCTTGCCTATTCCGCCGATTTTGTCAAGACCCGGAAAATCCGGTTTTTCTCTTGGCAAACCGGTTTGGATGTGAGAAAGCTTTGAAAGAAAAGGAGGGGTGCATGTCCAATTTCGTTCTCTATTGCCCGGGCTGCGACCGGACCTATCCGGTGGACAAAGGGCATTTTTCCTGCCCCAAGGCCCGGCCCGGCGAAGAACATACCCTGCGCAAAATCATCGGCCCGAAGGCCTCGCTCACGATGATGGCCCAGGACCTGCTCGCCCGGTGGAAGAGCGGAGACCGAAACAGCTTCTCCCTCTATCAGAGCCTGCTGGGGAGCCGGGACCTGCTGGAAGGCGAGCGGTTTTCCATTCTGCTCGACTATTTCCGCAAGCCGATGACCACCTTTGAGGGAAAATGTTTTGAGGTGACGCCCTTGGCGGAGACGCCCGGAATCACCGAGATTCTGGCAGGCAAGGGTCGCATCTGGATCAAGGACGAAACCGAAAACATTACCGGCTCTCACAAGGGCCGCCATCTGATGGGCACCCTGCTCTACCTGGAGGTGCTGCGATTGCTGCGCAAAGAGACCGATCGACGGGTACTCGCCATCTACAGCTGCGGCAATGCAGCACTTGCCGCCGCCGCGGTGGCCCGGGCCGGAAGCTATGAACTCCACGCCTTTGTGCCCCGGGACATGAACCCCGCTCTCCAGCAGATGCTGGTGGACCGGGACGCGGCGGTAGAGCGGATCGGGCGGGACGAAACCGGAGAAGGGGACCCCTGCTACCGGGCCTTTCGGGAGGCGGTGGAGCAGAAAGGATGGCTCCCCTTCGCCTGTTCCGGTCCGGACAACTGGTCCAACATCGAAGGCGGCGAAACCCTGGGCGGAGAGACGGTCCTCCAGCTTCGGGAGGCCGGGGCCGAACCCGCCTGCATGGTCCTTCAGATCGGGGGCGGGGCCCTGGGCCGGGCGGTGGTCCAGGCCTGGGAACTGCTCCGCCGGATAGGAATTGTAGATACCACGCCCCGGGTTTACGTCTGTCAGCCGGAAGGGGGATTTCCCTTTGTGCGAGCCTACTACCGAATGCTGAAGCGAATCGCAGACCAGAACGGCCTGCCCATGGACTGGGAATACGACCGGGATGCGGACCCGGCCGACGAACTGGACCGGCTTCACGGGTATGCCGCCGCAGATATGGGGCAGGTGATCGCCCTGGCCGCATTTGCGCGTGAAAATTTCGAATCCGACGCGGTCCGGAAACCGCTGGCCCACGCCGTCAAAAATCGGGATGCGTACATGTGGGCCTGGGACGGGGCCGCACCGCAGAGCGCGGCCCACGGCATCCTGGACGATGAAACCTATGACTGGTATGATCTGCTCCGGGCGGTGCTCAAATCCGGAGGCAAGGCGGAGATCCTGCGGGAAGGAGTGATTCAAAAGGCCCACCATATGGCCCGCACCCGAACCGGAATTCGGGTGTCGCCCACCGGCAGCGCCGGGTTGGCGGGGCTTTTGCAGTTGCGCGAATCGGGAGACATTCTGGACGATGAAGACGCGGTCCTCTTTTTTACCGGTGTGGACCGCCCCTGAGAGATATACGGATGGACCCGCTTCTTTTTCAGAAGATGCGGCACCCTTTGGAAAGGAACATGTATGCCACCATCACACCTGATCACCGGGCCGACGTTCGCGGAGATGCGCGACCCGTCCAAAATCGACCCGGCGGTTCGGGCCCGGGCACTGAAGATGCGGAAAGAAGATCCCCTGGACCCGATCAACCTCTTCAACATCACCTGGAAAGACGGCGCAAACCGCATATATCATGAAGTGCTGCCCCCGGCCCTGACCGGGATGGAGACGCCCATCGCGGTGATTTACGGCAAAGACTTTCCCACCGGCAGCCACAAGGTGGGGGCCACCTACTCGGTGCTCATCGAAAAATCGATCAAAGGCGAGGTCGACCCCTCCCGGCACACCGTCGTCTGGCCCTCCACCGGCAACTACGGGATCGGCGGGGCCTGGGTGGGCAGCCGCATGCGGTATGATTCGGTGGTGATCCTGCCCGAAGAGATGAGCCGGGAGCGGTTCGACATCGTACGAAACTACGGCGCCCGGCTGGAACTGACACCGGGCTGCGAAAGCAGCGTCAAAGAAATTTACGACAAGTGTCATGAGCTTCGGCGATCCGACCCCGACCGGGTCCGGATCATGAACCAGTTCGAAGAGATGGCCAACTACCGGTTCCATTACGATGTCACCGGCAATACCATCATCGAACTGGCCGGACTCCTGAAAGATCGGGGGATCGGCCGGGGCGAGGTCTCGGCCTTTGTCTCGGCCATGGGCTCGGCCGGCACCATCGCGGCCGGGGACCGGCTCAAACAGGCCTGGCCCGACCACAAGATCGTGGGGCTGGAACCGATCCAGTGCCCCACCCTCTACTGGAACGGCTACGGCGACCATGACATTCAGGGGATCGGCGACAAGCATGCCACCTGGATTCACCATGTCATGAACATGGATGCGCTGATGTGTATCGACGACGTCTCCTCCAAAAAGGGGCTTCAGGTGCTCACCGAAGCGGCTGGCTGGAAGGTTCTGACCGATACATACGGAATCCCGGAGGAAAAGGTCGCACAGCTCTCACGTATCTTCGGCATCTCCGGGGTCTGCAATGTGCTGGGGGCGATCAAGACCGCCAAGTTCTACGGGCTGGGCAAAGATGACCTCATCGTCACCGTCTGCACCGATGCCATGGACCGGTACCACTCGGTCATGGCCCGCTTGACCGAGACCCACGGCCCCATGGACGAAACCGAGGCCGAGGTGCGGCTGAACACCATCTTTCACGGCCAGCAGCCCGACTGGATCGCCCCCGGCACGGTGGAAAACCGAAACCGGTGGCACAACCTCAAGTACTTCACCTGGGTGGAGCAGCAGGGCAAGACAGTGGAAGAACTCAATGCCCAGCGGGACCCCGGCTACTGGATCGACCAGCAGTCGGAAATCGAGCGGATCGACCGGCTGATCGAGGAATACCGGGGCTGAAGCAGCGACCGGATCGATTTGCCGGGCGACGCGAGCCCCGCATGAAACGGAATGCCGCAGCACGGGAACTGATACCGGGTGGGCGGATCGTCCGACGGCCGGTTCTATACCCGAGACATTCGGCTGTTTGTGCGGATGCCGATACCGGATGGCGGAAGGAGAATGAGTATGGATATTGCGAAAGAGATACGAGAGCGGGCGGAAGGCTATCGCGAGTATACGATCGAAAACCTGTCGAAACTGGTCAGAATCAAATCCCTGAGCCTGGGGGAAGCGGCGGTCCAGAAAGAATTGAAAATGCAGATGGAAGCGGCCGGCATGGACGAGGTCCGGGTAGACGGTCTGGGCAATGTGATCGGCCGAATCGGCACCGGAAGCCGCTTCCTGGCTTTTGACGCCCACATGGATACGGTGGATGTCGGCAATCCGGCCAACTGGGACTTCGATCCTTTTTCAGGCGAGGTGAAAGACGGGTATCTCCTCGGCCGGGGCAGCGCCGACCAGAAGGGGGGCGCGGCGAGCTTTCTCACTGCGGCCCGCATTCTCAAAGACCTCGCCTTCGACCGGGACCTCACCCTCTATTTCGTGGGCAGCGTCATGGAGGAAGACTGCGACGGGCTCTGCTGGAAATACATCGTGGAAGAGGAGGGGATTCGACCCGATGCGGTGATCGTCACCGAACCCACCGGCTGCAACATCTACCGGGGCCAGCGCGGCCGAATGGAGATCGAGGCGACCTTTTACGGGGTCTCGTCTCACGGGTCGGCGCCGGAACGAGGCAAAAACGCCATCTACCCGGCGGCCAAGGCCTGCCTGGCGATCGAGGCGCTTCATCAAAAACTGGCC
>JBEPWQ010000188.1:0-7404 GCA_041642315.1 Desulfobacteraceae bacterium | reverse complement strand
CAGTTTCTGGGGGCCTTTATCGGCGCCTTTCTGGTGTGGGTGATGTACCGGCCCCACTATGCCATGACCGAAGACCATGATCTGAAACTGGCGACCTTCGCCACCGGACCGGCGATACGCAATACCGCCTCCAACCTGCTGGGGGAAATCATCGGTACCTTCGTGCTGGTCTTTGCGGTGCTCTTTCTGGCGGTGTCGGTCTTCGGTCTCGGGGCCCTGGATGCGCTGCCGGTCGGGCTGCTGGTTCTCGCCATCGGCCTGTCACTCGGCGGCACCACCGGCTACGCCATCAATCCGGCCCGGGACCTGGGCCCCAGAATCATGCACGCCATTCTGCCCATGCCCGGCGGCAAACGGGACAGCGACTGGGAATACGCATGGATACCGGTGGTCGGCCCCATTCTCGGCGCCGCCATCGCCGCCCTGGTCTATCTGATGCTGCAGGATCCGAGCAATATCCATTTCCGGTAGGAGGAACCCCATGCCCACCGAACCATACCGAAAAAACCGGTCCGGCATCGACCGCCGGACCTTTCTCAAAGGGGCCGCGGCCCTGGGGCTGACCGCCGGCACGCCCCTGCCGGTCCGGGCCCGGTCGTTCAACCTTCAACAGGCGGCCGCCCGCCGCTGGGTGCTGGGGGAATTCACTCCGTCCACCCTTTCGTTCGACGAACAGATGGCCGAAATGGAATTTTTCATTCAGGCCGCCGAACCCTTCCGCGGGCAGGAGATCTACGTTGTTTCCGAAACGATACCCACCCACGTTTATGAATCCCGGCTTCTCGCCCGGGCTTTTCGGGAGATCACCGGCATCTCGGTGGTCCACGACCTGATCCGGGAAGGAGATCTGATCGAGCGGCTTCAGTTGCAGATGCGCACCGGCCGCAACCTCTACGACGCCTATGTCAACGACTCCGATCTGATCGGCACCCACTACCGCTACGGCACCGCGGTACCCCTGTCGGACTGGATGGCGGAGGCGGGCAAATCGGTCACCCTGCCCACCCTGGATCTTGAGGATTTCTTCGGCCTGGGCTTTGTTACCGCCCCCGACGGCAAAATCTACCAGCTGCCCGACCAGCAGTTCGCCAATCTTTACTGGTTCCGGTACGACTGGTTCCGGAGACCCGAACTCCAAGAGAAATTCCGCGAACAATACGGATACGACCTCGGGGTGCCGGTCAACTGGAAAGCCTACGAGGATATCGCCGCATTTTTCACCGATGATGTCCGGCGCCTCGACGGAATGCGGGTCTGGGGCCACATGGACTACGGCAAAAGGAGCCCGGACCTGGGATGGCGGTTCACCGATGCCTGGCTCTCCATGGCGGGGGTCGGGGACCCGGGCCTGCCCAATGGCCATCCGGTGGATGAATGGGGCATTCGGGTGGAAGACTGCCACCCGGTCGGCTCCAGCATCAGCCGGGGCGGGGCCCTCAACAGCCCGGCGGCCGTCTACGGGCTTCGCAAATACCTCGAGTGGCTCAAACAGTACGCGCCGCCCGAGGCCCTCAAGATGAACTTTTCGGAATCAGGACCCTACCCAGGCCAAGGGAATATCGCCCAGCAGATCTTCTGGTACACCGCCTTCACTTCGGATCTGCTCAAAAAAGGCCTGCCGGTGGTGGACAACGACGGCACTCCCCGATGGCGGGTAGCCCCCTCGCCCCATGGGGCCTACTGGAAAGAGGGCATGAAGCTGGGATATCAGGACTGCGGCGCCTGGACCCTGCTGAACAATACCCCGGAGGACCGGCGGAAGGCCGCCTGGCTGTATGCGCAATTCACCACCTGTAAAACGGTGTCGCTCAAAAAAACCCTGATGGGGCTGACTCCTGTTCGGGAAAGCGACATCGAGTCCGAGGCCCTGACCCGGGCCGCTCCCAAACTGGGCGGACTGGTGGAGTTTTACCGCAGCCCGGCCCGGGTGGCCTGGACCCCCACCGGCAACAACGTCCCCGATTACCCCAAACTGGCTCAGCTCTGGTGGACCCGGATCGATGCCGCCGTCCGCGGCCGGGGCACTCCTCAGCAGGTCCTCGACGACCTGGCCGCGGCCCAGGACCAGGTGATGGCCCGCCTTGAGGCCGCCGGCGTCATGAAGCGGTGCGAACCCCGGATCGCCGAACCTGAAGGCCCCGCCGAATGGCTGGCCAGACCCGGGTCGCCCAAACCCAGACTCGACGACGAAGAGGGCCGAGGGCTGACCGTCGATTACGACGAACTGATGGAAGCCTGGCGTGCGGGGAGAACAGGAGTTTGAGGATTTCAAAATTAGAATGCCCTTTGAATTCTCGTTTTCTTTTCGAAAGCATGCTGGACAACCGAATGGTTATCCGGTATCGCTATTAAAATCGAGCAAGACAGCCGGACCTTATTTTACAATGAGCACCATGGCCCCTGAAAAAATTTTTCCAAATACAACGGAACCGAACCGCTGCCTGCGCCATCTCGCCCGCCTCTACCCATCGGTGGAGGCCGTCTCCGGTGAGATCATCCATCTTCGGGCCCAGCTCGATCTGCCCAAGGGGACCGAGCATTTCATATCGGATGTTCACGGGGGGTACGAAGCCTTTCGAAGCGTTCTGAGCCATGCCTCCGGCTCCATCCGCCGGAAAATCGACATTTCTAAAAAAACTTCTCAGTTTCAATGTATTATAGGCATTTTTGCCTTTTTCAATTGAAAGGCGGATGTCGAAGTGGCTTTGGGGCGATTTTCCGCCTGCCACAGCGAATCCTTCTCCAAGTCCTCCCGGGCCGGCAAACAGGTCAATAACCGGAATTTTTTTGAAGAAGTCATTAGTTCTAATTTGATATTTCTCTATAGTTGAACTGAGCCATCTTCGCGGCGAATGGCAATTGATTTTTCTCGATATGGATTTTATAAAATTGTTTTGGGAGAAATTGCAAGGATTAATGTGGAATTATCTCTGGTTTTACGGTGAGAGTATTCATTTTCTTTTTTTGGTCTTGTTCCTCTAAGATGGGTTGATATTGTTGTATTGATCCGCCTCTTATTATTTTGGGTGCAAAGACGCAAGTACTTTTAGTTATTCTGACTATCAATCAGGCTAAATCTTACAATAAGATGAAGAAGTACGGGATCATGATGGAGAAGGGGTGAGGCGGAGGACCTCGGTTTCCGGGTCAATCGGTCTCCACGGCGTCCTGAATTCGCCGCCAAGGCGTCACCTGAATGTTGTTTCCCCTGATATACTGTTTTTCCCCGCCATAAACAAGGTAAGATTGTCGAACGGCATCGGTCAGGTTCGATAGAAACGTAAGCCCCTTGAAAAAGTCCGAGGCGACGGTTTGGCCGGATTTGATTTCCACGGCATCCAGTTGGATGCCGTGATCGCAGATCAGGTCGACCTCGTTTCCACTGTTGTCCCTGAAAAAATACAGATGGTCGGTTTTTCCGGCGTTGAAGCGGTGCTTTAACATTTCCGACGCCACGAAACTTTCGAAAAGCATCCCCTTTAGCGGGTGGGTCGCCATCTGCTTTTCGTTTTGAATGTCGAGGAGGAAAGCGGCGAGGCCGGTGTCCCAGAAATAAAGTTTGGGAGATTTGACGAGCCGCTTGTTGAAGTTTCGATAATAGGGACGCATCAGTTTAACAATATAGCTGGCTTCCAGCACGGATAGCCAGCTTTTGACCGTGGCGTGGTTCACGCCGCAGTCATTGCCGAGCCCCGTCATGTTCAGGATCTGACCCGTTCGCCCCGCGCACAGTTTAAGGAAAATTTCGAATTTGGACAGATCCTTGACGTTGATGAGCATCCGGAGGTCGCGTTCCACGTAAGTGTTGACGTAAAATGACATTGCTTCCGTGGGATCGAGATCCTTGTCGAAAATTCTTGGATAGAAACCGGTATAAAGCATCTTTTCGAGGGATACGTTGGAAATATCGGGTCCATAGGCTTCCGTCAGCGTGAACGGCATCAATTTCAGCATCGCGGTTCGCCCCGCGAGGGACTGGGAGATGCTTTCGAGAAGTTCGAACTGCTGACTTCCGGTCAGGATGAAAAAACCGTCCTTCTGATTTTCGTCCACGATGGTCTGGATGTAAGAAAGCAGGTCCGGAGCCCGCTGAACTTCGTCGATGATCGCGCCTTCGGGGAAGCGATTCAAAAACCCCCTTGGGTCGGACTGGGCGAAACCGCGCTCGTCCACATCTTCCAGCGACACATACGCCTTATCGCCGAAAATCATTCGGCAAAGCGTTGTTTTTCCGGACTGTCGGGGCCCGGTGATGGTCAGCACGGGATATTGACTCGCCAGTTTCAGCGCTTTTGACGCCGCTTCACGTTCGATCATTTATTCTTCTCCAATACGACGGATTCGGGATTCGAAATACTACGGCCAATATGACAGATTTTGGGCGTGGCTTCAATCACAATTTTTACAAATTCATAATTGAAGTATCAATTTGTAAAAATTGGAAGTCGACATTGGGTGGAATATATATCATCGATATTTTTCTCCTATGCCATGCTGCCTTGCCGTCCGCTCGTGTCCCCCTCAACCGCAATCTGTTGTAGCCGTGAAGGGAGGCGAGCGGACGGAGCACATTTGAAAACCCCGTTGTATTTTCTTTGACAAAAAGCGAGTTCCTATGAAGTCGACCGGCCCGGGGACGACTTCGGCAACCACATCATCCCCGGGATGCTGGACAGCCACCAAATTATGGGGTATGTCTATGATGGATACTGGGCGGATATCGGCACCATTCGGCGCTTCTACGAGGTCAACCTGGAGATGGCTTACAGCCGGCGGCCCTATGACCTTTTCAGCCCCAAGCGGCCCATTTACACCCGGCCCCGGTTTCTGCCGGCCTCCGAGGTCCACGGCGCTCGCATGGCCCAGGCCCTGATCGCCGACGGGTGCCGAATCGCCGATGCCGATATTTCCGATGCGGTCATAGGTCAGCGGTCGATCATCGACGCCGGGGTGACGGTTCACGCCTCGGTCATCATGGGCGCCGATTACTACGAAACCGAGGCGGACAGGGCCCGAAACCGGCAGATGGAAAGACCCGACGTCGGGATCGGCGCCGGATCGGTGATCGAAGGCGCCATCGTGGATAAAAACGCCCGCATAGGCAAAAACGTGCGAATCCGTAATCTGGCCGACCGGACCGATTTCGACTCGGACCACTGGGTGGCACGGGACGGCCTGGTGGTCGTGGTCAAAAATGCGACCATCCCCGACGGCACAGTCATTTGAACCAGCAGGAAAACCCCAAAGGAGCGCCATGGACCCCGACACGACCAAGATGCACACGGATTCCAACCGCTGCCTGCGCCATCTCGCCCGCCTCTACCCTTCCATCGAGGCGGTGTCCGGGGAGATCATCCATCTTCGGGCCCAGCTCGATCTGCCCAAGGGGACCGAGCATTTCATATCGGATATTCACGGGGAGTACGAAGCCTTTCGAAGCGTTCTGAGCCATGCCTCGGGTTCCATCCGCCGGAAAATCGACGAACTCTTCGGGGGTCGGGTGCTTTCGGAAGAAGAGTGTTCCGCCCTGGGTGCCCTGATCTACGCCCCGGAGCGAAACCTGCCCCGGATGCTGCAAACCGCCGAAGACGAAACCCGGTGGTACCGGGACACGCTTCACCGAATGATCGAGGTCCTGCGGGTGGTCTCCTCCAAGTATCACCGGCCCAAGGTGCGGCGGCTGCTTCTGGAGCCCTTTTCGGATATCGTGGAGGAGCTGCTCTATGAACAGGAGCAGCTTCGGGACAAGGCCGACTATTTCAACGGCCTTTTCGACGCCGTCATCGAAACCGGCAACGCCAAGCCCTTCATTCTGGTGCTGGCCCGAACCATTCAGCGGCTGGCCATCGACCACCTCCACGCGGTGGGAGACATCTACGACCGCGGCCCGGCCGCCGAAAAGATTATGGATCACCTGATCGCCTACCACAGCGTGGATATCCAATGGGGAAACCACGACATCCTCTGGATGGGCGCCGCCGCCGGAAGCGAGGCCTGCGCGGCAAACGTCATTCGAATCTGTCTTCGATACGGGTTGATGAATACCCTGGAGCACGGCTACGCGGTCAGCCTGCTGCCCCTGGCCTCATTCGCAGTGTCGACCTACGGGGATGATCCCTGTCGTCTCTTCGCCCCCAAGGAGACGGAAAACGCGGCCCATGCCGGGTTTGAAAAACAGCTCATCGCCCGCATGCACAAGGCGATCACGGTGATTCAGTTCAAGCTGGAGGCCGGCATCGTCGACCGCCGGCCGGAATACCGCATGGAAGACCGCATGCTCCTGGACCGGATCGATCTGGAGGCGGGCACGGTGCGGATCGACGACACCATCCATCCGCTGCGCGACGGCCGGTTTCCCACCCTGGATTCGGGACGTCCCTTTGATCTGACCCCCGAAGAGGCGGAGGTGATCGAAAAGCTGACCGCCGCCTTCCGCCACAGCACCCGGCTTCAGAACCATGCCCGGTTTCTTTTCACCAAAGGCGCCATCTACCGGGTGCACAACGGCAACCTGCTCTACCACGGCTGCATTCCCATGAATGAAGACGGGGTGTTTCAGGAAATGTCGGTGGGAGACGAAACCGTGTCCGGAAGAGCCTTGATGGACGCCTTCACCAGGCGGTGCCGGGACGGGTATTTCAAACCCGAGGGCTCTCCGGAAAGACTCGACGGTCTGGACGCCATGTGGTACCTCTGGTGCGGCTCCCGGTCTCCGCTGTTCGGTAAGGAAAAGATGGCCACCTTCGAGCGATATTTCGTGACCGACCCATCCACCCACGCCGAGGAGCGGAACATCTATTACACACTGCGAAATTCGGAAAAGGTGGCCCGCAAAATCCTTGCGGAATTCGGGGTCGACCCGGAGCGGGGCCACATCATCAACGGCCATGTGCCGGTCAAGGTGAAGCGGAACGAAAGCCCGGTCAAGGCCGGGGGCAAACTCATCGTCATCGACGGCGGGTTCGCCGAGGCCTATCAGAAGACCACCGGCATCGCCGGATTCACCCTGGTCAGCAATTCCTACGGCCTTCTGCTCTCCACCCACCACCGGGTGGAATCGGCTCCTACCGATCCGGTCCGGGCTATGGGCATCCACTACACCACCGAAATCATCGAGACCAACACCGCGCGCCGCCGCATTCAAGACACCGACGAAGGCGAAACCATTCGGCGGCGCATCGATGAACTGACGGCGCTTCTCGAGGCTTACCGAAACGGAACCATTGAACCGGAAACCGAATTGTCTTCATATTACGGGACAGACCATTGAACATTCTCTACGTATCCCCTGAAATCGCACCCTTCGCCAAAACCGGCGGCCTGGCCGATGTGGCACGGGCCCTGCCGCCGGCGGTCAAGGCCCTGGGCCACGACATCCGGACCGTTATGCCCAAATATTTTACC
>JBEPWQ010000187.1:0-7460 GCA_041642315.1 Desulfobacteraceae bacterium | reverse complement strand
GGATGAATGCCCGCGGGAGACCTCCTATGAGTCGATGGCCAAAATGGCGCCGGCCTTTCAGAAGGGCGGCGTGGGCACGGCCGGAAACGCCTCGATCATCAGCGACGGGGCCTCGGCGGTGATGGTGATGTCCCGGGAAAAGGCGGAATCCCTGGGGTGCGAAATTCTGGCCACCATCGGAGCCCAGGCCTCCTACGGCATTGAAATGAAATACGTGCTGGTGGCTCCGATCTGGGCCATACCCAAGGTGCTCCGGAAAGAGGGGATCGGGATGGGGGATGTGGACCTGTTCGAGATCAACGAGGCCTTCAGCGGCACCACAGTGGCCATTCTCAAGGAACTCGACCTGAATCCGTCCCGGGTCAACCTCAACGGCGGGTCGGTGGCCCTGGGTCATCCTATCGGCGCCAGCGGATGCCGGGTGCTGGTGACCCTGATCCATGAAATGATTCGAAGCGACCAGAAGATCGGCCTGGCCTCTCTCTGCCTCGGCGGCGGGGAAGCGGTCGCCCTGATCGTGAAACGATAACCCCGCTTACCTCCTCCCTCTCCCCGTGCGGGAGAGGGCCGGGGTGAGGGGAATAATTTCGACAATCTGAATACGAACAAAGGAGCGGATATGGACATCAAGACATTCGGCGTCATCGGCGCGGGACAGATGGGAAACGGCATCGCCCAGGTGGCGGCCATGAGCGGCCTCGAGGTCCTTATGAACGACATCAATGAAGAATTCGTTCAGAAGGGCCTTGCCAATATCACCAAGCTGCTGGCCAAGGGCGTGGACAAGGGCAAACTGGCCGCCGATGAGAAGGATGCGGTCCTGGGCCGGATTCGAACCAGCACCGACATCAAGGATATGGCCGAGGCCGACTTCGTGGTGGAGGCGGCGGTGGAGCGGGAGGATCTCAAGTTCAAGATCTTCAAGAACCTGGACGAGATCTGCCGGCCCGGGGTGATTCTGGCCACCAATACCTCCTCCATCCCCATCGGCCGGATCGGGGCACAGACCGGCCGGCCCGACAAGGTGATCGGCATGCATTTCATGAACCCGGTGCCGGTGATGAAGCTGGTGGAGGTGATCCGGGGCCTGGCCACATCGGAGGAGACCTTCAAAACCACCTGGGAGCTGTCGGAAAAATTCGGCAAGACCCCGGCCGAGGCCAACGACTATCCGGGATTCATCGCCAACCGAATCCTGCTGCCCATGATCAACGAGGCGGTCTACTGCCTGTTTCACGGAGTGGGCAAACCCGAAGACATCGATACCGTGATGAAGCTGGGGATGAACCATCCCATGGGCCCCCTGGCCCTGGCCGACCTGATCGGGCTGGATACCTGTCTGGCCATCATGGAAACCCTGCACGACGGGTTCAAGGATTCCAAATACCGCCCCTGCCCCCTTCTTCGAAAATATGTCGAGGCCGGCTGGCTCGGCCGAAAGACGGGTCGGGGATTTTACGACTATTCATAAGGAGGACCCATGGCAGCAAAAAAGTCCGACAAAATGACGCCGGTGGGAAAGAAGATCAAGAAAATCCGGCTGGACAAGAGCTTTACCCTGGAACAGATCGCCAACGAAACCGGGTATTCCACCGACTACCTCAAGGCGGTGGAGGCCGGGGAAGAACGGCCCCCGGTGGGGGCGCTTCTGCAGATCGCCCGGGCCCTGGAGATCGATTCCGGTTTCTTTCTGCGGGAGCAGGAGACCGCCATGCAGACCCGGGTGAGCGAGTACACCAAACGGACCAAGGAGTATGCCTATGAAACCCTGACCCCGGGCGCCGAAAACAAACACCTCAAGGCCTTTCGGGTCACCATCGATCCCCGGCAGGAGCACACCGGTGTAGGATACCAGCACGAGGGGGAAGAATTCAACTATGTGCTGACCGGCGCGGTCGAGGTGATCGTGGGCGATCACGTCAACACCTTGAGCGCGGGCGAGTCCCTGCATTTCAATGCGAGCATCAAGCACCAGCTTCGAAACATCGGCGACGAAACCGCGGAACTGCTGGTGGTGATCTACGCCCCGTAAATGGACGGACCGAGGAGCGGTCAGGGAAGAACGAATGAGACAAAACCGAATGCGGACGACTGGAGAATGATCTATGTCTTTTTATAAACTAACCGATGAACAACTGATGATTCAGAGCATGGTCCGGGAGTTTTCGCGGAAGGTGGTGGCGACCACCGCCGCGGAGCGGGACCAGACCAAGGAATTCCCGGCCGAAAACCTGAAACAGATGGGTGAGCTGGGCCTCATGGGAATGATGGTGCCGGTGGAATACGGCGGTGAAGGCGCGGATACGGTCAGCTACGTACTGGCCCTGTCGGAAATCGCCTATTCCTGCGCTTCCACGGCGGTGGTGATGTCGGTGCACAATTCCATCGTCTGCGAAAGCATCGTCAAATTCGGGAGCGACGCCCAGAAGAAGAAATACCTTCCCCGGCTCACCGACGCGGAGATCATCGGGGCCTTCGCCCTGACCGAGCCCCATGCGGGCTCCGATCCGGTCTCCCAGTCCACCACCGCGGTCCGGGACGGAGACGATTACATTCTGAACGGCACCAAACGGTTCATCACCACCGGCAAAAACTGCGGCCTGGTGATCGTCACCGCCAAGACCGACGAAGACGCCCGCCACAGGGGAATCAGCGCCTTTCTGGTGGACAGGGATTCCCCCGGGCTGGCGGTGGGCCATATCGAAGACAAAATGGGGCTGCGGGCTTCGGACACCACCGACCTGATCTTCGACAACTGCAGGGTGCCGGCGGAAAACAGGCTGGGCAAGGAAGGCGACGGCTTCAAAATCGCCATGACCGGGCTGGACGGGGGCCGCATCGGCATTGCGGCCCAATCGGTAGGAGTCGCCCAGGCGGCCCTGGACGCCGCGGTCAAGTACACCAAGCAGCGGGACCAGTTCGGTCAGAAGGTCTCCAAGTATCAGGGCATCCGGTGGGCGGTGGCCGAGATGGCCACCGAAATCGAAGCGGCCCGGCAGCTGATGTTTTCGGCCGCGGCCATGAAGGACCGGGGAGACCGCTACACCATGCAGGCATCCATGGCCAAGCTCTTCGCCTCGGAGATGGTCAACCGCATCACCGGTCGATGTCTTCAGCTTCACGGCGGCTACGGGTTCACCAAGGATTATCCGGTGGAGCGGTTCTATCGGGACGCCCGGGTCTTCACCATCTACGAGGGCACCTCGGAGATTCAGAAGATCGTCATCTCCAACAACATCTTCAAAGACAAGCGAAAACCGTAATCCGCGGGCGCCGCCGATCGGGAGAGTGCATCCATGTCCATCCAGTTGATCGCCCGGGAACTCTACCGCCTGATTCGGGAGGTGGAGGCCCTTGAGAAAAGGATCGAGACCGCCCCGCATGCGGACCGCGAGGAAATGAAGGATCGGCTGCGGAAACTCAGGGCGGAGCGGGACCGCATTCGCCGGATGGTCGAGGGCGGCAAGGAGGGACCCGACCGGCCTCGGGAATTCCGGTGAAGCCGTGAATTTTACGGTGAATGCTCTTTTTGAAAAATGTACATCATGATTTGACAAGCGTCGGCAAGTCGGATATGAGGGGTTTTGCAGCAGACGTAAACGCAGCATGAGGGGGCCGGCCTCGCATAAGGCCTGGCCCTTTTTTTAGTTGCGCACCGCCTTTCTTATGGGGTAGAAGGAGGTGCGGCATCATGGGATGAAAAGTTATTAGGTAAGCCGTTGTCTGAGGAGACAGCCGGCATGGGGATGATCCGGCTCGGGTCGTCTCTTGATTGCAGTCAGTACGTTAACCCAAAAAGGAGGAACAGATGAACAAATCGGAACTGATCGAGGCGTTGGCCAAAGAGACCGACCTTAGCAAAAAAGACGCCGGAGGCGCCGTCGACGGGCTGCTCAAGATCATCAAACAGACCCTCGGGTCCGGGAAAGACATTCAACTGACCGGTTTCGGGCGGTTTTATGTCGACGAGCAGAAAGAACGCAAGGGCCGCAACCCCCAGACCGGCGCCGAAATGACCATCCCGGCCAAGAACGTGCCGAAGTTCAAACCGGGCAAGGAACTCAAAGACACGGTCAACTAGTTTGAAAGGGGGGAGTCGACCCCTTGCTCCCCCGTTTTCATTTCAAGTGCGTTTCAGCCGGTGGTCTCAGGACCTCCTTTTTTCTTTCTCACCACGTCGATGAGGCTCCCCTCCAGGATCATTCCGACCTGCCGCCGGCTCATGGTGTGGGCCGCCTCAAACTGAATCCTCTGCGTGGTGTTTTCCACGGTCACCCGATTCCCCGTCTGAATCGCCTGCCGAACATGGGAAAGGCGCAGTACATCGTCCGCATCGATCCGGTTCCAGTCCGCCGGATCCACGAAAGTGAGCGGCAGAATTCCGAAATTGACCAGGTTCTGCCAGTGAATTCTGGCGAAACTCTTGGCGATGACCGCCTGCACCCCCAGAAACCGGGGGCCGAGCACCGCATGCTCCCGGCTGGACCCCTGGCCGTAGTTGTCCCCGCCCACCAGCAGAGATCCGCTCTCCTTGTATTTCATGGCCCGGTCGTAATAGGTTTCCTCCACCCGGCTCAGAGTGAATTTGCTGATCTCCGGAATATTGCTTCGATAGGGCAGTATCTTGGAGCCGGCCGGCATGATCTCGTCGGTGGAGATGTCGTCTCCCATCTTTAGCAGCACCGGCCCTTCGATGGTATCGGGAATGGGCGCAAACGGCGGCAAGGGTTGAATGTTGGGGCCCTTTTCCAGCTCGGTCTGCTCCCCGGACGGGTCCGGAGGAACCAGCATGTCCCAGTTGACCTTGAGCTGCTCCGGTTCCGAAAACCGGGGGTAGTCCATGTCCAGGGAGCGGGGATCGGTGATCACCCCGGTAAGGGCCGATGCCGCGGCGGTTTCAGGGCTGCACAGATAAACCTGATCCCCCTTGGTACCGGAGCGACCGGGAAAATTTCGCGGGACGGTGCGAAGGCTGATCCCCCCGCTGGCCGGCGCCTGGCCCATGCCGATACAGCCATTGCAGCCGGGCTGGTGAACCCGGGCGCCGGCGTGAACCAGTTTTTCCAGCAGCCCAAGCTCGATCAGGTTTTCCAGAATCTGGCGGGAGGTGGGGTTGATATCCAGGGAAACCCGGTCATGCACCTGTTTTCCCTCTAAGATAAGGGCCGGAACCGCCATATCCCGAAGCCCCGGGTTGGCTGAGGAGCCGATATAGGATTGATTGATCTGCTTACCGACCATCTCGGTCACCGGCACCACATTGCCCGGGCTGGAGGGTTTGGCGATGAGGGGTTCGATTTTAGACAGATCAATCTCATCGTGAAGATCGTATTCGCATCCCTCGTCCGGAAGAATTTCCACATGATCCTTTTCCCGGCCATTGGCACGGAGAAATTGCCTTACCGCATCATCCGACGGGAAAACAGTGGTGGTGGCGCCCAGCTCCGCCCCCATGTTGGCGATGACGTGGCGGTCCATGGCTGTGAGGGTGTCGAGTCCCGGACCGTAATATTCGATGACCTTTCCGAACCCGCCGTCCACGCCGTGGCGCCGCAGCATCTCCAGGATCACGTCTTTGGCGCTGCACCAGTCCGGCAGTGTGCCGGTGAGATTCACCCCCATGACCTTCGGCATTTTAAGATAGAACGGCTCTCCGGCCAGGGCCAGGCCCACATCAAGCCCCCCGGCACCGATGGCCAGCATCCCCAGGGAACCGGCCGAAGGGGTATGACTGTCCGAACCCAGCAGGGTCTTTCCCGGAATGCCGAAATGCTCCATGTGGACCGGATGACTCACCCCGTTTCCGGGCCGGCTGTACCAGAGCCCGAATTTTCGGCAGGCGCTTCGAAGAAACAGATGGTCGTCGGCGTTTTTGTAGTCGAGCTGGAGCAGGTTGTGGTCTACATACTGGGCCGACAGTTCGGTCTTGACCCGGGGAATGTTCATCGCCTCGAACTCGAGCATGACCATGGTGCCGGTGGCATCCTGGGTCAGGGTCTGGTCGATCTTCAACCCGATATCGGCGCCGGGGACCATCTCCCCGTCCACCAGATGGGATTGGATCAGTTTTCGGGTGACGTTCTGGGGCATGGGCGCACCTTCCTTTCATTCGCCGGGCCGCTGGTCTCTTCCACAAAGCCCGGTAAGAATCGCATGGCGTTTTTAAGCCGGCCCGGCCGGCCGGAAAAATGGCGTCGGACTCATCCTGCAGGCCGGATGGAAGAGAAAGCGCCGAATACCCGCCCGATTGAGAACGGGCAGCGCAAAAGAATTGTCAGGGAAAGACATGGCCGTGCGGATGATCGATTCTAAAGATTACCGGATAAAGCGGGGGCACCCAATAATAAAAACTATGTATAGATCCGTTCGAATGCCTGTATTTTGAGCGTCCACGGTGAGGTGCTCGAATACCCGCCGCCCCCATAGCCCCTTCGGCGGCCTTGCCGGCCAGGCGGGGCAGGTTTCCGTCAAAGCCCCAGACATTGATGATGTGATCGGCCTCCATTCCCAGTGAGTAGGCGTCCCGCATGGTGGCGGCCACCGACAGGGTGGTATTGCCATGAATTTTTTTTAGTTTAAAGCAAATAGTGTCTTGGCTAAACGGCGCTTTTCTGATATGTCTTCTAAATGAATGAGATTCAATATTTGACTGAGAGATATTTATTTTTACAGATGAGCAGATAGCATAAACAATTCCGCTTCAGCGGCTAAATTATAGCACAGCCCAAGGACAATCGGATTTTGAGATATATATGACGAATTTAACCGTTTCAGAAGTTACTCTTACCTTCGGCGGGTTGCATGCCCTCTCTTCCGTCGACATGGCAATTCAACAGGGGCTGATCACTTCGGTAATCGGGCCCAACGGCGCTGGAAAAACCAGCATCCTAAATTGTATTTCCGGCTTTTATCATCCCACCAAAGGGGAGATACATTACGGCGACCGCCGGCTTACACGCGCATCCCCCCACCAGGTATCGAACATGGGCATTGCAAGAGCCTTTCAGAATCTGGAACTCTTCAGTGGACTTTCGGTTCTCGACAATCTCATGCTGGCCCGACACCAGAAACTTAAATACAACCTGCTGCAGGCGTTCCTTTTTATCGGCAAGGCATCGAGATCGGAGGCTGAAAACCGAGAGCATGTGGAGAGGGTGATCGATTTTATGGAGCTCGAGCCGTACCGGAAGAAGGTGGTCGGAAATCTCAGTTATGGCGTTCAGAAACGGGTGGAGGTGGCCCGCGCGCTGACCTTGGCGCCCGAATTTCTGCTGCTGGATGAACCGATGGCGGGCATGAACATCGAGGAAAAAGAAGACATCGTTCGTTTTATTCTCGATATCAAAAAAGAATGGGAAATCACGATCGTTTTGGTGGAACACGATTTGGGCGTTGTGATGGATATTTCGGATCAGATTTACGTGCTCGATTTCGGGGAAGTGATCGGCGCCGGTAAACCG
>JBEPWQ010000186.1:0-7467 GCA_041642315.1 Desulfobacteraceae bacterium | reverse complement strand
GGCATCTGGTGGTCTATCCCCGTCCGGACCTTTCCTATTGTGAGAATTTTTTGAATATGATGTTCAATTCCCCGGTGAGGCCCTATGAACTGGACCCGGATATCGTCCAGGCCCTGAGCGTGTTTTTAATCCTTCATGCGGATCATGAACAGAACTGCTCCACCTCGGCGGTTCGGGTCGTGGGCAGCGGGCGGGTCAACCTGTATGCGGCCATATCCGCCGGCATTGCGGCGCTCTGGGGGCCGCTTCACGGCGGTGCGAACCAGAAGGTCATTGAAATGTTGACTGAAATTTCTCAAGGCCGAATGACCGTTCAGGAGGCGGTCAAACGCGCCAAGGACAAAAGCGATCCCTTCCGCCTGATGGGATTCGGCCACCGGGTGTACAAGACCTATGATCCCCGCACCCGGATCATGAAGAAGATGTACGACAAACTGTTGACCAAGCTTCGGATCAAGGATCCGCTGCTCGACA
Organism: Desulfobacteraceae bacterium; assembly: GCA_041642315.1. Lineage (GTDB taxonomy): Bacteria > Desulfobacterota > Desulfobacteria > Desulfobacterales > Desulfococcaceae > JAABSQ01. The sequence goes on along the minus strand of JBEPWQ010000186.1, from coordinate 6,993 downwards.
TCGCCGCGGAACTGGAGGCGATCGCCCTCAACGACGACTATTTTATCGATCACAACCTCTATCCCAATGTCGATTTCTACAGCGGGATGGTGCTGCGCACCATCGGCATCCCGACCAGCATGTTTACGGTCATGTTCGCCATCGGCCGACTGCCGGGGTGGATCGCCCAATGGAAGGAGAGCATGGATGATCCCAACTGGCGGATCAGCCGACCCCGGCAGATCTATACCGGCGAGGCAGAGCGGGATTATGTTCCCATGGAGGAACGGGGGGGCAAGCCTAAACCCATTCCGCTGATGCAGTCCGCATAAAGAATTTGAATCGAGGGTATCCGAAATGACTGAAACACCTTTTCCTACCGCCGCGCCGGACAGCATCGCCACCGAGATGCTGAATCCGATCGATTACCAGTATCGGGGCCGGCGGGACATCGATATCGAGATTCGGCAGCCGGAATTTACGTCGGTTTGTCCCATGACCGGGCTGCCGGATTTCGGCTGCATCACCGTCGTCTATCGGCCCGATCGGAAGATTGTCGAGCTGAAATCTTTGAAATATTATTTTCTCCAATACCGCAATGTGGGGATTTTTTATGAACATGTGGTCAACCGAATTCTGGATGACCTGGTTCAGGCGGTCTCCCCCAAGCGGATGGAGGTGATCGGGGATTTCACCGCCCGGGGGGGCATGACTACCCGGGTGAAAGCGGTTCATGAAGGTGTGAAATGAGGGTACGATCCCTGCACCGGGTCCGTTTCAATTCCTGGGCGCTCCTGTGCCTGCTGCCGGTGCTGGTGCTTTCCGTATCCGGCTGTTCCCCGGTTTCGGCGGTCAAACAACAGACCCGAAAGGTCGCCGAGGTGATCACCTTTTCCGGCGGCGGGTATAAAAAAGTGGTCGGGATCATGCCGCTGGAGAACGATTCCTTTATTCAAAAATCCGATTTTGAAACCCTTTTCAAGGACCCCTTTTTTGATCGGCTGGAACGGATCTGCCCGGAGGTCATCTGGCTCAAACCCGGTGATCCCGATGGACCCGGCCCGCTGGACCGGGCTCCCCGGCTGGCCTCCGGCGGCATCGACAACCTGGCCCTGGCTCGGCGGGGCAAAGCCCTGGGACTTCATGCCATTCTCCTTGCAGGACTCCTCAATGTGGACGCAGAACAGAAGGAAAAGGGGTTTTTGCTGTTCAGGGATACCCATTATTACGGTCGGGTGCAGTTGAACATCGCCGTCTACAGCACTGAAACAGGCGCAAAACTTCTAGATGAGATCGTGACCCTGCAAAGAGAAGTGGACGGGGCCGAATACGACGCCATCGCCTCAAAGGATGCCGCCGGGGTTTATGAATTGGCGGAGGCTCTGGAGGAGATCGCCGATACCGGCGCCGAAATGTCTTGTGAAACGCTCCGAGAGACGGGCTGGAAGGGCTATGTGGTGAATGTGGAAGGGGAGCGGATCTCTTTTGCGCCGGGTCGGGAAGCCGGGGTGCGGACCGGAGATATATTCGAGGTCTTCGACAGCGGCGAGATCATCGAGAACCGATTCGGACAACGGTTTTTATTGCCCGGGAAAAAAACCGGTGAAATCCGCGTCACCACGGTCAAAAACGGAAAGGCCGAAGCCGAACCGCTGGGGGAAATTTACGTCAAGACCGGATTTGTTGTTCGGCCGAAGTGATCCCCCCGGTCGGCGGTTCAGAAACCGAGCGGCCGATCCGGTTCCAGGTGGTCGGTCACATATTCACCGACGGCGGCTTCCAGGTTCATGGGCACATGGTCGCAGCCGGCGCTTCGAAGCTTGGTCATATCTGCGCAGGTGAAATACTGATATTTATCCCGGAGCCTTTCAGGCATGGGGATGTAATCGATATGGACCGGTTTTCCCACCGCCTGAAACAGGGCCGTGGCCACTTGGTTCCAGGTGCGGGCCTCACCGGTGCCGATATTGAAAAGGCCGTTGACTTCCGGGTGGTCGAGAAAATAAAGGGTCATCTCCACCGCGTCCTTGACATAGATGAAATCCCGCCGCTGTTCTCCGTGGCCGTAATCGGTGCGGTGGGATTGAAAGAGCCGGATGGTGCCTTGTTCGCGTACCTCCGGGTACGCCTTGTTGATCAGGCTGCGCATGTCGCCCTTGTGATTTTCATTGGGCCCGTAGACGTTGAAATACTTTAGCCCGGCCATTCTTGAAAGCCATCCCTGCCGGCGGGCCAGCAGGTCGAACAGGTGCTTGGAGTATCCGTACATGTTGAGAGGGCGAAGGCGGTGCAGCTGCGCTTCGTCATCCCTGTATCCCTGATCCCCGTCTCCGTAGGTGGCGGCGCTCGAGGCGTAGATCAGGCGACATTCCGGATGTTCTCCGGCCCATGCCGCGATTCGGGCGGTGTAGCGGTAGTTGTTCTCCATCAGGTAATCGGCGTTTGGTTCCGTGGTGGCGGAACAGGCTCCGAGGTGGAAAACGGCTTCGATGGTGTCGCCGAAATCCCCGGTTTCCAGTCGATCGATAAAAACGGATCGGTCCAGATATTCGGTGAACCGAAGGGGAACCAGGTTTTTCCACTTTTCCGATTCGCCGAGGTGGTCCACCACCAGGATATCGTCCATTCCCCGCTGGTTCAACCGCCACAGAATCGCACTTCCGATAAAGCCGGCGCCGCCGGTGACAACAATCATTGAAAATACCCGTTTCTGAATGGATGTGCTGAACAGCCTCGAATCAGGGCCTCACACGAGAACATCATTTCATATCCTTGTTTCCGATATGAAGGGTATAAAGTCAAGGGGAGAGTTCGCAAAAGAAGGCGGGCGCTAGAATTTCTCCATCAGCCGGGCCACGGCACCCTCCAACCCGTCGATGGAAAGCTCGAACATCGGAAAGATCCGGCGGATCATGGAGACGGTCTGGGTATACCGCCACATCCGTTCGGGAACCGGATTCAGCCATACCGAATGGGGAAAGGTATCGGATAGAAACTTCAGCTGTTCGATGCTGGATCGGCCGCTTCGCTCTTCGATGTGGATGGAGCCGTCGGCGGTCATCAGTTCGTACGGCGCCATGCTGGCGTCGCCCACCATGATGAGCCGGGTTTCCGGATCGAGCCGGGCCATGTCTGAGACCTTGCGGGGCTTTTTATAGCGGGTCGGATCTTCATACATGTAGTCGTAGACGGTGTTGTGGAAAAAAAAGGTCTTGATCTCCTTGAACTGGGCCCGGGCGTAATTGAACAGCGTCTGTACCATGGGGATATACGGGTCCATGGACCAGCCCCCGTTGTCGATGGCCAGGATCACCTTGAGACGGTCTTTGAGGCTTCTTTCAAAGACGATTTCGATCTCTCCGGCGTTTTTCATGGTCTGGTAGAGGGTTTCATCCAGGTTGACCTGATCCTTGGGGCCGGCCGGCACCATGTTGCGCAGCCGCTTCAGGGCCTCGCCCATCATGGAGGGGGTGAGCGGCCCCTCCAAAGAGTAGTCCTTGTACCGGCGGTCCATGGCGACCTTGAGGGCCGATTTGTTTCGGGAGACGCCCCCGACCCGCATCCCCCCGGGGTGATAGCCGGAGTGGCCGACGGGGGAAGTGCCGCCGGTGCCGATCCATTTGTTTCCGCCGTGGTGGGCTTCGGTCTGCTCTTTGAGCCGCTCCTTGAAATAATCGATCAGCTCCTCCGGGGAGAGGCCGGACAGCTCCGATTCATCCACATCCAGGGCTTTGGCCAGGAGTCTGGGATTTTGAAGCCATTCCTCCAGCAAGGCTCTGGCCGTTTCGTCCACCTCGACCCCTTCGGCCTCGTCCAGTTCCGCCCCTTCGAAATGGTGGGCGAAGACCTGATCGAACAGATCGAAGTAGCGTTCGCTTTTGACCAGAACCGCTCGAGCGGTCACATAAAAGTCATCCAGAGAAAGCACCAGCCCTTTTTGAAGAGCCTTGTGCAGCGTCAGGAAAGCGGTGGGGCTGACCGGCACCCCGGCGTGTTTGAGGGTGTAAAAAAAATCGATAAACATGGCGACGGTCGGTTAAAAGAGCCTGCGCCGGTTGGTGAATTCGGCGGCCCGCTGATAATCCCCGCTCTTTTTAAAGAGCACCCCGAGAAACGGAACCTCGCCTTTGAGGAGTTTTTTGGGTTTGAAATCGGGATCGGATCGAAGTGCGCGAATCCAGTTGATCAGCTCCCGGGTGGCGGGCTTCTTTTCGACCGCCTCCAGTTCCCGCAGCTTGTAAAAGGCGGCGATGGCGCTCTCCATCAGGTCTTCATCCAGCCCCGGGAAGTGGACGTTCACGATCTTGCGCATCATCTTGGGGTCGGGAAAGGCGATGTGATGGAAATTGCATCGGCCCAGGAAGGGGTCGGAGAGGTCCTTTTTGGCGTTGGACGTGATGATGATTACCGGCCGGTGCACCGTCTTGACGACCTTGTCGATTTCGATGATGTCGAACTCCATCTGGTCCAGCACGTCGAGCATATCATCTTGAAAATCGGTGTCGGCCTTGTCGATTTCATCGATAAGCAGCACCGAGCGGGCATCAGAGGTGAAGGCCTGGCCGATCTTGCCCATTTTGATGTATTCTTCGATATTGCTGACATTCCGCACCGAATCCCCGAACCGGCTGTCGTTGAGGCGGGTAAGGGTGTCGTACTGATACAGGGCTTCTATCAGCTTCATGGACGACTTGACGTTCAGCACGATAAGCGGCATACCCAGGCTCTCGGCGATGGCGTGGGCCAGCATGGTCTTGCCGGTGCCCGGTTCGCCCTTCAGCAGCAGGGGCATTTCCAAAGCCATGGAGATGTTGACGATCCCGGCCAGTTCCGGGTCCAGTACATAACGGGTGGCGCCGGTGAATCTGCTTGGTGTATGATCCATTAATTCGGTCCTCCTTATTGAAAGAGGCTCATGTTCGGTGGTACATGGGATTATTCGGAGGGGTTTCTGACCCGATCGGATACCGCCCGGGTCAATTCCAGAACCCGTTCCGCATGTTTGGGACTCAGAGAACCGGTGCCGCAACTCGGAGAAATCAGGGACTGCGACAGCAGAGTGGCCCGGTCGATGCCCAGCTTTTCGGTGGCTTTGGCGTGTTCTTCCCACAGGGCCGACAGGGATTCCGGGGTTTCCCCTTCGATATCCGCCGCATTTCCGGTGGGAACGATCCCCCATGCGATGATTCGACCCGAGTCGAGGAATTTTTTGATGGTGTCGGGATAGAGAATAAATTTATCAAAATAGGAAAAAGCGTCAAAATTGACGATATCCACCGCCGTGTCCATAATCAGATCCCACTCCGTATTGGCGCAGACATGGATGCCGGTGAGCCCCCCCGCTTCGTGAACCGCGCCGATGACCTCTTCCAGACATTCGGCGACTTCGCCTTTGGAGATACTGATGAATTCGGATGAGCCGAATCCGGCCAGGGCCGGTTCATCGAAAAAGAGGATGACCGGGCGGTCGAACCGGGACAGCTGCTGAACCTGCCATTTGGCTTTCATGGCCAGAAGCTTGACGGCGGCGTCCCGAAGCTGTTCGTCATAGAAGATGGATCGGCCGTTCTGGTCTTTGACCGCGGTGGCGAAAGTAATCGGCCCGGTGATCTGCGCCTTGAGCGCCACCGGTTTTGGATCTTGCTTCGCGACAAAGTCCTTATACACGAAAAAACCCTTGGCGGTATCCGGCCTGAGGGCGAAGCGGGACTCGTTGATATCCTTTTTTCCTTCGGTTACCGCCATGTATTCTTCATAAAAGCCGAGCAGTTCATCGGACAGGATCTCTTCGGTGGAGTTGATGAAGGTGCGGTCCTCTTTCACGGTCAGGCTCGGCAGGCCCGGCATGAATTGGAAGATCATCCCCTCTTCGGGATAGACCGGCAGTTGGACCCAGAGCGGTATTTCAGGCGTATAGGTAAATACCATTCTGGCCGCCTCCTGATGATCTCCCAGGGGCAGGCTGCCGATGAGAACCGGAAGCCCGTCGGGCTGAAATTTCTTCTCCATGTCTTACTCCTTGAATATCCCTTTTTAAATCGGGTGTGTTAAAAAATGAAACGCTTGGTATCGGTAGGTACAAAAAATAAATTCTACCACGGGACCGATGCTCTGGCAAGGATAGATTAAAATTGACACTCTGATCCCCCGGTGATATGCTGATTTGATAAGAAATAGCCTTCATGGCGTTATCAAGGGATGTGTATGGCAGATATTATTTCGCTCGATCCGAAAATTCAGAATGCCAAGGATAAAAAGGCATCCGTAGAAAGAAAGCGCAAATTGGCTGCGGTTCGAAATGCGCTTCAAGGGGCTCGCCGCAAATTCAGATGTGAGAAATGCCATCAGCAGCTCGACCCGAATTATCTGATGGAAATCGAGGAGCGGGAAAATCTTCGGGTGCCTTACCTTTTCTGTGAAAGCTGTGCGGATGAATATGTCGAATATATCGAACGGCTGAAGGGGAAGGACGACCCGAACTGCTATTGGCGGAATGATATCTGGCTCGAGATTTGGAAACGCTGGATCGATTATCAAGGGACCGTGGACCGGTATATCCGGTCAAAAGAATTTAAACAGCTCGTGAAAGAGCTGAAGCAGCCTGAATCTGAGAAATAGGAGGATACGGGAATGTTTGGAATCGGAATGCCGGAACTGATCATCATTCTGGTGATTATTCTAATTATCTTCGGAGCCGGAAAACTCCCGGAGATCGGGGCGGGAATGGGCAAGGCCATCAAGAACTTCAAATCGGCCACCTCTGAAAGCGACAAAGCCGAAAAAGAGAAAGAAAAGCTCGAAGACAATGAAAAATCCTGAATCCTTGTAAATTTTGCTTCGCCCTCACACCTCTTTCATTCTTTTTGGGGCGGTTCCGGCCGGCACCGCCCGTCCTTCGTCCCATTTTCCGCCATCGATCCATTCTGAAAAACGCGAACGACCGAATTTCTGATCGTCTGCGGATTTTTTCATCTTTCGGATTTCAGCGATCCTATTCTTTGATGCCGAAAGGAG
>JBEPWQ010000185.1:0-7490 GCA_041642315.1 Desulfobacteraceae bacterium | reverse complement strand
TGCCCGGCGTTCTTGCCGGCAAAGGTGATATGCTTGGATTTTCCGTTCAGAATATGAAGGTTCTTTTTGAGAATATGGGTTCCGAATGGATAGACATTTCGTAAGGCCTGGGTATCGACCATGATCTTCTTCGCATGGCCGCAATTGTCTTTTAAATAGTGAATCAATTCGTAAGCCGAACTCCCGTCAAAATCCCCCGAGAGCTTGAGGTATATGTTCTTCTGTTTTTTTCGAGATGAAATCTGGAAATTAGAAGCCATTCATGATCTCCCTTTGCGTGCGCAACTCGTTAGACGTTCAAAATCGATCTCCTTTCCGGATATTGATTTCATTTCCTGATCCGAACTGGACGGCCCCTTTTTTGAACTAATGCCAATAACCGGGCAAGCGCCAAACCTGCTCTCTGGAAAGGGTATTGGAACCGGTATCCGTGTTGTATCCTCGCCTTTCATACTCCACTTCGGATAACTTGGATTCTAGCCGTTTCACCCGCTGCCTCAATTCATTCAATTCCCTGATCAGGGTTTCTTTCGGTTTTTCTTGATCCTTCATTTCCCCCTCCGTTCTTTCACAAATCCATCTGTTCCCCTGGCCGCAACTATATTCCATCTTTTCTTTTGTCCACAATCGGGGGAAACCTGATTTTGCACTTCGTTAAGTATGATTTTGAATCGCTTAATTGATTCAGAGATACTTACAGACAGATGGCATATCGGCTGGCTGGAGATTCATAAAATGAATCAGGAATAAAAAATTACCCACAAAGACCCTTGGCTTGCCCCTTCTTGACCTTTTTGGATTTAATGCAACCCATTCATCACGATCCGTAAAACGGCTCCAAGACAGCCCTGAATTCCTGATCAAAGCGGGCCGCTTCGGCGCAAACGCACGTCAGAACCGGCGAGATTGTCCGATTTGCAATGTTGCAAACAAGGGAAAGGGGTATTTCAGAGCACGATGATTTTTCTGAAAGTTTTGGAAGAAGCTGAAAAACAATGTAAACAGAGGATTTTCGGAACAAAATCCTGACCGAACGTATGGTAGCGGATCGGTCAGCAGAATGTGTCGATGAACAGACAGGAATAGTGGGAAAAAAGAAATTATAGAGCGCCGGAATACAGATTAAATCTCAGGTATCCGAAAACAGCGTCCCCACCAACGCGACAATCTCATCCGGGTTGGATTTTTCCTTGGACAGGAAATAATCGGCCCCATATTCCACAGCCGCTTCCCGGTATTCGGGGAGGTCATAATTGGTGTGGATCACCACGACTGTATCGGGGTATTGGGCTTTGATTTTCCGGGTCAGTTTCAGGCCGTTTTCACCCGGAATCTGAATATCCATAAAAATCAGTTCGGGGGGTTGGTTGTCCACTTCCGCCAAGGCTTCCTGGCTGTTGGAGGCCCCGGACACTTCCATGTCGGAAAAATTGGTTTCCAGTATTTCCATGAGGGTTTCCCTTAAACTCTCATTGTCTTCAATCACCAATGCCTTCATGTCAAAAATTCCTGCGAAAGTCGTTGTATTAGGCCGCATTCACAAAACTCCACCCGTATTTTTTCCGTTTCAACGATGTGACTTACTCGTTTTTAACCGGAATTTAAAAAAAGATCTATACAGGCTATCCTGTAGATGCTATGGAGTCATCCTGTATTCACAAGAATTCAAAACATAGTAAAGGAAGAACTGCCGTACCCTCTTTAGCGATCAATCGCCCCATTTATTACCCTATCCCAAAATAAAGATATTCTCCTATATTCCTACGGGGTTTACCGTATTCCCATTGTTTTTAAAACAGGGTAGACCCTAGCCAGTGAATGGAAAATCGTCAATATATTAAAAAAAGGAAAAGGCTATGGAAAATAATGTTGTGCTCAATCTGGATGACACGCCGGTTCGTTTTACCCCTGATGGGAAAGTGTTTATCATTGATGCCATTACCGCACTGACCGAAAACACAAATAAAAGGAATGCCGAAGGCATTTGGAAGAGTCTGAGCACTGAAAATCCGGAAGTTATGGATCTGTGCGAGGATTTTCATTTTACGAAAGAAAATCCCCTGCCGGTGGCCGACAGCAATGCATGGGATAAAATTCAACTGCTGCTGTTTGACCACATGATGGAAATGTAGCCGGACCCTTCAACTGGGAAATCTGTAAAAAAGCCGTATTGATGGAAAAATCATCGATGCGGCTTTTTTTGATCTCTTCTTTTGTCCCGATTCTCTCCCCTTTTTATCCCTCGTGCACCGCATTGCATTCTTTCCCGGGAAAAGATTAAATATGGAAATACGGGATTCACCTTATTGTAATTTCATCAAATTTTCGTACTTTTTATGGATGATGAGAATCGGCAACTTTATAAATGATGAAAAACAGAGGGGGCGAAAACTTATGAAAGCATATGTTCTGGTAAGATTTGATCCGGAAGCGGATCTCTCAAAGGCGGCCCACGCGCTGAAAGAGCCCGGGGTGGATACGATGGATTATGTTCTCGGAGAGTGGGACGCGATTGTCCGGGTTGATGCCGATGATATGGCCGGCCTGAGCAAATTGTCGGCGAAAATTCGAAAATGCCCCGGTATACGGAACAGCGTCACCTGTCCGGTGGTGCCGGTGGAATCCATGGGCGGTTGATGCAGTCTTTTATCGCAATCAAATCATAGAGAAGGAGATAAACCATGAGTCAAATTGCCGTCATTATCGACGACCTGTTCGAGGATTCGGAATACACCCAGCCGGCCGAAGCTTTTAAGAGCGAGGGCCATGAATTGACCCATATCGGTCTGGAGGCCGGCAAGACCGTGAAGGGGAAAAAAGACGGTACCCCGGTTCAGATCGATAAAGCCATCAAGGACGTGGCCGCCAATGATTTCGACGCCTTGCTGATTCCCGGCGGGTATTCCCCGGATAAACTTCGGGCCCATGATGAAGCGGTGGTCTTTGCCAAGAGCTTTATGGAGACCGGAAAACCGATTTTCTCTATCTGCCACGGGGCTCAGCTGCTGATCACCGCCGATGTACTGCGCGGGCGAAAGGCGACCGGCTGGAAATCCATCGCTCAGGATATCAAAAATGCGGGTGCTGAATTTCTGGACCAGGAGGTCGTGGAAGACGGCAACCTGGTTACCAGTCGAAATCCGGATGATATTCCGGCCTTCGTAAAGGTATCGCTTTCCAAATTGGAATAAGGCGGACCGGATTCCAGGGCTGAATCGAAAACGTGAACTGATCAGATAAAAAGGAGGAATTCAAATGGCTGAAGAACAAAAAGAATGTCCCGAATGTGAAGGAACCGGCAAAATGAGCGCCCAAAATTGCGACAATTGCGGGGGAACCGGAAACATCATTATCCATTCCCATACCCATCGCCACGGGGATGTCGAGCATGATCATCCCCATCCCCACGATCACGGGCATCACCCGGATGATATGGTTCCGCATGAACATACCCATGAGCAGGAAAGGGGCGGATGAACGGTTTCAAATTTGAAATCGACCCGCTCTGATAAATAAAAAAAAGGTCGAGGTATGAAAAGATGCTCGATAGAAAAGGGAGCCTGAACGAATCAGGCTCCCTTTTCTATTCAAAAAACATGTAGGTCCTTAATTAAGCACCGGCACCCGCTTTTTTATAAACATCCTTGTAATTGGCGTAAAGCTCATAAACCCGCTTCTTCAGGTCCTTGATCCGTTTGGAATCCTCAGGTGAAGAAAACTTCGGTTCATGAATGGTAAACAGAGAATTGGCGATATCGTCAATCACATGCTCCGTCGCCTCACACCATTCGTCCGTACAGACGTCCGTCATTCCGGAGGCTTCGTCGATATTCTCCTCTATCTTTTTCAGAGACTGGTCCAATTGATTCAGATAGGTTCGCCAAGCGTCGATAATTTCCCCTTGTGTTTCATCTTTCGGCATAGACATATTCTGCTTCACCTCCTTTCAGACAACCTTAAAGATCGTTAATTTATCCAAGAACATAGGATGATCGGGGAGATAAATAAATGGGGGGAAATATGTATTCGCCAATAGATTATCCCTCAAAAGGACTTTACGGAATTGGGTAATCCGATTTATTTCAGAGTTCCTGAACTCCCCGGGTTTGTTCGGCCAATACCCGGTCCTCCGCTTTTTCCATTTCCAACAGGTTCTGAAAAACCTGGCTTACCGCCTCGGAATCCGCTTGATCCCCCAACTCCTCCATAAACCGAATCAGGGCCGTGTCCATCTTCATGGCCGTTTTCATGACCTGGTCGACCGAGAGGCCGGATTCCGGTTCCATCGCTTTCACAGGAGCGAAAATATCTTTTTCCGGCGTATACTGAAACCAGGTTTTCAATACCCGTTCCTGCGCCTCATCGGAAAAGTCGTCGAGGGCCTTCATCAGGCGGTCTTCATGGCTCTGCAGATAATCGAGCAGCATATTGACCCGCTCCGGCTGGTCCATTTGCCGAAGCCGGCCGTAATATTCTCCCAACTTCCGGTGAAACGCCCGTGCGTATTCGATGACATCCCGAACCCGTTCAAAATGGTTCATCCTTCACTCCCTTTGGGAATCCGGCCGGGACTGTAAACGCCTCCCCCGGTTTTTCCGCACTCAGATGCTGGTCAGACCTTCCCGAATGGCATATTTGGTGAGTTCCGCCACACTGGAGATTCTCAGCTTTTTCATCACATTCTGGCGATGAGTCTCAATCGTTTTGACGCTGACATGCAGAATATCGGCAATCTCCTTCGTGCTCTTTCCCTCCGCGATCAGCTGAATGACCTCCCGCTCCCGGGCGGTCAGTTCCACGGAAACAGAAGCGGTTTCCGGAAGTTCGCTGACAAATTCCCTGATCGCTCCTGATATGGCGGGGCTCAGGTAGATCTTGCCTTCGGCCACGGTTCGGATAGCCTGGGACAGTTCCTTAAATGCACAGTCCTTCAATAGATATCCCGAAGCGCCGGCCTTGATCATCCCTGTGATGAAACGATGATCCGAGAGCATCGAAAGCGCCACGATCTTGACATTGGGCGTGGTCGAAACAATTTGCCGGGTCGCTTCCATGCCGTTCAAATCGGGCATGTTGATATCCATAATCACCACGTCGGGGGCGCGCTTTTCATTTAACTGAACCGCCATTCGGCCGTTGTCCGCCTCGGCAACGACTTCCATGTCGGGTTCCCGGTTTACCAGTGAACGAAGCCCTTCCCGAATGATCTGGTGATCGTCGGCCAACAGTACCTTAATCAGCATGTGCGGTCTCCTTTCCTTCCTAAGGTATATCGGATGAACTGGATATTTTCAATCTGCAATCCCGCTGATGGATGAAGGTTTCATTTTTGCGCCTGAAAATTTTCATTTCCATTGGGCCGTGTTCCCCGGAAGATCGCTTGTGCGGACAGCCGTATCGAAAAGGCTCTTCAAAATTACATGAATCGAATAAAAAAACAAGCAGACCATGTTCCATTTTATATTTTGAAAGCAAATGGGAAAAATACCCGATAGAGATTATTCGACCCCTATCTCCTATGTAATCCGGTCGACCGAAACCGGGGGTCAAGGAGAAATTCAGGCCATGATCACCATTTCGGTGGCCTTTCTACCATTCAGGCTTGGCCGAAACGACGATCAACGCCGAAATTCAAATCCATTCCGTCATGAAGATGGTGGCTTTCTGCCGCGTTCATGCCGGATGAAGCCATGATCTTCTCCAATAATGGACGGGCTCGGTTTTCTGAATTGACATCTACCCGGACCTTCTATAGTTTTAGTCTTTTGGCCTTCGGTCGGAGCACAACCGCGGAATCGGCGACAGGAATGATTCGAATCGAACATCTCAGCAAGTATTACAAGCACCTTCACGCGCTCAAGGGGGTCAGCCTTCAGGTACCGGAAGGGGAGCTTTTTGCATATCTGGGGCCCAACGGCGCCGGCAAGTCGACCACCATCCGCATTCTGACCGGTCTGACGAAACTTTCCGGCGGAGATGCTTTTCTCAACGGGTTCCATATCGAGCGGGAGAAATTAGAGGCCAAACGCCAGTGCGGTCTGGTGCCCCAGTCGGTCAATCTGGACCCGGAACTGACGGTGTTCGAAAACCTCGATGTTCATGGACGTCTGTTTCACATGGGTCGGACGGAGCGTAAAAAACAGATCGAATCGCTTCTGGACTACATCGGCCTCACCGACCGGATCGCCACACCGGCCAAGCAGCTGTCCGGCGGCATGAAGCGGCGGGTGATGATCGCCCGGGCCCTGGTTCATGATCCCAAGGTCCTTTTTCTGGATGAGCCCACGGTGGGGCTGGACGCCAATATCCGCCGCCGGATCTGGGCCCTGATCAAGAAGATCCAGAAGGGAAAAACCACGATTTTTCTTACCACCCATTATATCGAAGAGGCGGAGTTTCTGGCCGACCGGGTCGCCCTGCTCGACGAGGGCGCCGTCGTGGCCCTGGATTCGCCCCGGAATCTGATGGACCGGCTCGGATCCTGGGCCGTGGACCGGGTGGCGGGCGGTGAAATGCAGACCGCCTATTTCGATACCCGGGAGGCGGCCCGGGACTACATCACCCGGCAGGAGGAGGAATTCACCATGCGCCGGGTCAACCTGGAGGATGCCTTTCTGGCCCTCACCGGTAAGAAGGTGAAGCAATGATCCAGGGTTGGAGCGCGGTCTATTACAGAGAGCTGCTGATTCTTCGCCGCCGGCTCAAGCGGATGCTGGCCTCCATGTCGGTGTCGCCGCTGCTGTATCTGATCGCCTTCGGGTATGCCATGGGGGACCAGGTTCGGGTGGAGGGGTTTACCTATACCGAGTTTCTGATTCCCGGGCTGGTGGCCATGTCCAGCATGACCCAGGCATTCGGGATCGCCAGCGAAATCAACATCGCCCGTTTCTATTGGCACATCTTCGAAGAGTTTCAGTCGGCCCCGGTGAGCGACATGGCGTATGTGGCCGGAGAGGTGCTGGCCGGAATGACCCGGGCCATGCTGGCGGTCGGCGTCATTCTGCTGCTGGGGCTGGCCTTTGGTGTGGGGCTGGCCTATTCGCCGCTGTTCTGGCTGGCGGTGCTTCTCAACAGCTTTCTGTTCGCCTCCCTGGCAGTGGCCTTGGCCATGCTGGTCAAATCCCATGCCGATCAGGCCATGATCAACAGCTTCGTCATCACCCCCATGGCCTTTCTCGGGGGCACCTTTTTTCCGGTGGAGCGGCTTCCGGATTGGGCCCAGCAGGTGCTCTATTTTCTTCCCCTGACCCATGCGGCCAAGGCGGTACGGGCCGCCGCCTTCGGGCAGACCCCGGGGTGGATCTCCTACCTCATCCTCTTCATCCTCGGGTGCCTCTGTTTTCTGTTCGCCTTTCGGTGCGTCCACCGGGCCAAGGATTAACGAGGTCCGGAATTCGACCCATCCAATACGAAAATGAGAAAAATTTAATCCGGACGGTATCGGGAATCGAGAATCACCACCCGGCCCCGGTCGGTGTCGCAGCGAATCA
>JBEPWQ010000184.1:0-7517 GCA_041642315.1 Desulfobacteraceae bacterium | reverse complement strand
TGACCCGTTCATAAAACTGAAGGTAGGTTCGGCGCTTGTCGCCGTAGATCACGGCTTCCTTATCAGGAAACACCATGGCACTGCGAACCAGGAATTTGACCGGGCTTAGAACATCGTAATTGACAGAGGGATGAGACATGGACAGCCTTCCTTTCTTTTCGTTCAAATCGTTTGGATCGTTATTGCTGGAATCGGATTTTCCTCTCAAAAAAATGTCAAGTCGATTCCAGTTTTTTGATGTAAATGAAAAAAATAGTCTTTTGTTAATATACTGAGCGGAATTTATTTAAAGAATGGATGAAAAACAATCGGGCGGGAACCGATTTTCGTCTGGTCACAAATCTGAGGAGGGCTAATCCCGCAACCTAGCGCCGAGGACAGGGGCAGACAATGGACGGAATCGGCTGTCGGTTTGTATTCGATTTTATTTCAAAGTGTTCTTCAGTGTATGTACAGCCACCTTGACCAGTTCGGTGTAATGCTTAAGGTTGAGTTTTTCCTTGATCCGTTCCCGGTGGGTGCCGACGGTCTTTATGCTCACATTCATTCTGTTGGCGATCTCGCGGCTGGACAGCCCTTCCCCGATCAGGCGAAAGACTTCCAGTTCTCTGGCGGTCAGCAGATCTAATGGAGAACTCTCGCTTTGAGTTTCAGGCGACACCAGGCGTTTGAATACCTTCTCCTTTACGGTGTCGCTTGCGTAGAGCTTTCCTTCGAAAACCTGGTGAATCGCCTCCACCACGGTCGGAATCGCCTCCTGCTTCATCAGGTACCCTCGGGCGCCGGCCAGCAGTGCCCGTTCGGCATACAGCGACTCGTCATACATCGACAGGACCAAAACGGGCAGTTTCGGGAACCGACTTCTGATTTCCTGGATCAGGTCGATGCCGCTGCTCTCCTTCAGTGAGATATCGACAACGGCCAGATCGGGCTTCAGGTTGAGGATCGCCTGAATGGCCTTGGTGTGCGAATCTTGGCTGCCGCAGACCACCAGGTCGTCGGCCTTGTTGATGAGCTCGCTCATCCCCAGACAAAAAATGGGATGATCATCGACGATCAGGATCTTTTTTTTCGGTTTGCTATTCATGAAGCGCAGACCAATTGATGGATGGGTGTTGTATTTTTCAAAAAAACATTGACGGCGGTGCCTGTTTTCGCGCAGCTGTCGATTCGAAAGTCGGCATTGATCATCTTGGAGCGGAACGGCATGATCTGCAGGCCGATCCCGCTCGATTCCAGCGGGTCAGGCAGCCCCCTGCCGTTATCCGCGATCTTCAGGCGGATTCTGTTGTCTGTATAGTACAACCGAATGGAAATGGTATCCGCATCGGCATGTTTGACGGCATTTTGGACCGCCTCCTGTGCAATATAGTACAGATGGGTGGCCGCCGCATTGTCGGCCAGGACAATTCTTTCGTCGCATTCAAACTGACAGGTGATATTGAATGCCGCTTCTGTCTGCCGGGCCATGTCCTCCAAGGCGGCGATAAATCCGTGGCCCGCCAGGTGGACCGGGCAAAGCCCGCGTGCAAGGGCGCGTGCCTTGGCGATGGCGGAATTGATCAGCTCCGATATTTTTTCGGCCCGGGGAGCCTGGGCCGACGATTCTTCGCTGAGATTTTCGGCCAGCACGGCGGTCAGCCCATGGATACCGATCAGGTGGGGGCACAGGTCGTCGTGAAGATCCTGCCCGATGCGTCGACGGACCTGATCGCCGATTTCCATCACCTGCTGCTGCAGCCGGCGGGATTTGGTGACATCCCGGAGAATGATCACGCTGCCCTCGAGTTCATCCTTGCGGTTGCGGAAGGTCGCCCCGCTGATGCTCACTTCCACGATATGACCCATCTTGTTGTAACGGCGGGTGGGAACGGCGGACAGGGTTTCGCCGGCCAGCATGGTCGCTATCATCCGACGGGTCTCCTCCCAGTTCTCACCGGGAACGAAATGGTCCATTTTGCGGCCGAGGGACTCTTGGAGGGGCCAACCGAAAACACGAGAAAAGGCCGGATTAAAATAGGTCACCAGCCCTTTCATGTCATACACCACAATCGGATCCGGAGCGGCTTCCATCACCGAACGGTAGCGCGCCTCGCTCTCACGCAAAGCCTCTTCAGTCTGGCGCAGCTTTTCCATCTGCTGGTTCAAATCCTTGCGGTAGTCTTCGATGCGATCGGCAAACCGGTTGTAATAGACGGACAGCTGTCCGATCTCGTCATTGGATTGCGGTTTCATGCGTGAAGAGAAATTCCCTGAAACCATGTGATCAAAATGTTCCATCAGCCGTTTTAATGGTTTCGTGATGGAGGTGCTGATCGTCAGAGAAATCGGCAGCACCAGCAGAAAGGTCACCACAGCCGTCGCGATGATCATCGACCGGATCGTGTCCAGCGGGGCATAAAATTCGTCCAGGTAACTGGATGATCCGACAATCCAGTCGAATTCGGGGATATGGCCGAAGATGACCAGCTTGTATCGGGCCATCTTTTCGCCCGGGTTTTTCCATGCATAGATCGTTTTCCCCGATTTCCGGCGCTGCATGTCGCGCAGGTACCGATCGGGATATTCGTCTTCCGAGAAGATGTTGATCCCCTGTATCTTGGGATGGATGATGGCGTTGCCCTTTCCGTCAATCACAAAGGAATAGCCGGTTTCGCCGAAGCGCAGGTCCAGCACACCTTTCTCGAAATCTTCCACGTTGACCAGGCTCATGAACTCTTTCCGGTAGCTGGTCGCCGAAAGGATCCAGTCCCAGGGTTCGAAATAGAGCATGTAAAGGGATTTCGGCCGAGCGGTGGTTTCATCCGGATTCTTCCAGTCATACTCCAGATACCCTTTTTTTCTGGCCAGCTGCTGTCTTACGAAGCCAAAGTCGGCAACATTGACGCCTTGCAGCGCGGTTTGGGGATGAAAAAGCACATTGCCGCTGCTGTCCATGCAGTAGATGTATCCCGAATCGCCGATGCTCTGGGCAAGCAGCAATTGGGTGACCCTGTTTTTGGCCTCCTGTTCCGATAAATATCCTTTCTGCTGCTGTTCATAAAAAAAGTGTATGGTTTCCATATTTTTTTCAGCGACGGCACGCAGATAATTCTTTATCGAAACTGCAACCGAGGTTCGCACCAGATTCAAAATGGCCTGCGTCGTGTTGTTCAGCTCGCTTTCCAGGGCGGAGGTCAATTTCGTCCGCACGAAAAAATAGATGGATAGGCTGCCGAGGGATATCGAAAGAATCAGGACCAGACTGTAGCTGATGAGCAATTTATCCCGAATTTTTCTATTTTTTAGCATTTTATATCAGTCCATCCCTTTTGGTGAATTCAATGGTTCTTTGAATCAGGTCCTGTCTGCTTCGAGTTCCAATGTCATTCATGATTCCCTTCTATGTGAATAGAACCACATGTCTGCCGTTTTCTCAAGCGGAATCAATGATATGCCTGGATGATCCAAACCCGTTCCGGGCGTGCGCTGATGATTGACATGGGCCGCCTTTGCCATTTTGTCAAACCGGTGGCTGCTGTGTGTAGTGGCAGTGGAAGCGCCTGGTGCTTTTTTGGCGGGTCCACCGGATTCGGCGTCGATATTGACAACACCATGGCTGCTGGGTGTAAGAACACCGGATGAATCGACGAAAAACACTATCGATTTCTGACCAGGTATGGCATGAGATCGTTGGATTCGATCCACCAGGCGTGTGTTTCTCCTACAGGGCATGAACGAAGACGATGGTTCGACGTTCACCCGTCGCAAACCATGAAGCAGAGGTGAACATGAAGGATGCAGTCGCCGTAATCGAAAAGAAAATTCTCAGCGGAGAGGGCCATTTCACCCGAACGGAGGCGGCGGCCGTCACCGGGCTCTCTCTGGATGCGGCCCGGGACGCGCTGGAGGTTCTTCTGGAAAAATATGTCTGCCGGCTGCAGGTCACCGAAAACGGGGACCTGATTTACGATTTCGGCAGGCGGCCCCGGCGGCGGGGCCGGAAGAGTGCGAAGGAGATTCTGAAGGCGTCCGGAGACCGGCTCTGGCGGGTCTTCACCGTGCTCTTCAAGATCTGGATTGCGCTGGTCCTCGCGGTCTATTTCGTCATCTTCGTGGTGATTCTGCTGGCGGTCCTGATCGCGGCCGTCTTTTCGGGGAAGGGCGATCGGAGAGTGGATTCCATCGGGGACGCCTTCTCGAAGATGGCCCGGAGTTTTTTCGCCATTTTTCACTGGGGGACCGTGACCGGGGATACCGACTTTTCCACCGACCGCCTCGGATATCGCTTTCGGAAGTTCAAGCCGAAACCGGCCCTCCTGAACCGGAACAAAAAAGGGTTCATCGCCTCGGTGTACGATTTCGTGTTCGGCCCGCCCCGGGTCAGAATCGATCCGCTCAACAACGAAAAAGAGGTCGCGGCCTACCTGCGGCAGCAGAAGGGGATCCTTACGACCGCCGAACTGATGGCCCTGGCCGGGTGGACCCTTTCCGAGGCCCAGGCCTTTTTTACCGACTGTCTGGTGCGGTTTCAGGGCGAGGTCGAGGTCACGGAGGAAGAAGGGGTCATCTACGGTGAGTTCGATCAGGTCCTGCGGGGGGTGGGACGGGCTGCGGGCGGCCGGGTGATTCACTACTGGGACGAATACGAGCCGGTGTATGAATGGACCGGAAATTCAGCCGGTCGCAATCTGTTGATCGCCGGCATGAACGGGTTCAATCTGGTGTTTGCGGCGGCGGTTCTGTTTCAGTATCCGGCTTTCCTGCAGGCGATCGGTGCCGAAACCGTTTCCCGCGATGCGGTGTTCGGGCTGGTGACGGCGCTCGGGTGGATGCCCCTGGTGTTTTCCCTGATCTTTTTTCTGGTGCCCCTGCTGCGGTACCCGGCCATTCTGCGCAACAACCGCAGGCGGCATGAAGCGAATATCCGCAAGCGGCTGTACCGGGCGATTTTCAGTTTTCAGGGGCGGCCCATGACCATCGATCAGGTGGCGGCGGCGGTCAACCGGAACGCACCCGAAGAGCAGCTGGGGAAGGAAACGGTGGCACGCCGGCTTCATACGCTGGTGCTCGATCTGGGCGGGGAGACCGAGGTGTCCGATGCCGGGGAGGTGGTCTATTCGTTTCCGAGGATGAAAGACGAGCTGACGACCGTGGTCCGGCTGCGGGAGCAAAAAGCGGTGGATCGGGATCTCGGGGGAGTGATTGCGGAGTCTTTTTGAGCTCATCCGACAGGGCATTCCAGCCGGGTGACCTCTTGGTCCAGCCGGTCGGCCAAGTTCTCTTCTGCCACCTCCAAATCAAACCGAGTCTGCAGATTCAACCAAAATCATGAGAAACACTCATAACGCAATTCGTTAATAATCTTAAGCGTCAATCCGGCGGATTAGGAATGGTCCAAACACCAGCAGTCCATTTGGAGGCCGTGAGTAGTCCTGTGTTTTCAGGATGGGATCGACCCTGGGTTTATTTTGAATTTGAATTTAAGAGTAAAAAGCTCTTAAAAAATCTTCTCTTGAGATTCGGGCTTGGGTTAAAATCGTTCGTAATGTCGGCTTTTTCAGGACCGAATGATTCGGAATGGTTAGGGGGGTGCGGGAACCATCAGGGTTTTCCCTCACCATGGCAATGTGATTCCCTTCTCGAATCAGCTGAAATCTTAATTCTTCAAGAGCTGCGATGACTTTGCGAAGCGGTGCATCTGATGGAAGAATTTGTCATAAAACAGCCACTTGGGCTTCGGCTATGAACGCTTCGAGAACAGGTGGATCGGAATCGATTCCGTTTGATCCGAAAGTTTCGATATGAAATTTAATGGCGGATTTAACATCCTCCAAAGCGGATTCATAGGTGTCTCCCTGACCAATGATCACCCCCTTCAAGCCGAGTGGATAGGCAACGTATGTGTCAGGATGTTTTTCAACAACTATTTTGAACTGTTTCATATTTTAACTCCAAAAAATTCCTGGTTGAAAGAAATGATAGCAGGGTGCATCAATATCCTGCCTGTTGAAAAAATGACGCTTTCAAAATGAAAATAGCCTTTGCAGCACGGAAATTACCTCCGACTGGGCTCCGGGGTCAATCGTTCCCAGTTTTTTAACGAGCCGTGCTTTGTCTATGGTTCGTATTTGATCCAATACGATTTGTCCCCGTTTATTTCTGAAGGTGCAGGATACACGGGTGGGATAGTCCTTTTGAGCCGATGTCATCGGTGCAATGATCACAGTACGAATGTTTCGATTCATTTCGTCAGGCGAGACAACCAAACACGGCCTGGTCTTCTGAATTTCCGTTCCAACCGTGGGATCGAGGTTTACCAGGAAAACCTCAAAACGTTTTGCTACCATTGCCAGTCTTCTTCATCCCATGCACTTGAAATGCCGTCGTCGATCATGGGTTCGTCGTCACCTTTCTCACCCATCGCTTTAAAAGCGGCATCCCAGCCTTCACGAACATTTTTTACGGGCCGAAGGATGATTTGATTCTTTTCTACCTCGATTTCAACCTCTTCCATAATCCCGGTTTGTTCAAGAATCGGCTTTGGGATACGCAGCCCCTGCGAATTGCCTATTTTAATTACACGTGCCCTCATGGGTTTCTCCTTTGGATGAAAGTGTACACATTGTAATTACATTGGCGGGTATGGTCAAGGGCATTTTTATGAGGTTCAACGGCCCTAATCTAATGGGACCACGGTTTGTAATTTAGGTCAAGCCCGAAAGGCTCGACCATCTGCTTGCAGAAAAATTTGCGAAATCGGCATCGCCCACCCGCTTGCTTTCAGGCGGCAGATTCGCCACGAGCAAACCAGCCATTCAGGCGAATAGGAGACGAGGCGCAGGGGTAACCGGAAATGAAAGGGTTTTTGTCGTGTAGACGCCCTCCACTTTGAAATCGGCGGAAATCGTGCCGGTATATAAAAGGATCGGAAACATGGCCGGCGCAATCTGCTGATGGCGGCTTGACAAAAATCACCACCATCATTTGCTCTTTTCTATCTTCTCTTCCAGCAACCTGAGTTCCGCCATATCCTCTTGATCCGCTTGAATCGCTTCATGCTTTTTACGCTTCGCATCAAACAGCCGGTATATTTCCCTGACTTTTTCCTCCATTTCCGCTTTGCTGATGGTTCCTTTACCTTTCAAAAGCGGTTTTTCGTTAAAGGTCAGAATGCGGTCCACATTTTCGCGCCAGAACTTCATGGTGATGTCGTAGCGGTTTTTGGCTCTCAGTTCGGCGGTCTCCAGGAAGATCACCACCAGACGGTTTAAGGTATCAATCTCATCTTCATTGAGGTAATTTTTGGCGATGAAAATATCCTGTTTTCGTACCACATTGCCTTTCCAGGATGTGAGCGCCATATTGGGCTTATCCGCGTCGGCCCGATCCAGGATGATTTCGGCGGCGGTTTTTCCGGTGACGGCATAGAGCAGCTTGTTCTGAGTTTCGGCAAAAAACATCTGGGTGGCCTTGTCGGTATTGTCGTAGTCGCTGCTCAGGGCGAACAGATCCCGTACCTTCTGGTAAAAGCGCTT
>JBEPWQ010000183.1:0-7584 GCA_041642315.1 Desulfobacteraceae bacterium | reverse complement strand
CTATTATCCCGAAACCACCTCCACCATGGACATCGCCCGGGAAATGGCCCGAAAGGGCTGCCCCGGCTTCACCACGGTGGTGGCCGGGCGTCAGACAAAAGGCCGGGGGCGGTTGGCGCGGCGCTGGCTTTCGGAAGAGGGCGGGCTCTATTTTACGGTGGTTATCCGGCCCCAGATTCCGCCGGTGCTGGCCTCCCGGGTCAATTTCGCGGCGTCGCTCACCCTGGCGGAAGTGCTCAACGACAGCTATGGCGTGGATGCCCGGGTGAAGTGGCCCAACGACCTGCTGGTGGATGAGAAAAAGATCACCGGAATGCTCTCGGAAATGGAGGCGGACGCCGATCTGGTCTCCTTCGTCAACATCGGCATGGGGATCAACGTCAATAATGATCCCGCCTCGGAAGAACCCGCAGCCGCCTCCCTGCACCGGATTCTGGGTCGAAAGGTTTCCCGGAAAGAACTTCTGGCCGAGTTTCTGGATCGGTTCGAGGATCGCATGGCCCGCCTGGATTACGACACGGTGGTGGAGGAATGGAAGGCATACACCCTGACTTTGAACCGAAAGGTGCGGATCATCACCACATCGGATGCCCACGAGGGCCGGGCCGTGGATGTGGCCCCGGACGGGGCTTTGATCCTGGAGCAGGCGGACGGCACCACTCGGCGGGTGCTCTACGGAGACTGTTTTCTGGATATTCCCTGATTTTTCCAACACAACCCCGCCCCGCACCTTTGGTAGGGAGGCGGGGCGGATTGATACTTCGGAGGCAATTGTATGACCCAGTCGCAGCAGCTTCACCTGACCGTGTACGCATCCCTTTTCGCCGCCCTGATCGCCGCGGGGGCCTATCTGGCCATCCCCGTCGGGCCGGTGCCGATCGTGCTTCAGAACCTCTTCGTCATGGTCGCAGGGCTTCTGCTGGGGAGCCGCTGGGGACTGGCCGCCGTGGGGGTCTACCTTCTGGCCGGGGCTCTGGGGCTGCCGGTATTTGCCGGCGGGGCCGGGGGTATCGGCCGCATCCTTGGGCCCACCGGCGGGTATCTGGTCGGATATCTCCCGGTGGTGTTTCTCATCGGCTTTATCGCTGAGCGGTCCAAAGGGCGCATCCCGTTTGACGTTCTGGCCATGATCTGCGGTACGGTGGTGCTCTATGCCTGCGGCGTCTCCTGGCTCAAGGTGGTGACCGGCATGGGGTGGTCTAAGGCGGCGGCGGCGGGGATGGTGCCCTTTCTGCCGGGCGACGTCCTCAAAATCATCGCGGCGGTGCCCATCGCCAAGACCCTGCGGCCGGTGATTCAGGGGAAATTTCAGGATGCAGGCGCGGATGCCTATTCTCGAGGTTGAGGGGCTCCGACACCGCTTCGCCGACGGCACCCCGGCCCTTTCCGGCATCGATTTGTCGGTGAATGCAGGCGAATTCGTGGTCATCGCCGGCCCCAACGGGTGCGGCAAGACCACCCTGCTGCGCCACCTCAACGGATTGATCCTGTCCCGGACCGGCAGGGTTCGGGTGGACGGCGTCTCTGTGGCCAGAAACCCGGCCCGGGCCCGGCGGATGGTGGGGATGGTCTTTCAGGACGCCGACGCACAGATCGTGGGGGAGACGGTCTATGATGATGTGGCGTTCGGACCGGAGAACCTTCGTCTGGACCGTTCCGAGATTCACGACCGGGTCACTGCGGCCCTGGCCGCGGTGGGCATGACCCATCTGGCCGACCAGCGGCCCCATCTCCTCTCGGGCGGGGAAAAGCGCCGGGTGGCCATCGCCGGGATTCTGGCCATGCGCTCGCCCATTCTGGTTCTGGACGAACCCTTTTCCAACCTCGACTACCCCGGGGTCCGGGATGTGCTGGAACAGATCCTATCCCTTCACCGCAACGGCCACACCTTGATCTTGACTACCCATGATCTGGAAAAGGTCCTGGCCCATGCCGATCGGCTGGTGGTGATGGGAGACGGACGCATTCGTCGGGACGGACCACCTGAAACCACGGTCAAGGGGATCGACGCCTTCGGGGTGCGGGAACCCTGGGCCTCGCGGCAGGGGCTCCCGCTCGACTCATGGCTGAGCTGACCGCCTTTGGATACCGGTCCGGCCGGTCCCTCCTTCACCGGCTGGATCCCCGCACAAAACTGATCTCTTTGATCCTGATCAGCATCGGCAGCCTGGGGGCGGATCTCTCCGGACTGGCCGTCCTGTTTCTGCTTTTCTTGGCCGCCCTTCGGCCTATCCATTGGTCCCTGTCCGCAGTTATTCGAGAGATTCGATACCTTCTGTTTCTGCTGACCCTGGTATTTCTGGCCCGGGCCTTTTCAGCAGCGGGAACCCCTGTAGGGTCGGTCTGGGATGTGACGGTGACCCGGGAAGGGCTCTTTGAAGGGCTCTTGATATCGGGCCGCCTGCTGGTGGTGGTTCTCTGGGGTCTGATCTTTGTGGCCGTCACCCGCCCGGCGGAGGTCCGTGCTACGATTGTCTGGCTTTTGGGTCCCGTCCCCCTGATTCCCGAAAAGCGGGTGGCCACTATGGTCAGCCTGCTGGTCCGTTTCATTCCGGTGATCGCCCGCCAGGCCCGGGAAACCGGCGACGCCCAGCGGGCCCGGGGGATCGAGGCTCGGAAGAATCCTGTCTTTCGATTGACCGCCTTCGCCGTGCCGCTCATGCGCAGGATCTTTCAGGACGCCGACCAGCTGGTGATCGCCATGGAGGCCCGCTGCTATTCCGAAGATCGCACCGGTCCGGATCTGACCTGGCACCGGCGTGACTGGTTAGTGCTGCCGGCCATAATGGCTCTGATCCTGCTGATCCGTTTTCTGTGATCAAGTCCGCAATTGACACATCCCACCGGCTATAGTACACCCATGCCCGATTCAGCCAATCCATCGAATGAAGGAGTTGCCACGTGAAGATCATCATCGTGGGGGCCGGCGAGGTCGGGTTCCATATCGCAAGCCACCTCACCCGGGAAAACAAGGAGGTGGTGGTGGTGGACACCGATCCGACGGCCGTCCGCCGGGTATCGGACAGCATCGATGTGCAGACCATCCTCGGCTCCGGCAGCAGCCCGGTGGTGCTGGAGGATGCGGGCATTCGGGAGGCGGAGATCCTCCTGGCGGTCACCAATCGGGACGAAACCAACCTGGTGGCCTGCCTCATGGCGGACACCCTCTCTCCCACCACCAAAAAGCTGGCCCGGATCCGGGATGCCGATTATGACGGATACCACGAGATCTTTCGGGACAATCCGCCCCATATAGAGACGGTCATCAACCCGGAAGTCGAGGTGGTCAAGACCATCGAGCGATTGATGGCCGTGCCCGGCGCGGTGGATGTGGGCGAGTTCGCTGACGGCCGGGTCAAGCTGGTCGGCATTCGCCTGGGTGAAAACAACCCGCTGGCCGGGGTCCGGCTTCATGAACTCGGCGCCAAGATCAAGGGAGCCCGGCCCCTGATCGCCTCCATCCTTCGAGAAGAACGGCTGATCATCCCCACCGGCAACGACCGGCTTAAGGCCGGGGACCTGGTCTATTTCATCAGCGAAGAGGGCCAGATGCTCAACACCCTCAAGGCTTTTGACAAGCACGGCGAACCGGTCAAACGGGTCTTGATCATCGGCGGCGGACGCATCGGCACCCGGCTGGCCCAGCGGCTGGAGGAAAAATCGCTATCGGTCAAGATCATCGAAAAAAGCGCCGACCGGTGCACCGAACTGGCCGATATTCTCCGCAAGACGGTGGTGCTGTGCGGCGACGGGTCGGATCAGGACCTGCTGCGGGAGGAGAATATACAGGATGTCGATCTGGTGGTCACCCTCACCAGCGACGAAGAGACAAACATCCTTGCTTCGCTGCTGGCCAAGCGCCTGGGGGCACGAAAGAGCATCACCAAAATCAGCAAGTTCAGCTATTTTCCGCTGATGCTGACCATCGGCATCGAACAGGTGGTGGACCCTCGGTTGTCGGCCATCAACACCATTTTGCAGCATATCCGCCGGGGCAAGGTCCTGTCGGCGGTCTCCATCAAGGGGGAGGAGGCCGAGGTGATGGAGGCGGTGGCCATGGAAACCTCCGACCTCGTGGGCAAACCGCTCAAGGACATCTCCTTTCCCAAGGGGGTGCTGGTCACGGCCATTCTGCGGGATGAGCATGTAATTATTCCTACCGGCGACAGCATTGTAAAACCCAACGATCGTATCGTCATCTTCGCCAAACGGGAGGCCATTCCCAAAATCGAAAGGATCTTGGCAGTCAAGCTGGAGTATTTTTAGGTGCGCTGGCGGACCATCCTGAGAGTGGTGGGGGTGCTGGTTTTTTTTCTGGGCCTGTTTATGTCCCTTCCCCTGATCGTGGGCCTGATCTATCGGGAAGACAGCGTCTATCCGCTCTTCAAGTCCATCGGGATAACGGTCGGATTCGGCGGACTGCTCTATCTGATCGGCCGATCCGGGGGAAAGACCGAGTATATCAGCCAGCGGGAGGGCATGGCCATTGTGGCCCTGGGATGGATCGCCGTGGGCTTTTTCGGGGCCTTGCCGTTTTATTTCAGCGGTGAATTCGGCCCCTTCACCGACGCTTTTTTCGAATCGGTATCCGGGTTTACCACCACCGGTTCTTCTATTTTATCGGAGATCGAGTCGGTCTCCAAAGGGCTGCTTTTCTGGCGGTCGATTATTCAGTGGTTCGGGGGCATGGGGATTATCGTGCTTTCCCTGGCCATTCTGCCCTTTCTCGGGGTAGGCGGCATGCAGCTCTACAAGGCTGAGGTGCCCAGCCCGGTGCCGGACAAGCTCAAGCCCCGGATTCGGGACACCGCCATGATCCTCTGGAAGGTGTATGCCGGTTTTTCGGCTGCCCAGGTGGTGCTGCTCATGATCGGCGGCATGGACTTCTACGACGCCCTCAATCACGCCTTCACCACCATGCCCACCGGCGGGTTTTCCACCAAGAACACCTCCGTCGCCCATTACGACAGCGTCTATTTCGATACCGTCTTCATTGTCTTTATGATTTTTGCCGGAATCAATTTTTCCCTTCACTACCAGGTGCTTCGGGGGGAGACCCTGGCCTTCTGGAAGGATTCGGAATGCCGGTTTTTTCTGGGGTTGGTGCTGGTGCTGACGGCGGTGGTCAGCTTCGATATTTTCGGCACGGTCTACGATACCATCGGCGGTGCGGTGCGGTATGGGGCGTTTCAGATCGCCTCCATTCTCACTACCACCGGATATGCCACGGCCGACTACGAGCAATGGCCGGCCATGAGCCAGATCATTCTGCTGATCTGCATGTTCATCGGCGGATCGGCCGGCTCCACCGGCGGCGGCATGAAGTGCCTGCGGATCATGCTCTGTTTCAAATACTGCTATAAGGAGCTGTTTGCGCTTATCCACCCCCATGCGGTGACCCATGTCAAGATCGCCGGCAAGTCGGTGCCGGAAGACGTCATGCGCAGTGTCCTCGGGTTTCTGGCCCTGTATATGATTCTGTACGGCCTCTGCGCCGTCCTTTTGGCCGGGATCGGGGTGGACCTGCTCACCGCCTTCGGCGCCGTGGCCGCCACTATCGGCAATATCGGCCCGGGCATCGGCATGGTGGGACCTGCCGAGAACTTCGCCGGCATTCCCACTGCCGGTAAATGGCTTCTGATCTGGTGCATGCTGCTGGGCCGGCTGGAGATTTATACGGTGATCATTCTGCTGGTGCCGGAGTTCTGGCGCAAATAAGAGGAAATAGATTGTAAAATCAGGTAGATACAAAAATAAAAAAAAGTTGAAAAAAAAGAATTTCGAATTCAAATTTCTGTTGACAACCCCATCCGTTCTGAGTATAAATAATTTTTCATTTGGCGGGAATCGCTGCTACGGGCCGTTAACTCAGTCGGTAGAGTATCTGCCTTTTAAGCAGAGAGTCGTTGGTTCGAGCCCAACACGGCCCACTTTGGCATCCGTCCCCATCGTCTAGCCTGGTCCAGGACACCGGCCTTTCACGCCGGCAACAGGGGTTCAAATCCCCTTGGGGACGCCAAGAATATCAAAGGGTTACATTGCGTAACCCTTTTTTTATTGGTCCGGACACTCGATCCGGACACCTTTTTTTCGGCGACCCCGGCTCTTTAAAAGCCGGTAAAGGGTTACGCTGATCTCTGTTCCAATCGAATGACCTTCGCTGGCTGAGTCAGACTTTTTCCCAAGGCTTCCCTCGTATCTTTTTGGATGGAGCCCTATGCATAGACGACTTCCGGCCTGTTGAATACGCCCCATCTTTTGCGGGGCGCGGGGCAAACGCCGTTTTTCGTGATCGATCCTGATCAGCCGGCCATGAATTGCAGGCATTTGACCAGTGCCGTTTCCGGCGGGTGAAACCTTTCATAAATCGGTTCAGCAAATCCCCCGGCAGGCGGCTGTTCTCCACGCCGGCGACGAGCCTGCCCCGGAGACGCTTCCACTGCTCGCCGGCGGGAAACGCCTCGCTGAAATACCGAATCCAGCGGGTGATCGTCTGGCGGGAAATCGAAAACATCCGTTGAAGCCTGCCGATACTGTTGCTTTCAGCCTGGTTCTGCCTGAGGGCCATCACAACAAGGATGATGCATCTCCAATAAACCCGTCTTCCATCGAAACGGGTTGACGGCGGCAAGGTGCGGCGTCGGCACCCTTGCCGGCTGCAGCACAGGCTGAATCGAACCAGGTGAGCCTCATCGATATCGGCAGGACCGCCCCGCGATTTGCGCAAGTAGTTGGAATTATCCAACCGGGATTGAGAAAAAAGCGCATTTCTTTGCCTTCACGCTTTCGGCAAGATCCTGGTCGATCCGGTACAGGAGGGAAAAAAGATTGGCTTTTTGCAGGATTTCCGGTAGCATTTTTCTGCCCTTTCTTTGTAGAAGTTCGGGCAGGAACCCCCTGGTCAATCTGCTACGATATCTGAGGGGGTTCCTTACCTCTCCCCCAGATATTGTGCAGAAAAATTGCTGCTTTTCAACTAATTATCGTGATCAATCACATAAGTCTTGAAGAAGATGGCATCCGAACGAGCTCTTCGATCGGCTCATTCGTTGACGATGCGGCCGCCGGTGGCAGGATCCACCAGGATGCCGGCGATGTACAACCTCATAGGCTGCAGAACGGGAGCCGACGCCGTATCCCGCCTCGTCGGCGCAGCTCCAGAGGCCTTCTGAATATAGGACAGGTGCACAACCGCGGCATGGAGTTTCAGTGCCGCAACCAACCCCTCGGCGGTGGCCCCGGGTAGTTGGTAGAGCCTACCCGAGCGTCAAGGACCGGGTTCTGCCGCATGCGAAAGGCGAGATCGCTGCCGAACCCGCCGGTGGCCAGAACCACCAAGTCTTTCATTGATCTCCGGCATTTTCCGCCCATTTAGGAATTAGTTGATATTTTCTTTCAAGTATGACAAACCGATTATTCATTTAGAAAACATTGAGCGATTGAACGGCCTTTTGATGAGGTGCTGAATGCATTTTACCTGCCTGCGCTAATGCCTCTCCGGGGTCCAGCCCCCGGAGAGGTTCTTTATATTTTCAAAGCTCGAAAATAAACTCCAAACCTGCAGGGATGCAGGGGCGGAAAGCC
>JBEPWQ010000182.1:0-7585 GCA_041642315.1 Desulfobacteraceae bacterium | reverse complement strand
GCCCGGTTGGCCATGACCCCCCGGGCGCATTCGGAAAACCCGCACCGGGCAAGCCCCTTCACGATCAAATCGGCCAGCCGTCTGAAATACTCATCCGCCGCTTCGGTCTTTTCCGGGTCCGGGTCCGCGTAGATCAGGGCGTTGTCCTGGTCCGCGCCGAAGGCTTGCTCATACCGGGCCGAGGAGCCCATGTTGATCCAGCAGTATTCCACGGGGGCCGGGCCCCATCCGTCCAGCTTCATGCGCTCCTCGGAAAGCTGAATGACCCGTCGGGTGAGCCGCTCATACAGTTCCGACATGACGTCGAAAATTTCTTCCACGGTCGCGTTTTCCGCGACCATGGCGCTGAGGATATCCTGAATTTCCCGACTCACCAGAATCAACCCGTTGAGGTCCGGCTGGGATTCGATGTCCCGGGTCAGCACCAGAGTGCCCGCGCTTTGGGTCCGGATCAGATCGGACATGGAGATAATCCCCACCGGGTCCCCCCGCTCCAGCACGATCAGGTGCTTGGTCTTGCTCCGCATCATGGCCACCAGGGCCTTGCCGATGAAGTCCTGGGGTTTGATGGCCATCAGATTGCTGTGCATGATGTTTTCCACCCGGCAGGTCTCCACCGGATAGATCTGCTGAGCGATCAGGTATTTGACCAGGTTTTTTTCGGTCAGAATTCCCCGGGGCCGCCGGGTCCGGTCCAGAGCGACCAGGGCGTTGATGCCTTTCTCATCCATAATCCGGGAGGCGGCCGTGACCGAATCATCGGTGCGGCAGGTCACCACCGGATAAGACATGATCTCGCTCACCCGCTTTCGAAACAGACTGGTGTCGACCCCCCGAATCCGTGCAAACCCCTCCATGGAGCGCTCCGCCAGTATTTCTCCATACAGCAGGCGCAACCGTTCAGTCAGCAGGGTGTTGAAAAAACCGCAGAAATCGGGATATCCATACATCAATTCTTCCAACTCCCTTCGGTAGATCAGGGCACAGGTCAGTTTTTCCTTGACCCGTGCCGAGGTTGGATACCGTTCCCGGGACAGCACCACCGTTTCCCCGAAAAAATCATAGGCCCGGTTCAGCCCCGCCACCGTCTCCATTCCCCGGTCATCCGTGAGGGTCAGTTCCACCAACCCGGAGGCGATAATGAAGAGGGCGTCCCGGCTGGGGTCATCCTGCTTGTACACATAGGTATTGGGCTCGAAAACCCTGACCGTCATTTTGGCGGACAAGGCTTTCAGGATGTCGGGTTCGAGAATTTCAAAAGGATTGGTTTTGATCAGAAGATGGAACAATTCGGTCGAATTCATAGAAAACCTTTTCACGGGACGAGGTTCAAAAAATGTACCCTAATCATTCGTGCAAAGAACCTCAAGTTATTTTTCGAGCCTCATCTCTGTTGCGGATAATGGGGGTGTCCGGCGACGGAACTTCTCATAGATCGTTCGAGGGTAAGTTCCGGCGGGCCTTGATCACGACTTGCTTAAAACATGAATTTGGATTATATAAAAAGAGATAGATTCAGTTCGAACCTTCGGTTCGACAATATCCGAGGGCGATGACAGCGGGTTTTTACTCGTAATTCGGGACCGACAGCGGCGGGTCGCGAAACAGAGGTATCTTGACACTTGAATTTTCGACCGAATTGTGCATTATTTACTTTCAAAGGGCCACCCTATGGGCAACGGTTTCACCACACGGCGCAATCTGCCTGTAGCGCGGCTTTTTTTCGGTTTTAATCCGTGAAAGGGGGTGATTCCATGACCAGCTGGAAGTGCCAAAACTGTGGGTATACTCTGAATGCGGATGCACCTCCTGAAAAATGCCCGAATTGTCAGGAGAAATGCGAATTCTTGAACAACACCTGTTATACCCCGGACTGCCAAAAGGAAGCGGTAGACAAGAGGATCAAATAGGACAAGCGGATCAAATAGAATGAAAGGATCAAGCAAAGGAGAGAAAATGCCAAAAGTCCTGATTGTTTACGCTTCCCGCACCGGTGAAACCGAAGAGATCGCAAATCTGATCGGCGAGGGGATCCGGATATCCGGAATGGAAGCCAAGGTGGTGGATGTCAAAGAGATCAAAAGCGAATCGGATCTGGAAGGCTATGATGCCCTGGTTCTGGGTTCTTCGACCTACCATGGCCAAATGCTGGACAAGATGAAAACCCTTCTGTTTCTGGCCGAAAAGGCAGATCTGGAAGGAAAAGTCGGCGGTTCCTTCGGCGCCCACGGCTGGAGCGGAGAGGCGCCGGAGCGGATTTTCGGCACCATGGAGAACATCTTCAAGATGGATATGGTGGACGGTCCGCTCATGTTGAAGTCGGCGTCTTTGGGCGGCGGCATTTCAATGGCCCAGGAATACGGAAAGAAGATCACCGCAAAACTGGGTTCTTGAGGAAAGAATCCAGTTAAAACCAACAACCACAATCTTGCAATGGGAGGAAGTTATGGCAAACACGACGACCCCGCAACACTGCCCCGGATTCGAGAACTTCAAAAACCTGGAAGCCTTTTCCTGCAAATGCCCCGAATGCGGCGAAGAAAAAGAGATCTTCTCCGATGAATTCGACCGCACCCACAAATGCGACAAGTGCGGCAAGGAAATCGACTTTACCCAGTGCTCCCTGGATGCCAGCGCCAAAAAGACCGATTCACGGTAACCGGTTCGAACAACCGGCACGCCCGCCGATGACGGCATTGATTTTTTGGCCGTAGCCGATCTGCCTGTGCCTGAATGTCGACCTCGAAAAATCTTTTCTGCACTATTTTTTTCGAAAACAGGTCCGGCAATTCCGCGCAGGCAGATTTTAAATGGTTCAATCGCCTCTGGTTCAGTCGCCTCTGATTGTTCGGGAATCCGTTTATACTGAAGCAAGGAGAAATCTATGGATGCTGTGCTGCTTTCGCGCCTGCAATTTGCGGCCGCCACCATGTTCCATTTTCTGTTCGTTCCGCTGACACTCGGGCTGTCATTCATGGTCGCCTATATGGAAACCAAATATGTCCGCACCGGAGATGAGACCTACCTCTCCATGACCAAATTCTGGGGAAAGATGTTCCTGATCAACTTCGTTCTGGGAGTGGTCACCGGCATCACCCTGGAATTCCAGTTCGGAACCAACTGGTCCCGATACTCCGCCTATGTGGGGGACATCTTCGGCTCTCTTCTGGCCATTGAAGCCACCACCTCTTTCTTTCTGGAATCGACCCTGATCGGGGTCTGGATCTTCGGATGGAACAAGATCTCCAAAAAGGCCCACGCCACGGTCATGTGGCTGATCGCCGCCGCCGGAAGCATGTCGGCCGTCTGGATTATCATCGCCAACGGCTGGATGCAGCATCCGGTCGGGTTCGATATTCGAAACGGCCGGGCCGAACTGGTCGACTTCTGGGCCGTGGTGACCAATACCTTCGCCCTGCTGCAGCTGGTCCATGTTCTGGCCGGCGCATTCGTTCTCTCCGGCTTCTTCGTTATGGGCATCAGCGCTTATCATTTGCTGAAAAAGCAGAACGTCACTTTTTTCACCCGATCCTTCAAAACCGGTCTGGTTATCGGGTTGATCGCGTCCGTCGTGGTGGCGGTGGAGGGCGATTTCCACGCCTCGGAAGTCGGCAAAGTGCAGCCCGCCAAACTGGCGGCTATGGAAACCTTGTGGGAAACCACGAACCGGGCCCCGCTCTACCTGTTTACCTGGCCCAGCCAAAAGGACGAACGCAATCTGATTGAAATCGGAGCCGTCCCCGGCATGCTGAGTCTTCTTGCCCGCAAGAACATCGACGCGGAGGTCCGCGGCCTCAAGGATTTTCCACGGGACGAACGTCCCCCGGTGCTGCTGACCGCCTATTCTTTTAAGGGAATGGTGATTCTCGGCATGTATTTCATCCTGATCACCGTCATCGGTTTTTTCCTGAAAGACCGGTTGACCGAATCCCCCCTGTTTTTGAAGCTGATGATCGTCTCCATTCCGCTGCCCTATATCGCCAACCAGCTGGGATGGGTAGTGGCGGAGGTGGGCCGACAGCCCTGGATCGTTTACGGGCTGATGAAGACCTCGGATGCGGTTTCGCCCATTACCGCCTCTCAGGTCGGCATCAGCCTGACCGCCTTTATCCTGGTCTACGGAGTCTTGGGTGCGATCGGCTTCTATCTCATCACCAAAATCGCCGTCAACGGACCTGAACCTGTCGGGTCCCCTGAAACTGCATAGCGGAGGTAACGAAAAATGGATTTACAGATTACGTGGTTTTTTCTCTGGGCGCTCCTGTGGGCGATCTTTTTTATGACCGACGGATATGATTTCGGGATCGGTACCCTGCTGCCTTTCATGGGACGCACCGAAACCGAAAAAAAGGTGATGATCAACTCCATGGGGCCGCTGTGGGACGGCAATGAGGTATGGCTGATTACCGCCGGCGGGGTCACCTTCGCCGCTTTCCCCATTCTGTATGCGACCATGTTCTCCTCGTTTTATGCGGTCATGCTCCTGATCCTGTTCGGCCTGATCTTCAGAGGGGCGGCCTTTGAATTTCGTCATCATGTGGAGGATGAGGGATGGCGCGGGTTCTGGGACCTTTGCATCTTCGTCGGCAGCGTGGCCCCGGCGGTCCTGTTCGGAGTGGCATTCGCCAACATCTTCCAGGGCATTCCACTGGATCAGAACGGGGTCTATCACGGCAACCTGTTCTCGCTGCTCAGCGGCTACGGTCTCCTGGGCGGTATCTTCTTTCTGGTTCTTTTCATGGAGCACGGCGCCATCTGGCTGGCCCTCAAGGCCCCCGGGGACCTGGAAAAGCGCGCCGATCTTCTGGCCAACGGCCTCTGGTGGCTGAGTTTGGCTGTGGCGCTGCTTTTCCTGATCGCCACGAAGCTCAAGACTCAGCTTTACGCCAACTATTATGCCAATCCGGTGCTTTTTCTGCTGATACTGCTGAACCTGGGGCTGTTTATTCAGACAAAGATCTTTCTGATCCGGAAATCCTATTTCACCGCCTGGCTTTCCTCGGCCCTGACCATCCTCTGCTGCATGTTTTTCGGTTTCATCGGGCTGTTTCCGAAGGTTCTGCCCTCCAGCATCAATCCGGCTTACAGCCTCACCGCTTTCAATTCTTCCTCCAGCCCGCTGACCCTCAAGATCATGTTGACGGTGGTGCTGATTTTCATCCCCATCATTCTCGCCTATCAGGTATGGACCTATTATCTGTTCAAAGACAAGGTCACTGAAGCGGATCTCGAAATGGAAGAGGCCTATTAACATGCAAGCAAGAACCCGATGGGTATGGCTGATGGCGTTCGGGGCCGTCTTTCTGATCTGCCTTTCGGTCGCGGCCCAGCAGAACACCGGTCCCGAAGAAATGGTGCTGGAGGGGGGCCGGACCGGGAATGTCTCCTTTCCCCATCGGCTGCATCAAACGGCCCTGGAACAGAAATGCGAAGTATGCCACGATCTTTTTCCTCAAAAGATAGGCTCCATTCAGGAGCTGATCGACCAGGGAAAACTCAAAAGCAAAGAAATCATGAACAAGCATTGCGTCAAGTGTCACCGGGAGATGAAACGGGCAGGCAAACAGACCGGTCCAATCTCCTGCACGCAGTGCCACGACAAAGAT
Source organism: Desulfobacteraceae bacterium (assembly GCA_041642315.1). Taxonomy (GTDB): domain Bacteria; phylum Desulfobacterota; class Desulfobacteria; order Desulfobacterales; family Desulfococcaceae; genus JAABSQ01. The sequence goes on along the minus strand of JBEPWQ010000182.1, from coordinate 1,979 downwards.
TAAGGAAAACCTTATGCTGGTACTTGGAATACAAGGAAGCCCGCGCAAAAAAGGGAATACCGATTTTCTGCTGAAGACCTTCATGAAAGCGGCGGAAAAGCAAGGTGCCCGCACTCGGGTCATTACGGTAATTGATCAGCACATCGAACCGTGCATGGAATACACGACCTGCGAAAAGAAGGGGTTCTGCCCTATCAAAGACGACATGGATCCGGAGATTTATTCTCTGCTCCGCCGGGCGGATGTGGTCGTGCCGGCCGCACCGGTCTTTTTTTATAACGTGCCGGCTCAGTTCAAGGCCCTGATCGACCGTACCCAGACCCTCTGGGCGCGAAAATACCGGCTTGGCCTTTCCGATCCCAAACGGTCCATGCGGCGGGGGTTTATTCTCGCACAGGGAGCGACCAGGGGTAAAAATCTGTTTACCGGAATCGAACTCACCGCCACCTATTTTTTCGATGCGGTGGGCGCGGATTTTGAGGGAAGCCTCTATTATCGAGGCATCGAACAAAAGGGAGACATGGGCAAACACCCGACGGTAAAGGCGGATGTCGACGCGGCGGTGGAAAAACTCCTCCAGCCCTACGCCGGACGAAAGCGGATTCTCTTCGCCTGCCGGGAAAACGCCTGCCGAAGCCAGATGGCCGGGGCCTTCGCGCAGTATCTGGGAGGAGAGCATGTAGAGGTGATCATCGGCGGCAGCGAACCGGCCGAAAAGATCAACTCGAATATGGAAAAGGTGATGGCCGAAAAGGGCATCGATATGGGCTTTCGTATCCCACAATCCATTGACCAGGCGCTCGAGGAAGCGAAACCCGAACTGATCGTCACCATGGGATGCGGCGAAGCCTGCCCCTCCGTGTCCGGTGCCGAGCATCAGGACTGGGATCTGCCCGATCCGGCCGAAAAAAACCTGGATTATATGCGCACCGTTCGGGACGACATCGAAAAACGGGTGATTCAGCTGATCAAGAGTTTATGATTCCTACATGATCTATCAACCTTAAACCAATTCAAGCAAGGAGGAAACAGTGGACAAATACGTGTGTACGGTTTGCGGCTATGTGTATGATCCGGCGGAGGGAGATCCGCCCAACGGCGTCGAACCCGGAACCGCCTTCGAAGACATTCCCGGTGACTGGACCTGCCCCATCTGCGGCGCAGCCAAGGAGGACTTCGAAAAAGAGTAGCCGTTGACATTCCGGCCATCAGGCTTAGTTTTAACGAGCGACCGAAACGCCCTTTTCCCCCGGCCCGGTTTATTTCACCGGGTCGGAAAAGGGCGTTTCAGTCTCGGTTTCCTATCAGACAGGCGCTTGCCCTCAAAACCCGAAAGCGGAAGGATGAATCATGAAACCGATGGAAATCGCAGACGGAATTTACGACGTCGGGGTCATCGACTGGAATATCCGGGATTTTCACGGCTATTCCACCCACATGGGCACCAGCTACAACGCATTTCTGATTCTGGATGAAAAAGTCGCCCTGATCGATGCGGTCAAAAAAGGGTTCGAGGATCAGATGCTGCGGCATATCGCAAAGATAATCGATCCGGCCAAAATCGATCTGGTGGTCAGCAACCATACCGAAATGGATCACAGCGGGACGTTGCCCCTGGTGATGGAGAAGATCGGTCTCGAAAAGCCGATCTACTGTTCCAAGATGGGCCGGCGCAATCTTTCTCGCCACTTTCCTCAAAACCTCAACTATCAAGCGGTGGAAGACGGCGGCGAACTCTCTCTGGGCAAAAGAAGCCTCACCTTTCTGGAAACCCGAATGCTCCACTGGCCCGACAGCATGTTCACCCTGGTGAAAGAGGACAAGATCCTGTTTTCGAGCGATGCCTTCGGGCAGCACTACGCCGGCCACGAAGAATTCGATGATGCTCTGGGCGACACGGTGATGGATCATGCCAAGAAGTACTACGCCAACATTTTATTGCTTTACGCCCCCCTGATTCTCAAACTCATCGACAGGGT
>JBEPWQ010000181.1:0-7644 GCA_041642315.1 Desulfobacteraceae bacterium | reverse complement strand
GTGAAGCGGGAAATCATAACGGTAGGCGAAAAGCGGTATGACACCTTTTTATTGAAACCGAAGCTTGAACATGTGCGCGGGGTTTTTGAAAAGAGTGACGATGCCGAAGTACGGCTCTGGGTAACGGCGGATTCGAATCGGCTTCTGGTTCGAATCGAGAGTGAGGTGATCGTGGGCAGTTTTGTCGGGGACCTGATTGCGGTTGAAACCGGAGAAATTCCCGGCGGAAAAGGCCCTGAGAGGGCAGGAAAAGAGAAATAATGTTTCAGGAAAGCGTCAAGGTTCTGTGGAACGCGATGGAATGCTCCGGCTACTATCGCATGGGAATAGAAGCCGATACCGGTTATTCCCGGGCGAAACCGGGCCAGTTCGTCATGGTCCGGTTTCCGAATGACATGGCCCCGCTGCTTCGCCGCCCCTTTTCCATTCACCGGTTGATTGTTCATGAAGGCCGGATTTCGGGGATTGAACTGCTCTACAAGGTGGTCGGAGCCGGGACGGAAAAGCTCGCCCTCTGCCGCAAGGGAGATATTTTGGATCTTCTGGGGCCTTTGGGGACTTATTTTAAAATACCGGCGGAAACCCGGCGGGTTTTTATTGTCGCGGGCGGCATCGGGGTCGCACCCATGTTCTTTCTTACCGCCACGCTGGAACAATCCGGGGTGGACCTGGCCGAGAGCCGGGTCTTTATCGGGGGGCGATCCCGGGATGATCTATTATGCATGAACGATTTTTTCAGCGTCGGCATGCGGACGGTTCACCTTACCACCGAAGACGGCAGCGCAGGGCTCCGGGACCTGGTCACGACCCCTCTGGAGAGCGCGGTGGCCGAGCGTGCTCCGGACCGAATGTATGCATGCGGCCCCCTGCCCATGATTCGCGCCACCGCCCGAATCGCTCGTCGTTACCAAGTGCCCTGCCAGGTCTCTATCGAAGCCCTCATGGCCTGCGGCATGGGTGCCTGCCTGGGATGCGCGGTGGAGGGGAGCGATCCGGGCAAGTACCTGCACGCCTGTATCGACGGGCCGGTTTTCGAGGCGGACCGGCTCAACCTTTGAATATGTATTTTGATCTCGATTTTCATTGACTTGCCCAAGACCCTGTGCTAATCATGCGAACCTTAAGGTTGATGAGAATTTCCCATAAATGAGCGATAAGAAAAACGTCAAGTACTTCAGAGAGCTGGCATACTACAGCAGCATCGGATTCGCGGTCGCCCTCTCCATCTTCATCGGACTGGGGATCGGCCTATATCTTGACGGGCGCTTTGGAACCCACCCCTGGCTCACGTTTATTTTTTTAGGGATGGGAATCGCCGCCGGATACAGAAACATCGGACTGGCTATCAAGAAAAGCAGAAAACTGGACTGGGAAAAATAGCGGTTTGAATATCCAAGAACGCCTTCTAAAATTCGTCACAATCACCAACTGGCTCCTCTTTTCGAGTGTGAGCGTCGCCGGGTATCTGATGATGGACCCGGCCTTTGCCCGCGGCATCGTTTTCGGCGGTCTCATCGTCACCGTCAATTTCCATCTTCTGTACCGTACCCTGAAAAAGGCGTTCACCCCCTCTCGACTCACCAGTCACAATATCATCCTGGCCAAGTATTACCTCCGCTTTCTCGTAAGCGGTTTGATCATATTCTTTTTGATCTCCAACCACTATGTACATCCTCTGGGTCTGTTTGTCGGCCTGTCGGTAGTGGTGGTGAGTATTATGCTTGCCACGGTGTTCGAATTCAAAAATCTTTTCTTCAAGGAGGCAGTGTAAGGTGGAACATCCCTATCTCTTCTTCGTCAAATTGTTTGATCTCGTCGGCGGCGGTGTGGCCCATTTTGCCCATGCGTATCCCCATGTCATCTATACCTGGGTGGTGATGATTCTGCTGATCAGCCTGGGATTTCTCGCATCCAAGGGGATGGGGTTGATCCCTACCAAAATGCAGAATCTTTTTGAAATCATGGTGGCGGGCATCGAAGACTTCATGGTCGAGATCACCGGCGAGGAGGGCCGTTGGCTCTTCCCCATCGTGGCCACTATCTTCATCTATATCTTTGTATGCAACCTGGTCGGTCTGGTGCCCGGTTTTTTTCCGCCCACGGCCAGCCTGAATACCACCCTCTCCTGCGCACTGGTGGTGGTGGTGTTTACCCATGTGATCGGGGTCAAATACCACGGCGCCGGCTACATTAAGCATTTTCTGGGGCCGGTCTGGTGGATGGTTCCCATCATCTTTCCGATCGAACTCATCGGCCATATCGCCCGTATCCTGTCGCTCTCCTTCCGGCTTTTCGGAAACATGATGGGCCATGAATTGGTGCTGGCGATTCTTTTCGGCCTGGCCGGAGCTTTTTTCGCACCCCTTCCGATCATGGCACTGGGTATCTTCGTGGCCTTGGTGCAGGCGTTTGTGTTTTTCCTTCTGTCCATCATGTATTTCACCGGTGCGATGGAACACGCCCACTAATTCGGAAATAGATTCGGAGAATCGTTACAATCGTTTATACAGTGTCTGATTAATGGGATTAATGGGACAATGGAAGAAGCGTTTTATTTTCATCACTCAATTTTTTTTCTAAAGGAGGTCAAGTAGAGTATGGAAGCTCAAGCATTGCAATTCTTTATCGCCTGTGTAACTGCCGCTGGTTTCGGAATCGCCGTCGCCGCCTTCGGGTGCGGCATCGGCCAGGGTCTGGGCCTCAAGTCCGCCGTGGAAGGGATCGCCAGAAATCCGGAGTCCTCCGGTAAAGTCACGGTGACCATGCTGATCGGTCTGGCCATGATCGAGTCTCTCTGTATCTACGCCCTGGTTATCGCATTGATCCTGATCTATGCGCATCCTCAGGCAGGCGCTATTGCGGAGCTGTTCGCCAAGTAAAGTATTTTAATTCGGTTTGCAAATGGAATAGGGCTGCTTCCTTCGGGAGGGCGGCCCTATTTTTTTGGGGTCGGAACTTTCCGGTCTTTCAAAACCCGCTGCCCCAATCATCAGTACCCCCGTTCCAGAATCGGCTTCAAAAACCGCCCGGTATGGGAGGCAGGATTCTCGGCTACTTCCTCCGGAGTTCCGGCGGCCACGATATCGCCGCCGCCATCGCCCCCTTCGGGGCCGAGATCGATGATGTGATCGGTGGTTTTGATGACTTCCAGGTTGTGTTCGATCACGATCACCGTGTTTCCCATATCCACCAGTTGATTCAGGACATGGAGGAGCTTTCGAATATCATCGATGTGAAGCCCGGTGGTGGGCTCGTCGAGGATATAGACGGTGCGGCCGGTGGCCCGTCTGCTCAGCTCCCGGGCGAGCTTGACCCGCTGGGCCTCTCCACCCGACAGGGTGGTGGCGGGTTGTCCGATACGGATATATCCCAGCCCGACTTCCACCAGGGTCTCCAGTTTCGTCCGGATATTCGGTAAATTTCCAAAAAACGTGAGTGCCTGATTGACCGTCTGATCGAGGACCTCGGATATGTTTTTCCCTTTGTATTTAATTTCCAGTGTTTCCCGGTTATACCGTTTTCCCCGGCAGACATCGCAGGCCACATAGATATCCGGCAGAAAATGCATTTCGATTTTGATGATCCCGTCCCCCTTGCAGGCTTCGCACCGGCCGCCCCGGACATTGAAGCTGAACCGTCCCGGTTTGTATCCGCGCGTTCGGGATTCGGGGGTTCGGGAGAAGACCTCCCGAATGTGGGTGAAAATGCCGGTATAGGTGCCCGGATTCGACCGGGGGGTGCGACCGATGGGAGACTGGTCTATATGGACCACTTTGTCGACGCTTTCCAGGCCTGAAAACCGTTCATGCCTGCCGGCTGGGGTGCGGCTGCGATAGAGTTTTCGGGCCAGAATGCGGTAGAGGGTCTCCAGGATCAGGGTCGATTTTCCCGACCCGGAGACCCCGGTGACGCAGATGAAGCAGCCCAGCGGAAAAGCCGCATCGAATCCTTTCAGGTTGTTCTGGGAAGCCCCGTGAATGGTCAAGTACCGTCCGTTTCCGGACCGTCTTTCGGCCGGGGTGGAAATCCGTTTTCGGCCTGAAAAATAGAGCCCTGTCAGGGAATTTTCAGATGTGAGGAGTTCCTCGGGCAGCCCGCTGAATACCACCCGGCCGCCTCCCAGACCGGCACCGGGGCCCATATCCACAACATAATCGGCGGTCCGAATGGTCTCTTCATCATGCTCCACCACCAGCACCGTATTGCCCAAATCCCGCATTCCCGCTAGGGTGGCAAGCAGCCGCCGGTTGTCCCGCTGATGCAGACCGATGGAGGGTTCATCCAGGACATAGAGAACACCGGTGAGTTTGGATCCGATCTGGGTGGCCAGTCTGATGCGCTGGCTTTCGCCCCCGGAGAGGGTGTTGGCCGACCGGTCCAGGGTTAAATAGGCGAGTCCTACATTCCGCAGAAATTCCAATCGTTCCGTAATTTCCTTCAGAATCCGTTCAGCGATCACCGCTGTTTTTCCGGTCAGGCTTCGGGTGAGGTCATTAAGAAATCGGTAAGCCCGGTCCACCGACAACCGGCTGATTCGAGGCAGGGTTTCCCCTCCGACGCGGACCGACCGGGAGGCCGGGTTGAGCCGATCCCCGGTGCATTCGGGGCAGGGCCGAAAGTTCATGTATTGCTGAATCTCTTCCCGGGTTGATGGAGAGTCGGTTTCGATATAGCGCCGCTCCATCTTGGGGATAATCCCTTCAAAAGCTTTTCGATAGGTGATTTTCCGACCCTTGCGTTCGAAGCAAAAGGGGATCTCTTCGCCCTTGGAGCCGTACAGCAACACCTTTTGTACGGATTTCGGGAGATCGGTAAAGGGGGTATGAATATCCGCCTCGTAATGGCCGGTGAGGGCGCTTATGAATTCCGTAAAGTGCACCGAATTGCGGTTGCCCCACGGCGCCACCGCCCCTTGCCGCAGAGAGAGATTCGGATCGGGAATGATCAGATCGGGATCGAACTCGGTGGTGGCGCCCAGGCCGTCGCACCGGGTGCATGCTCCCTGAGGGGAGTTGAAGGAGAAGCTGGCCGGAGTAAATTCCGGATAGCTGATGCCGCAGTCGACGCAGGCCGCGCTTTCGCTGAACAAAAGGGTTTCTCCGTCCAGCGGTTCGATGGTGACCCGGCCTTCGGATCGATGGATGGCCAGCTCCAGAGAGTCGGCCAGGCGATTTTCGATTCCCGGTTTGATGACCAGCCGGTCCACCACGACCTCGATGGTGTGTTTCCGGTTGCGGTTGAGTGTGGAGACGGATTCGATATCCTGGATGTCTCCGTTCACCCGGACCCGGGAAAACCCCTCCTTTTGCAGCTGCTGCAGAAGTTTTTCGTGGCCGCCCTTCTGGTTCGAGATCAGAGGGGAAAGGATGATGATTTTGCTTCGGTCGGGTAGGGACATCACCTGGTCTATGATCTGGTCCAGGGTCTGGGCGGTGATCGGTTTTCCGCACCGGTGGCAGTGGGGGACCCCTACCCGGGCGAAAAGAAGCCGAAGGTAGTCGTGTATTTCAGTGACCGTACCCACGGTGGATCGGGGATTATGGCCGGCGGTCTTCTGTTCGATGGCGATGGCCGGGGAAAGGCCTTGGATCAGATCCACATCCGGTTTTTCCAGCCTTTCTAAAAATTGCCGGGCGTAGGTAGACAGAGATTCGACATACCTCCGCTGCCCTTCCGCGTATAAGGTGTCGAAGGCCAGGGATGATTTGCCTGAGCCCGAAAGCCCGGTGATAACCACAAGCTGATTGCGGGGTAGATCCAGGTCGATATTTTTCAGATTGTGCTGCCGGGCCCCTCGAATATGGATATGTTCGCCTGTCATGGTGTTTTCTGCCGACCGGGTTTCGAATCGGATGTCGATGCCGATCCATTGTAAAAGTAAACGCGTTATACTACCGGGCCACGGTTTTTTTCAAATCCTAAACGTATTCGAATCATCTTCTATTCGCAAGAGCTTCCAGATGATTTTCTCTCGGAAAAGAAAAAAGGCGATATTGGAAGCATTGTTAAGCTTTTGTTAGATTGAATTTGGATCGCTTTTTGGGGGAAGCGCGGATATACTTAAAATGTTTGGACAAAAAACCGGTATGAGAATGAGGTGTATTTCGGGGCGTTTGAATGGTTACTTGAAATAAATTAAAGTAAAAACAGTAATATAAATAAGAAAACTTCGGTTCCGAATAACAGAGGCCAAACCCTATTCATCCGGTTTGACTGAAGACGGCAAATAGCGTACTCAGTGCTCTCATATTAGGAATCCCGCTGTCAAAGAACCATTCAGGCTAATTTTTTATCCCTATTTAACCCTTAATCGTCGTAATTGCCGGGCGCGACCTTTGTTCCAGTGTCCCAGGGATTGTTGTTCTATGCAAAAGGTTTGGGAAAAAGTCAAAGCGGATTTGAAAGCACAGATACCCGGGCACAGCTATCGGATGTGGATCGAGCCGATGAAATTCGTCAGGAGTGAGAACAATGCCGTCGTTCTCTCCTGCCCCAATTTTTTTTCCCGGAAGCGTGTTCATGACCATTACAGCATACGGATCGAAAGCCTGTTCAAGCATTTATCTCCGAATATTTGCAAACTGGTTCTTGAAACCACCCCCAAGAGTGAGAAAGCCCGGAAACATCCCGATCATGATCCGCTCAGACCGGATGTTCTGCCCCAATTAAGCCTTCCCAATATTCCGGTCAATGGGTCCGGAGGCGGGCAACTGCTGCGAAAGGATTTCACCTTTGATCGATTCGTGGTCGGGAACAACAATGATTTCGCATATTCGGCCGCACTCTCACTGGCCTCCCGGCAGGAGATGAGCCAGAATTCTCTTTTCTTGCTTTCCAGGACCGGACTGGGCAAAAGCCACCTGTCCCAGGCCATCGGGCATTATATTTTAGATCGGTTTCCCAATGAAAATGTCTATTATATTACGGCGGAGGAATTCATGAATGAAATGGTGCAGGCCTTTCGCACCAACGCGATCGAACAGTTCAAAAGGAAATACCGGAACCGCTGTGACGTTCTGCTGATGGAGGACATTCATTTTTTGACCGGAAAGGAGCGCACCCAGATTGAGTTGGCTCAGGCCCTCGATTATCTTTTCAATGCCGACAAAAAAATCATCTTCACCAGCTGCTATCTCCCGGCGGATATCCCCAAAATCAATGAGCAGCTTCGCTCTCGGCTCGCCAGCGGACTGATCTCCAATATTGAATCACCCGATTTCCAGACTCGAGTTAAGATTCTCAACAAGAAGATGGAAATCTTGGGCTGCAAAATTTCTCCTCGGGTGACCGAATATTTGGCCGGAGAGCTGTCTGAAAATGTCCGCCAGCTGGAGAGCGGTCTGATCAGCTTGACCGCCAAATCCTCTTTGCTGAAAACACCCATCGATCTTCATCTCGCCGAAAGCGTCATCAAAAACATCGTTCAGCAAAAAAGCACCATCACGGTCGATTTTATCAAAAAGCTGGTGTGTGAAGCCTTCAACATCACGCCCTCGGAGATCGTTTCCCGGTCCCGAAAAAAACATATTGTCCGCCCCCGCCAGGTCGCCATTTATCTGGCAAGGAAGTATACCGATCAGCCGCTTCAGGCCATCGGTAAAAGCTTTAATCGATACCATGCCACGGCCATTCATTCCATCGGGG
>JBEPWQ010000180.1:0-7646 GCA_041642315.1 Desulfobacteraceae bacterium | reverse complement strand
GCCCGTTTCTGCATGCCCCCGCTGATCTCGGACGGATAGAACTCCTCAAATCCGGCCAGCCCCACCAGCGACAGCTTCAGGGAGACCACCCGCCGAATCTGATCCGGTTCGAGATCGGTGTATTCCCCCAGCGGCAGGGCGATGTTCTCGGCCAGGGTCATGGAACTCCAGAGCGCGCCCCTTTGATATAGCACCCCGCATCCGCGCATGATCTCCTGCCGGGCATCGGAATCAACCTCCCAAATGCTGGTATCATCAAAACGGATGGTCCCCTTGGTCGGCGCTTTCAGCCCGATCAGATGGCGCATGAGGGTGCTTTTTCCGCATCCGCTGCCGCCCATGATAACAAAAATATCCCCACGGTAAATGGTAAAGCTAAGATCCCGCTGGATAACGAAATCACCATAGGCCATGGTAAGATTGTCCACTACGATATGAGGAGATGCATCCGAACCGGTCATTCGTTTTTTTCTTCTAAATCCATGCGTCAAATGTCCATGAGACTGAAAATAAAGGTCAGTGTGGCGTCTGCGACAATAATCCAGACGATGGCGGTCACCACCGCCTGTGTAGTTGCCTGACCTACGGCGGTGGCGCTTCGACCGCATTCCAGACCCCGCATGCATCCGGCCACAGACACGATGACGCCGAAGACCCCGCTTTTAATGATCCCGACGGCGAAATGGATCAATGGAACCGCCTCCTGCGTCTGAATATAGTAGGCGGTGGGGCTGAGATCGAGCATGAAGACGGCTACCAGTGCGCCGCCGAGGATTCCCATCAGATCCGCATAGATGCACAGCAGCGGCATCATGAATGTCAATGAGATGATCCGTGGAAGCACCAGAAAATCCATTGGGGAAATCCCCAGTGTGATCAGGGCATCGATCTCTTCATTGACCTGCATTGTTCCCAGTTGTGCGGCGAATGCCGCGCCGGTTCGCCCGGCCATGATGATCGCGGCCATCATGGCGCCCATTTCCCGGGCCATGGCCAGACCCACCAGGTTGGCCACGTAGATCTGGGCACCGAACATTTCCAACTGAATGGCTCCGACAAATGCCAGAATCAACCCCACCAGAACGCTGATCAGGGTGATGATGGGAAGGGCCATGGGGCCGCATTCCTGAAGGATTAAAAAGAAGTCGACCCGCCGAAACCGGGCTTTGCCGGTAAACAGCCGAAGAAAAGACAGGAAAGTGTTTCCCACGAATTCAAGAAACCGGAGGGTTTCATCACCGATATTTTTGGCACGCTGCCCGATTCGGGCGAGCCATGAGGAGGGCTTTTTCTTCCGGCCGGTATCCTCTGCTTCCGGAACCGCGGCGGCAAGTTTCAGCAGCTGATGAATGCCGCTCGGAAGATCCTCCAGATGCACATCGATGTTCCGTTTCTCGCCGAGGCGGTTCACTTCGGTGAGAAACGCCAGCAGCCCGCTGTCCCATTCGGTCACATCCGCGGTATCAAAGGCGATCTCCCGAACCTCTACCCCCTGCTCCAGTTCCTCGACCACCGGTTCCCGGCTCGGAAGACGGTTGCCTATCCTCCACGGTCCGGCCATCCGGATCAGAAGGGTGTGATCGGACGGCCGATCAAAACTCAGTTCGTATTCCGAAGGGGATTCATCCATTTTCGCCGCCGATTCTTTCCTTCTGTCCGAGTCCGTTCCTTTTACCTTTTCAGCAGTTGCCAAATGCCTAATATAGGGGTAAGCCCAAAGGATTGCAATAAAATATTCCGAATCGACTCGTGGATGGATGATGTCTTGCAAACCATGCTCGGCTCCATCACCCCGGGCAAACTGGCGGACCCGACCGTATTCAGCCAAAATCTATTTGAGGCGCCCTCGGAAGAATGGCCGGAAATAGAGATTGAAATGACCGTGGTGGATGGGGAGATCGTGTACCGAAGAGAAGAGGGAATTCAAAAATGAGGCTGCGATTCAAAAGAAAGGACTTTGCAAATCTGATTACCCCGGCATCACTCGAATAATTCAAGTACCTGGGTTTCAAACCCCGGCAAAACGTCCCCGCCGGTAATGATTTGCTCACCGGAAAAGCGGACGGCCTCCGGAAGGGTCCGTTTGACGCCTCGAATCTTGATGGCGGCGATGGAAGAGGTGTACCCGTTCATGGACGGCGCCGTAGGCACAGCCCAGTAGGGAATACCCAGCCGGGCGGCGACGTATTTTCCCAAGTCGTTGATGGTGCCGGCTCCCACTGCCAGGATCAGCGAATAACCGGCGGCGGTATTCTGAACGAAATCCGCCAGTGCATCGTTCATTTCGATATCGCCGTCCAAAGTCAACAGTTTGTAAGATTCTCATGGTTCCATCTTGGCCATTATCGTTTTTTGAATGCCCTCGGAAATAATGGCTCCCATTGCCTCATATCCGAAATGGCGCCGATACCATGCCGCCTGTTGCCGGGTCACCAGCCAGATCCCTTTTCGGCCCCGACGGAACGCCCATTCCTCCATCGCGCGCACCAGGGCTTGCCCGATGCCCTGCCTGCGGTAATTCACGTCCACCAGAAGACCGGTTATCATGGCAAGCCCCTGAAGGGAGTCTGCCGTCTTACGGGATAAATTCCCTTTAATTTTCGGATCTTCAATGATGGTGCTGAATCCGATCACTCGGGAGTCGTCCAATGCGATAAAAAGGGTCCGGTCCGGTTTTCGAAAATAGCGTGCCACCTTGTCTTTTAATACAGACCGCCGGTCGGGTGCCAGCCGGCCGCCCAAATCCCGGGCGATCGCTTGAATGTCTTTTTCAAGCGCGGTTTTGATCTCCCACATTATCCTTCTCCTATCCGCCCTGGGAATATTATCTGCTCCTTGCCCCATGCGGTATTCATTGGCTGAATGGTATATTGCGAAACGGTTACTCCTCAGAATAGCGCTTCTCTTCGAAAGGTGCATCCGCTTTTCTCTACCGGAAGGCGAAAAATTTACCGTTTGAACCTCCGGTTATCTCTGTTATAAATGAAAATGTTCGACATCTTTTTATTGTTTCTCCAAGGAGTGCGCCATGGCTAGGCCAGCCAAGCTGCCGATCGGCATTCAGGCATTTGAGACCATTCGGGAAAATGGATATCTTTATGTGGACAAGACCCGACACGTCTTTCGAATGATCGATGAGGGCATGTTCTATTTTCTCGCCCGCCCAAGACGTTTCGGCAAATCATTGCTGGTGTCCACCCTCAAATGTCTTTTTCAGGGGAGAAGAGAACTCTTCCGAGGGCTTTGGATTGGGGAACACGCTGACTGGGACTGGAAGCCCTATCCGATTATTCTTATGGACTTCAACGGGATCACCCATGACACCCCTGAGAACCTGAAGCTGGATCTCGAAAGAACCCTGGCGAAAACGGCGGCAACCCATGGCGTAGAAATCACGGAGCCGCTGTATACATTGAATTACCCGAATCAGGAAGTGCGCCATGCTTTCCTTGAAAATCTTTTCCGATCCCTGGTAAAAGACGGCAGGTCCGATGAATCATCAAAATTCGCTCTGCTGACCGGGTATCTCGAAAGGGAGGATTTTGATGCTTTCTTCGAAACCACTATCGCGATTTTTGCTTCCATTCCATATTCTCTGGAATCCAAAAGGGACGAGGCCTACTTCCATACCCTATTCTATTTAATGGTGTCCGCCTCCGAAATGGATGCCCGAAGTGAAATGCTGACCTGCCGGGGCCGTATCGATCTGGCGGTGATCTTTCCGGACAAAGTGTTTCTGATGGAATTCAAATGCGACCAGGATGCGGAGACCGGTATTCAGCAGATTCGAAACAGGGGTTATGCCGAGCCCTATCTGCGGAGCGGAAAAAAGGTTTACTTCATGGGTATTGATTTCAGCAGTCAAAAAAGGAATCTGGCGGAATGGAAGGTCGAAGAAGCGGTGCCGTAACTTCCGAATCCTGAAAGGAGCCCGGTGGAAAATCGATTGTCCACGCTCCAGGCCACCTGGCATCCCATTCTGGACGCCATCGCCGTACAAGGGGTTGGATACATCAAAAACCGGATTCGAGCGGCCTTCACCGACGGCCGCAATCTGGAGCCAAGGGTTTACGCCCTGGCCGATGCCAATATGGCGATCAATCCGATTCACATGAATGAGGAGAAAATTCGAAAACTATTGCGGAAGGCATTGAGCGGGCGGTTATAAATGCCGATTTCGATTGCGCCGCCATGGTTGAGGATGAGTGGGTTGCGTGGTAAACAACTGCCTGCTGCCGGGAACCCCCATGAAAAAGGGCAACCCAATCAGGCTACCCTTCGATTTCTTTTTGGTGGAGCTGAGGGGGATCGAACCCCTGACCTCATGACTGCCAGTCATGCGCTCTCCCAGCTGAGCTACAGCCCCGAAGTGTCTGGGGGATTTAACAAAATCATTTCCGCCTGTCAACATAATTTTTTTTCAAAGCCGGGAAAAAATTAAAAGCAAAGGTTCGGAGGATATTGACAACTTTCATGATTGTAAATAAACTTATTATTTTTGCAAATGCAATAGGTCGGCAAATCATTTCATTCGAACGCGAGCCGACAAGAATGCTCGATTTCGATTCGACCGTTCACGAGAGCCGGCGGTCAAGGGAGATCACGGCGAGAAAATCAATTATTGGATGTGAGGAAAAAACATCATGCTCAGGTTATTGCGAGACCATGCAGGAAATTTTTTGATCAAGATCATTCTGGGGGCCATCGTCATCGTGTTTGTTTTCTGGGGGGTCGGCAGTTATCGATCCCAGCGAATGAATACGATGGCCTCGGTGAACGGCGACGTCATCACCATGGAGGAATACCGCCAGGCCTACAACAATCTGGTGGATAGATATCGGCAGCAGTTCGGCAATCAGATGGACGAAAAGATGATCCAGATGCTGGGGCTGAGAAGACAGGCCATGGAACAGTTGGTCGAGGAAGAGCTGTTGCGGCAGAAAGCATACGATCTCAACTTTCGGGTCTCCGATGAAGAATTGGCCGAATCCATTCAGGAGATACCGGCCTTCCAGAACAACGGGCAATTTGATCCCCAGCTTTACACCCGGGTGCTGGGCGCCAACCGGCTGTCTCCCGAAGAATTCGAGGTGCTGCAGCGTGATGCCCTGCTGGTCCAGAAACTGAGGTCCTTTATTATTGAAAACGTAAAGGTTTCGAAGGAGGAAGCGCTTGAATGGTATCAATGGAACAATGCATCGGTAAACCTCTCCTATGTTTTGTTCGATCCCGCCCAATATGGGGATATCGAGGTGTCTGATGAGGAAATCAAAACTTACTACGAAGGACACACGGACGCTTACATGACCGAACCCAAGGCCAAAGCCCAATACGTTCGGTTTTCTCCCGATACATACCTGGAAGAGGTGACGGTCACAGACGAGGAGATCAAGGATTATTATGAACTCAATCCCGATGAGTTCAAAAAGCCTAAGACGGTGGAGGCGCGCCACATCCTGTTTACAACCGACCCGGACAGCACAGCGGAGGAAATCGAAGAAAAAAAGAAAAAGGCCGAAGAGGTGCTGAAAATGGCCAGAGCAGAGGGCGCCGATTTTGCGGAACTGGCCAGGGAGTATTCCGAAGGTCCTTCGAAGGACAGAGGCGGAGATCTCGGCGCCTTCACCAAAGAGCGGATGGTCAAGCCCTTTGCAGACAAGGCCTTCTCCATGGAAGCCGGTGAAATCAGCGAACCGGTGAAGACCCAGTTCGGATGGCATATTATAAAGGTGGAAAAGGTCAACCAAGCCTCGGAGCAGAGTCTTGAGGAGGTCACGGAAGAGATTCGAAAAAAATTGGCCCGGGAAAAAGCCGAATCCATGGCGTATGATCAGGCCGAGACCTTTTATGATTCCGTGTACGAAGGGGACATCTTGAAAGAAGTGGCGGAACCCATTGGAACAGAAGTGACCGAAACCGATTTTTTCACGACCGCCGGTCCGGAAGAAGTGTCGAACCCGTCGGCATTCGCCAAAACCGCTCTCGATCTGGAACCCCTTCAGATCAGCCCGGTAACGGAATTCGGGGACAGTTATTTCGTCATTCAGACCACCGAAAAAGTGGAACCCTCGGTGGCGCCGCTGGAAGATGTCAAAGAGAAAGTCCGGGCCGACCTGCTCAGACAGCGGCAGGAGGAAAAAGCCCGGGAAAAGGCGGCCGAGTTCCTGACGGAGGTGAATGGAGAAGAATCCTGGAGCAGTGTCATCTCAAACTTCGGACTGGATCCTCAGACCACCGGTTTTTTTGAGCGGAACGGATCGATACCCGAAATCGGTCAGGAACGTGAAATCGCTCAGGCAGCATTTGAATTGTCCAATACGAATCCGCTGCCCCAGAACCCGATCAAGGGCCGTAAGGGATATTACGTGATCCGGTTCGAGGATAGAAAACTTCCGGATGAAGAAAATTTTGAAGAAGAAAAAAAGCAGATCAGGCAACGTCTTCTTCAGCAAAAACAGTTCAAAGCCTTCAACAACTGGCTGGCGCAGGTGAAAGACCAGAGTGAAATCGAGATACTGGTTGAAGACGAATTTTTGAATTAGCGGATCTTCCTGTTTCTTTTTGGCGCTGCTGTTTTACCGTATGCATGAACCAATACAGATTCACTTAAGGGAGGGATGATGATGGCGTGGGACGAACGTACCAAAAAGTGTCCGTATTGTTCCGTCACCTTGGGTGTGGACGAACAGAAATGTTTCTCTTGCAAGCGCAAGGTCGGCAAGCCGAATAAACACGGCATTGCAGAAAAGCCTTTTGATTGGAAGGGGTATACCATGTCTCTTATCGGGTTCGTGGTGTTTATCTATTTTGTCTGGTGGGCTTTTCTGTCGAAATAATGCGAGGAGAGATTTTATATGGCATCCTTAACGGATCAGGAAAAGAAAGGATTACTGAAACTGGCCCGTTCGGCCATTACCGCACACCTGAAAGAAGGAGAAACGATCGATCGCCTCGAATCCATTTCGCCGGTGCTTGCGGAAAATCGGGGATGCTTTGTTACCCTGCACAAAAGGGGAATGCTTCGGGGCTGTATCGGAACCATGGAACCGATCCAACCCCTGGCCAAGGCGGTGGAGGAAAACGCCTTGAATGCCGCCTTCCGGGACCCTCGATTTCCGCCCCTGACGGAAGCGGAACTTGCCGAAATCGATCTTGAGATCAGCGTGCTGACCGTACCTGAAGTTCTTGAATATGATGACGGTGCGGATTTGAAGTCCAAGCTGAAACCCGGCATACACGGCGTGATCCTGTCCCAGGGATGGCATCGGTCGACTTTTCTGCCTCAGGTTTGGGATCAGCTTCCGGACACGGAAACCTTCTTGGGACATCTTTGCCGAAAAGGAGGAATGGGCCCGGATTGCTGGAAAAAAGGAGATGTAGTGGTCAAAACCTATCAAGCGGAGTATTTCTCCGAATAGACGTTCACCTTTTTTCTTGACTTTCGAACCGATGATCGGTAAAAACAACGGCCCGATCAGGGAGCATCTCCGACCGGGCCGGTCGTTTTCAGCGCGGACCGAATTCAAGGCAGATCAAAAGACTCGAAAAAAAGCGCTTGACATGGTAGGGAGTTGGCAGTATATTGATTGGGTTCTTTGGAAGGGGCGGATTTTTGGTTCGCCGAGCACAGTGGGCTTTCTGAAAAC
>JBEPWQ010000179.1:0-7704 GCA_041642315.1 Desulfobacteraceae bacterium | reverse complement strand
ATCGTTAAACAGGGCGCGTGGTATGGTTGGCCCGACTACGCGATGGGTCTGCCGATCACCAGCACCCGTTTCAAGCCCAAGGAAAAATCTCAGCCGCGGTTCCTGATGGCCGACCACCCGCCGGTGGAGCAGCCGTGGATGAATTTCCCCAAACATTCTGCCATCGCCAAACTGGAATTCGGCCAGTCCGAGCCATTCGGCCAAGGGCAGATGTTCGTCGCGTTCTTCGGCCATATGGCGCCGATGACGGGCGAGGCGCCGGACGAACACGGCGGGCATCGAGTGGTGCGGATCGACCCGGCCACACGAGAGGCCGAAACGTTTTTCGGCAAAAAGCATGGGCACGGACAGGAATCGCAAGGGAGCCATGGCGGCGAAAGCAGCGGCGGTCAAGACAGCGGCAAGGCTGCTCATGGAGAAACCGGCGAGCAAGGCAAGAGCGGTGGAGGCCATGGCAGCGATGGTTCGTTGGGGGAATCCTTCAGCGCCGGTCCGCGCCGGCTACTCGACGTGCGATTTTCCCCCGACGGAAAGGCGCTCTATATCGCCGATTTCGGGGCGATGGCCATACAGGCGGGGGCGGTGCCGGTCCCCCAAACAGGGGTGATCTGGCGCGTAGTGCCCGAGAACGCACAACACAACGGTCCTCCGACGAAACTTTCCCCACCGGAGTGATCGGAATCGGCGCCGCCCCCCCGGCAGGGGAGGCGGCGAAACATACCCGTAATCGGGGCCTCATACGGAGGCCCGATTACGCTCATTGCGCTGCTATTCCGTCCCCGGTGGAAAGGCTTGGCGCTGAGGGTACTCAAAAGGTGACGGATTCAGGGTGAACCACGGCAGGTGGTTTTTGAAGTTGCCCGACATTATTCCGCTTCTTGCATCGCCAAGGAAATGGCCTTGGCAATCGATTCAGGGCCGGTTTCAAAAGACGGCAACGCCACAAAGGCGGCGCCGATGGTCCGGCGCTTTCCGATCAGCAGTTGATCAACCGGAACAATGACCTGTGTTCCTGTCCAATCCCAGAATCCGAAGATATCCTGGCCGCCGAGGCGGAGAACCGCGGAAGTTTGTTTTCCCGAGCCGGTTATCCTTTCGAGTTCTCCAATTCGAATTCCTTGGGCGTTGATCACCTGTGCACCTTCGTATTCAGCCCCGATTCGGACGGATCCGTTTCGATCGCCTGTCGTTTCGGTGACGGCGGCCAATGCATCGATCGCCTTGGAGAGCGCACCCGGTGCTTCGGCGGGTTTTCCGTTCTGCAGAAAACACCTCGCATTTTTGATCTCCTTCAGGGCATCTTCGAAATGTTTTTTGCCTTTTTGCCCGGCCGCATGCTTTCCGGTATCGGCCGCCCGCATGGCGGCATCCATTGCATATGCCGCTCGGCTTCGATTTTCCTGCACCAGATGCTGTTCGGCCTCTTCCGCCGATGCACGTGCGCCCTGAGCCAAAACAGTCAAATCATTCTTTTGCCGGACCTGCTGCGGTGCCTCAGAGGAACTTCAGTTTAAAAAGATAGCTTGAATGATAGTATTGTTCGCTGGCATCTATTTTGCATATTTTGATAAAATAAAATCGTGTAAAATTGAAAAGGATGCGGGTGGGTGTGGTCTTCTGCACCCCCTTTTCGGGTAAATCAAGAAGAGAATATAGGGGATATATCATGAAAGAGCGGATGGGTATCGTCGTTCAAAATGAAAGAGGCGGCCGGGTGCGAATCGTCGCGAGTCACAAAAGCGCCTGTAGCGGATGCGGCCATTGTGGCGGCTTCTGCCGAAGCTGTCTGGCCGGGGCCGATTTGCTGAAAAGGGATGCAGCAAATCCCGCCGGCGCCAGGACCGGGGATCTGGTGGCATGGGAGGCTGCGTTATCGAATTCTTTCTGCGGTGCGGTCGTCACCCGTGTGGTTCAACCGGGTTTCAGGGCATCCCCCGGTTCGGTGCCGTCGCGTCAAGTCGCCGCCGATTACCGATGAAAACGATGGACGGAGTTTGCGATCCAATGTTTTTATTCAATACAGCGGATGGCATTCAGTATGGCGCCTGCAGCCATATCGGCCGGCGGAAGGAGAACCAGGATGATATCCGGCTGCCTGAGCCTTCTGAAAACAGTCGCTCCGGAGGGCGCCTGTTCGCGGTGGCCGACGGCATGGGCGGCAACCAGGGCGGGCGTATTGCCAGCCGAATGGCCTGTAAAGGCCTGTCGGAATACCGTTTCCGCTTAAACCGTGCAAACGGACGCCAGAGCGGCCCGGTGCTGAAACGGCATTTGGAGGAAACCGTTCTGCACATCGATCGGCGGATTCGCCTGTCCGGCAGAAAAAATCCGGTCTTGGAGGAGATGGGCACGACCCTTTCCTGTCTGGTGCTGACCAACCGGCACGCCCTCATCGCCCACGTGGGAGACAGCCGGATCTATCGACTTCGGGAAGAACATTTGACCTGCCTGACCATCGACCATACCTTTGTTCAGGACATGATTTTTGAAGGAGAGGTCGATCCGGAAAAGGCGAACTCCCATCCGCTCCGCCATATGCTGACCCGGGCGCTCGGCGCTATGGAACCTTTGGAGCAGGTGGATACCCGTATTGATTCGCGCCGCCCGGGGGATCGCTATTTGCTGTGCACGGACGGTCTGTACAACACCTTGGGGGATGAGAGAATGGCTGTGCAATTGGCTTCCGACAGGAACGCCTCTCAAATCGCCGATACGCTGGTAGAGGAGGCGGTTGAAATGGAGACCCGCGATAATGCCACGGCGGTGGTGATCATTCCTTGATTCCCTTGTTTCAAAAAAAACAGCAATCAAAGAAAAGGAGGAATAGGATGAGACCCAAGCAGAAAATACTTGAATTTATTCAGAAGGCCTATGAAGAAAATGAAGAGGGGGAATCGGCAGCTGAAAACGGTACGATGACTGAAGACGACCGGCTCGCGGTCCGGGAGCTGTTCGATGGCATGAGTACAGGCACGGCCCGGATCATTATCGAAGAGGAGATGGACGCCCGGACGGCGGAAGCATACGACATCGCTCCGCTTGAAAACAAAGGGCGCTACTACGTCGCCCGAATCGTTCGGCCGGACGGAAGCGCCATTCGGCGGCTGCTGGTGGACAAGCAGACCGGCGAGGTTCAAATCGCGGGCCGGTAGGGCGGTTTGACGGGATGAAAGAATCGAACGAATATGGCTTCATCGCGCCCGCCACTCTGGTGGACGATACCTACCAGATCATCAAGTTGATCGGGAAAGGCGGCATGGGAACGGTTTACATGGCCTATGACGTCCGCCTGGATCGGAAGGTCGCCCTGAAGGTCATTTCGCCCGATTTTGCGGAGAATATGGACAGAGAAAGACGCGAAAGCCTTATGAAGCGGTTTGAATCGGAGGCGAGGATCGCGGCCAAAATCGATCATCCCAATGTGATCCGGATTTACGGATTCAAAAAAGAAACCCTCATTACCGGCGGCACCGCACATGAAATCGATTATCTGGTCATGGAGCTCCTTGCCCAGCGGACTCTGCGAAATACCATGGATGTGAGCGGTTTCGAATATGAGGAGGAAATCCGGGATTGGATCGCAAAATACATGGTTCCCATCCTCGACGGCTTGCAGACCGTCCATGAACGGGGGATTATCCACCGAGACCTGAAGCCCGAGAACTTCTTCATGAAAGACGATACCCCGAAGCTTGCCGACTTCGGCCTTTCCATGGGGAGGGATCTTCCCTCGGTAACGGCCTCGGTCGCCGATATTTACGGCACGGTCGCCTACATGGCGCCGGAGCAGTTTTACAACTTCAGTCTTGCCCGCGAGGCGGCCGACATCTATTCCCTCGGCAAGATTCTGTATGAAGTGGTCGAAGGGAGGATTTCCGATAAGGTCAAACCGTTCAAACAGATGCGTCTGTCGAATCACGAGACCGATTTTCTCGAGCCGCTCAACGACATCATCATGAAAGCCACAGCCGAAAACCCCAACGATCGAATTGCGTCCGCCGGGGAGTTCAGAGAGCGGTTGATGGAGTTGATCTATTGTAAAACCGGTGATCGAAGTAAAACCAGTGATCGAAGAAAACCGCTCTCCCGCCGCCCCGGTCTTTTCCGAACCGGGAAATTCATTTGGCCTGCATTGATGATGTTGGTGTTGGTGCTGGTGCTGACGGCGGCTGTCATGTTGTTCATGCATGATCCGTTTCCGACCTCGCCGGCAGACGTCGTCTCGCCTCAAGTCGAGAAAATACCTGTGGCGGTTCAATACCAACCTTATCCGGATCATCTGGAAAAAAGCGGCAGAGCCCCGGACAATTCCATTCTTCACCTGATCCCGCCAGCCGAGATCGATGTGCCGGAGGGAATGGACGGTGTTCTCGAGTCCGGGAAAAGAAAGATTGATGCCTTCTATATGACGGAAAGTCCGGTCACCAATCAGCAGTTCGTCGCCTTTCTCAACCGGAACCTGGATCGGATTCGGGTGGTCGAGAGTGAAGTGTACTTCGACGATGTTCCCGTCCTGAGGCTCAGCGAAAAGATCCGCGGATACAAACCGATTGTTTTCGACGGGAAGCGGTTTTTGCTGAAAGAACCGATGCATGCGGCCTGTGCCGTTTTGCTGGTGACCGGATACGGTGCGGAGGCTTACGCGGCCTCTTACGGAATGCGGCTGCCCGCAGCCGAGGAATGGTACTATGTCATGACGACCGGCGGCAAGGCCGACACGGGACGCATCGAAGTTCCGACGCCTGTCATCAATTATGAAAAAGACAGATACGGTCTGAGAGGCATCAATCAGCTCGCCGAGTGGGGAAGAATCGACGAGGATACTCCGGTCATTGTCGGCCAGGTGCCTTCGGATATGATCGAAAGTGAATTGATCATAGAAAAGGATATGACCAAATACTACACGGACACCGGTTTCCGATTGTCTAAAAATGCGGAATAGCGCGAATATTTTGCGCTACCCGCGAAAAAAATTCGCATGCCAATGGATACTTTTTTCTTCCTTACCAATCCGTGACTCTGGATCAACGCCGACAATACCGGGATTATATGCACGACGGAGACCGCTACGTATGGGGCCAGCATCATGACGGCGATTGTCACCATGAATAGAGCGGACACATGGATGGCGGTTTCTGGAATGAGATGGGGCGTGGCCGCGGCGACTTCGGCCCTTCTTCCGGTTATCGGCGCGGCGGAGAATGCTGATCCGAATCATTGCTTATGTTTACAGGAAATTAGTCCCTTCAGCTGAAAGGCAGGTTTATATTGCATCCTGCTGCGGATGAAAGCCTGAAAGGCCGGCGATCGAATGCCCGTTCGGCCCGATATTCGCCGGCAGGTAAAGGCGGATTGAAATCAAAAAAAATGCTTATATTCAGAATACCTATGGAGACAGTGCTGGAAAATCCGGCAAACTTCAATTTGGAAGCCGAAAAAAAAGGAGATTTATAATGAACACCAAACGCAAAATTCAGGTATTCAGCGCAGGATGTCCTGTATGCGACGAAACCGTTCAGATGGTGAACCGGTTGGCCTGCCCGTCATGTGAAGTCGACGTATTGGATATGCACGACCCCGATGTCGCCGCGCAAGCTGAAAAACTGGGGATACGCTCCATCCCGGCGGTGGTGATCGACGGGAAGCCGGCCGATTGCTGCGCCGGACGCGGACCGGATGAAGCGAAGCTTCAGTCCGCCGGCCTGGGGCAGCCGATAAGCAGGGTATAACTGGTCATGAGGGAAAAGAGAGCGGCTGCCCCCAGAGAAGATCCGCGTGTTTTTTCAAAAAACCGCGACGTGTCATTTTTTCAACGGTCACTGTAATCTCGTATTCGACATACCGGACCTCGAGGCGGGAACTTTCGGTGTCCAGATGACATACTTGGCCCGGCGGAACTCCGGATCATCTTCTATATAGCGGACGGTATAGGCAATCCCTGCTGTTTCAGCTCCGCCTCCAGAATCGGGCAATGATGACAGATACGGCTTGCCGCAAGTTCTACTTTCATGAGGTATCCCCTTTTCTTGGGATTGAAGAAAGAAAAATGCCGGGTTCAGTGGGTATGTTGATGGCCGTTTTGCCCGTCCGGTTTTCTCTGATCGAGCTGCTGCGTGTACTGCTCGGGGCTCATGTCATCCATCTCTTCGACCAGGGCCACCAATCCCCAAAGCTCTTCTTCCGTGTGGGTCGGCCCAAAGGCGGGCATGCCGGTCAGTTTTATGCCGTTTTTGGCAATCCAGTGGATCCGGGCCTGGCTGAACTCCTGTTGAAGGTGCCCGGATGTCATCTCGGGAGGCTCGGGGTAAAGGCCTTCGGCGAATTCTTCAGGCTCAACTCCCGGCGCTCCGTGGCAAAGCCGGCACATGCCATGATAGTGGGAAAAGGCGGCCTGTTTGATCGTCGGCTCGTCCAGATTCGGCACTTGGACATCGTCGCTGTGCACATCGATGGATCGATCCTTGAGCGTTTCGATAAACCATCGGGTGATATCCCAGTGGGGCTGAGTGGCGGCGATGTTGTAGATACCGGACCAGGCATACAAAAACGATCCAATTGACAAAACAACCAGAACGGCCGCAGCGGTCCAAATAAATCTCATGGTTCACCTCCGAAGTTTTCTCTTGCAATCGGGTTCATCTTCGCCTCCTGTGCCGGACTCAAAAACCGGGCTCCAGAATCGGGGGCGGGGCTATATGGCGATGTCTATTTTGAGCCATTAGAATTCTTCGCTTGTGATTTCGCCCTTTGGATGCTCGGTGGGAGCATGAAACCGCAAGAAGTAGGACGTATTTAGTTGTCATTAGAGCCTTTGACTTGTCGGGTAAGATGAAAAATATCTCGTTATGGGTTCAGCGGAACGATTCCCCAATAGGATGAAAAGGGCCTCTCTGGAAGCAAGGCCCTTTGGGTGAGCTTGGAAAGCGGTTTGAGGGCAGGGTTTACGTGGCGGATTCAGAACCGTCCTCCGTATCTTCTTTCTCCTGGGGTTCGGTTTCCATTCCCGGGCTTTCCATATGATGTTCCTCGTGCGGTTTTTCCATTCCCATGCCGCTGCCCTCGGAACCCGTATCCCCGCTCATGGGAAACATTTTTTCCCACGGGGCGGGAAAAGGTGTGCCGATGATCTCTTCGACCTCGGCCTTTTGCTGATCGTTCAGCAAATTCAGCAGATCGGAATAGAGGCGGATGCCTTCCATCTGAAAACTGGCTTTGAGACTTGCAACCTGATTGAGCTGATTTTCGACGGCACTCAAATCCATGGGCGTTTCACGGATCATCTGCCTAAGTTCCACCTGAGCGACCCGAATCTCCGCTTTATTTTGAATGGCGTTTTTCATATGTTCCATGATGACGTTGTCGAGCTGATTCATCTGCTCCGAACTCATATCGAACAGGCTGCGATGGGCCATGAACTGCTTCATCCATTGATGAAACTCCCGCATCATGCCGCCGCCCATCATGGACATGCCTTTACCCATGGGGCAGTTGGGGCATCGGCCCTGCATCATGGACATGCCTTTGCCGCCCATCATCCCTTTACCCTGCATCATGCCCATGCCTTTACCCTGCATCATACCTTTGCCCTGCATCATCCCCATGCCTTTGCCCTGCATCATCCCCATGCCTTTACCCTGCATCACACCCATGCCTTTACCCTGCATCATACCCTTGCCGCCCATCATGCCGCCGCCCATGCCTTGG
>JBEPWQ010000178.1:0-7707 GCA_041642315.1 Desulfobacteraceae bacterium | reverse complement strand
CTCCAGACGTGTTCATCTCCCAGCGGGTATTCGATTTCCAGGCGGGTCTCGGCAGATGCGGAATCGAACCGGGGCGGATCTAAATCTGGATCTTTCATCCATTCGGCAACGGTATCGATGAGATCGTTGGCGGGCCCCTGAAGGGTGGAATGAATCTTCAATGCCGGCGTTTTTCGTTCCCAGGCGAGAATGTTCACCCTTCCGCTTGCCAGTCTGGAACGGCCTACCCTGCCTTGATTCACTTCGATGCGGATGCCGTCGGTTCCCAGTGTTGCGATGCCGCCGGCGCTTTCCAGTTTCGGCAGCGTCGGAAAATAGTCGAGGGACACACCCCGAAAAGGAATCACCGCTTCCACGGCGTTGGGGAGCAGCTCAGCCAAAGTGAAATGGCGGGGTTCGAGGTCGAGCCGAACCCGGGCGTCGACGATTTCACCGGCTGAAAACCGGGAGGCGATCCAGGACCTGGCGGTTTCGGCCAGATCCAAAGGCCAATACAGCAGCGCCTCCTGAAGGGACAGCCGATTCACATGAAGACTGAGGTCGACTTCGGGGAAATCGGTTTGCCTCAGTACGAGCCCCGAAGCGCGTAAAATGGGCCCGCCCAGGTCGGCGGAAAAGGATGCCACTTCGATCCCGGGCGGCTTCTCGAGTATCCGTCCCTTCATCTGGAATTCAGGAATGGCCGCCGGCCGAGCCAGGTTTTGGGGATGGCTTACCTGACCCCCGGTTCCGGACACCATGAGAAGACCAGGCTGAAGCACCGCCGAGAGGTTTTCCTGAGACCAAGAGAACCGGAATATATCCGATACCAGTAACCCGGTCAGTTCGGATTCAGCCCTATAGATGAACTCCTCCGGCGTGAAGCCTTTCAGGGGAAACTGGAATTGAAGCTCGGTCCTGGCGGAGCCCTCCGACGCATGAAAGGGGACCTGTTCCACTTTGATCAGATCTCCCACCGCCTCTCTGAGACGATCCGCCGGGCCCGTGACGACGGCCTGAATTTCGATGTCCGGGGGGCCGGGAATCCACTGAATATCCACCCACCCTTTTTCTATATGGGAGCCGTAAGTCCGGCCTCCGCGCACGTCGATGCCGACCCCGCGTCCGCTGATCCGCGCGGTGCCGGCGATTTGGCGAATTTCGGCCATGGGGTCGTGGTACTTGAGCGTCACTCCTGAAAAGGGAAGGGTGATATCGAGCGTCGATCTGGGAAGCGGATCCGTCTGGAAATCTTCGGGATGGAACCGGAACCGGGCTGTGGCCTGGTCCACCCTCCCGGCCAGTAAATGGGTACCGATCCACCGCCGGATTTTCGGCTTCAGAGACAGGGGCCAGTATTTTTCCAGGTCCGCCAGGGAGACATCTGCAACCCGGGCATCGAGAAGAATGGTCGGAAATCCGCCGAAGGGGATGATGCTGCCCGAGGCCGACAGAGAGGGGCCGTCCAGTTTCAGGATGAATGTTTCGACAGTCCAGCGGTGAAGATTTTCCGAAAAGCGCCCCCGGGCCTGGAGCTTGTCTATTTTGACCGATTGTTCAAACAGATCCGGGTCGGAAATCCGGCCACCGGAATTGGTGACCGTGAACCGACCCGATTCGATTTGGCCGGATTTGTGAATTGTCCCGCTGAAATCAGCACTGAATGCCAGTCGATATCCCTGAAACCGATCCATTCCGGGGAAAATTCGTGCCCATTTGGAAGGATTGAATCCGGTCAGATGAATCTCGGTTTCGGCGGTATCCTTTTCAGATGAAATTCGGGCAGTCAGTTGAAGTCGGGAAGGGGAATCCGCTGAGGTGGTTTTACCGTCTATCGTGAGATTCAAATCTCCGGAAAGGGGGAGGTGAAGCGACAGTTTGATTTCAGGTATCAGGAGAGGATCTCCATCTTCATTCCCTTCCGAAATCAGAACAGCATCTTCAATGGTGATTTCTCGCAGATCCGGCTCCCTTTCCCGTAGACCGGGAATGGTGAATACCGCTTTGGAGAGGGTCCGGGTGATGATCTCCGGTATCCTGTTATCGAGATCGGCTTCCGGGTCTTCCGGCGACTTCGAAGTTTCCGGCAGTCCGATCCCGAGAGCGGCAAGCCGCAGCCGGGGGGATTCGGCCGTGATTCGCACAGGGGCGATCTCCCCTCTCAGAAGCCGTCCGAAATTCAGGGTGACCAGCAAATCGGGAATCCGAATGGCAGGGGTGTCATGTCGCTGAACCCGGATGTCTTCGATCCGCACCCGGGGATTGAACTGCCAGCCGGGCCAGGAGAGGCGAACCGAATCAAAGGTGATTCGGTATTCGGGTTCGAACCGGGCAAGGTGGGTCTGAATGCGCGGGGTCAGAAATTCCAGGTCGGGCGGGGCGGTTTGAAACCAGACGATCATACCGGTTACAGACAGGATGAATAAAAGCAGTGCCCAGCCGAAATACCGGGAACAGGGTGTCAGGAGTTTTTTCATTCGTAAGCCGAATCCAAACAGATTTGATATATCGATTTCGGATCATCCGGATGAGGAATAAGGGTGGAGGCCTTTTCGGTCCTGCTATTGAAATTACAGGAGGGTTTTCTCTTGCCCGCGAATGGCGCCCCGCCTAGATGGGGATTTTGTCCACCGTATCCGCGGCCTTGTCCACGGCGCCATGGGCCGAATTTCCAGCCACCGGGATGATGGAAATGACTGCGCCGCCTACTCGCATGGGCACGGTGACCACCTTGGTCAATACGCAACCGGTCGACAGAAACAGAATCCATAATAACATAAACAGCCTGAATGGTTTCAGTATCATATTCTTCTATTCTCCTTTTTTGAGCAGGTATACTGTCTTCTGACATTCGAAGGCGCAAAGATCCGCTTCTTCGGTGAGCGGGGAAATGGGAGGCGCCCATTCGCCCTTCGGAATCAGGGTCGCTGCAGCGCCTTTCTAGCTTCCTCCCGGGTCTGGTATATATGGGGGGAGACGTTCCGCCGCTGCAGGGCGTCGCCCAGTTTCATTCGAAGGAAGGTGCTGGTGGTGTACCGGGTGACCTGGGAGTAATAGTCGTCAACCAGCCCTTTGACCATTTCGGTGTATTCATCTACCACATCCGGGAAGATCATAAAATTATCGTAGTTGACGATGGTGTAGACCTTTTTGTCGAGCGGGATCAGAATCCGTTCCACCGCTTTTTTGATTTCTTGAACCTGTTCACTCGATTTGATTTCATAATTTTCGAAGTTGACGAAAAATAGATTTTCTTCGGGATCATAGGTGAGCCGTTCATCCAAGGTAAGCTCTATAAGATCGTCTTTCAAGCCCATGAGATCGGACCAGAAGATTCGGTCGTCCATTAAGGAGGGGTCCTTCCGGATAATGGGGGTGAACTCCATTTGGTCCAGGATGTCCCGCTCCAGATCGATTCCGGGTGCGATCTCGGTCAGCTCCATACCGGACTTGGTAAGACGGAAGATGCACCGTTCGGTGACGTAGAGGACCGGCTGCCCTTTTTGCACCGCATAGGGGCCGCTGAAGGTGACATGCTCCACCTGATCCAAAAATTTTTTGACCCGCCCCTCCTGTTCGATGCGGAGCATTTCGTTTTGAATCGATACTTTGAGACCGCCCGCGGTGAAGGTGCCCACGAAGACCACTTTCTGCGCATTCTGGCTGATGTTGATGAATCCGCCGGCTCCGGCCAGTTTCGGCCCGAACTTGCTGACATTGAGATTGCCCGACTTGTCTGCCTGCGCCAGTCCGAGAAAAGCCACATCCAGCCCGCCGCCGTCATAAAAATCGAACTGAGACGGTTGGTCGATCAGTGCGTCGGTATTGACGGCGGCCCCGAAATTGAGCCCGCCCGCGGGAATACCCCCGATGACGCCGGGTTCGGCGGTGAGGGTGAGATAGTCCAGGATTTTCTCCTCGTTGGCCACATTGGCGATTCCTTCGGGCATGCCGATGCCCAGATTCACCACGCTGTTGGCCTGAAGCTCGAAAGCGGCCCGTCGGGCGATGATCTTCCGGTCGCTCATCTCCATAGGAGAGAGAGATTGAACCGGAACCCGGATTTCACTGCTGAAGGCGGGATTGTATTGTTCCCCGAAAGTCTGCCAGTGGTATTCCGGCCGGGACACCACCACGCAATCGACCAGAATGCCGGGGATTTTGACCTGACGGGCATTGAGGGTGCCGCGATCTGCGATCCGCTCCACCTGGACGATGACGAACCCGCCGGAGTTGCGGGCCGCGGTGGCGATGGCCAGGGCTTCGAGAGTCAGCGCCTCCTTTTCCATAGTGATGTTGCCGTCGGTGTCGGCGGTGGTCCCCCGGAGGATGGCCACATGGATGGGGAAGGTTTTGTAGGCCAGGTACTCGTTTCCGTCGAAGGAGATGGTCTCCACCAGATCTTCCCGGGTCAGCGCATTGATTTTGCCGCCGCCGTTTCGGGGATCTACGAAAGTACCCAGACCGACAGTGGTGAGGGTGCGGGGTTTTTTGGCGGCGATATCCCGATACAGATGTGAAATGACGCCCTGGGGAAGATTATAGGCCTCGATCTTGTTTTCCATGGCCAGTTTCTGAAGTCGCGGCACCAGCCCCCAGTGGCCCCCGATCACCCGTTTGACCAGGCCTTCGTGGCCGAAGTGATTAAGCCCTCGCTCCTTGCCGTCGCCCTGACCCGCCGCATACATCAGTGTGAGACCCCGGGGTTTTCCGTTTTCCAGGAAATAGGACTCCAGCTTAACGGCGATTTCTTCGGGAAAACCGGTGCCCACGAATCCGCCGGTGGCGATGGTGTCGCCGTCCCGAATCACCATGATCGCTTCTTCGGCGGATACGATTTTGCCCTTTCGCATTCGGGAAGGCGGCAGTTGAGACAGCATGGGATGGCCGCTGTCTTTCCTGAGTTGTTCCTCCATATTGTCTGCTCCTGTCGGTGTCATCGTCAAAGGATCGGCTTGCCGGATGGTATGCAGCTGGTCATAAAATAAATCCGGGCGTCTGTCAAAACCAAAACGGATGATAATGAAACAAAACCCGTTTAGGATAAAAATCCTGTTGCGATCGAAAAAACCGGATTTAAATTGGCGATTATCTCGATCGTTTGGCTTGACAGGATTTCGGATTCAGCGGATATTTACCTGAATCCCAAACCGATACGGGACAGACCGCCAAGCGAAAAACCGAATGGAACCAGACAGCCTCAACACAACAAAGGGCCGCCGGTGAGTGGAATTTGATGACCGATGCTGAAGATATGACCGATCCATCCCACGCAACAGATAACCGACGCCTTGCCGATCTTTCGGTTCGCAACGCCCGACGGGCCGCTTGGACGGTGACCAAAAGCGGAAAAGCCGAGGCGGAGCCATGACCCCCGACATTCTGCTGGTAATCGGCATTCTGATTTTTGTCATCCTTCTGTTCATTTTCGAATGGGTCCGGGTGGATGTGGTCGGTATTCTCATGATGGTGCTGCTGCCGCTGCTGGGGCTGGTCACCCCGGCTCAGGCCATCAGCGGGCTTAGCTCCAATGCGGTGGTCTCGATTATCGCCGTCCTCATCATCGGGGCCGGGCTGGACAAGACCGGGGTGATGAAAACCCTGTCCCATTACATCTTCTTGCTGTCGGGAAAGAGCGAGCGGCGGATCATGATTCTGGTTTCGGGCACGGTGGCGGTGATTTCCGGATTTATGCAGAATATCGGGGCGGCCGCACTGTTTCTGCCGGCGGTGCGGCGGATCGCGCGACAGACCGGGGTGCCGATCTCCCGGGTGCTGCTGCCTATGGGCTACTGCGCCATCATCGGCGGGTGTCTCACACTGGTCGGCTCCAGTCCCCTGATCATGCTCAACGATCTGATGCGGGTGGTGGATCAGGACGTGAAGCCCTTCGGATTCTTCAGTGTCACCCCGGTGGGACTGGCGCTGGTACTGGCGGCTATTGTTTACTTTATGCTTTTTCGGAAGCTGATTCTTCCCGAACGGAAGCCCGAAGACCGGGACCATCCGGTATCGGCCATTCTGGAGAGCCTGTATAAGGATGTGGGCACTCTGTTCGAAGTCCACGTGCCCTGGAATTTCAAACCCCGGAACATCGGCTCACTTCACCTTCGGTCCTTTTATTATACGTCGGTAGTGGCCATCGCGCGACATCGAAGCCGGGAAAAATCCTTCGCCCCCATGTGGGATACCGAAATCCAAGCAGGGGATCATGTTGCGGTGGTCGGCCCGCCCGATAAAGTGAAAGAGATGGCCCGGCAGTTGGGATGGGAGATTCGTCCGGACCTGGTCACTTTTGCGGAGGACCTTTCCCCCAATGAGGCTGGTCTGGTGAAGGCGATCATCGCTCCCCGTTCCAAGTTCTACCGCCATACGGTGGGCGAAATCCAGTTTCGAAAGAAGTTCCAGGTCAATCCCCTGGCGGTATTGCGGGAGGATGAGGTGTTTGTGGCCAACCTGAGTGATCTGGTACTGCGGCCGGGCGATGCCCTGCTGCTGCAGGGGCGGTGGACGCGCTTTCATCTCTTGAAGGATTCCCCAGACCTGATCTTCACCACCCCGATTCAGGGGGAGATTCTGCGGGAGGACAAGGCGCTGCATGCCCTGGCCTGCCTGGCATTATCGCTGGTAATGATTCTCGGGTTCCACGTCCAGCTCTCCATCGCCCTGTTGTCCGGGGCCCTGGGGATAGTGTTGCTGCGGGTCATGTCCATCGATGAGGCATACCGGGCGGTGGACTGGATGACGGTCTTTCTTCTGGCCGGTTTGATTCCCCTGGGGATGGCCTTTGAGAACACCGGTACCGCAAAGCTGATCGCCGCCGCGATCACCCAATGGCTGGGAGACGGCGTTGCACCCATTCTTCTGATGTCGGTGATCGCCATCCTTTCCTCTTTTTTTACGCTGGTGATCTCCAACGTGGGGGCGGCGGTCCTGCTGGTGCCGCTCTCCATGAATCTGGCTCTCAACATCGGGGCCGACCCCCGTATCGCGGCCCTGGTGGTGGCGGTGGCAACGTCCAATTCTTTTGTGCTCCCCACCCATCAGGTCAATGCCCTGATTATGCGTCCGGGCAGCTACCGGACCATCGATTTTGTTCGGGCCGGCATCGGCATGACATTGCTCTATCTGGTGGTGATGATAGCGGCCGTCTGGGCCTTTTTCGGTATTCATTGATCTGCGGATGGAATAAAAACTTACCCAAACCGATCGAAAGGAGCGAAAAAATGAAACAAGAGGCGGAACAAGCGCTGAGTCAGTTCATCGAAGAGTGGAAGGACACCCCGGAACAGAACAAAAAAGCCTTTCTGCGGCTCAAGTCCTTTCTGGAGTCAAAAGAAGGAGTGGTTTTCGATTTCGTTCCCAGGGCCGGTGTGACCTATTCCCTTCGGGCCGCTCACTCGAATCAGACGAACAAATCCCTCTATGTCATGGTGGACGTCATCGAGGATGAACCCCGATGGCTGTCGGTCTGCTTTTACGGAGACATGATCACCGATCCCGATGAAAGAGGCGATTTTGTACCGGAAGGCTTGCTGGGGGCCGATGCCGTGTGTTTCGATCTGGAAGAATGGAATGAAGAACTGCTGGCCTATATCGAAGCGCGGCTGAGCGAAGCCCACGAGAGCGCCGCCAAAGGATGACACAGGATAACCGCCGGTTCTTCTCATTGGAAACGGAACCGGCATTCAAGGAAAAGAAAGGAAAACCGGCATGTCTTTGTCTGCC
>JBEPWQ010000177.1:0-7720 GCA_041642315.1 Desulfobacteraceae bacterium | reverse complement strand
GATTGATTGAGCAGGTGACCAGCGAGTCGGCTCGCAAGGCGATCAAATCGCTGATTCAAATTTCGCCCCAAACCGCCACAGTGCTGACAGGGGGCGAAGAAAAGATCCTGCCTGAAGCCCTGATCGACCGCCATGCGACCTGGTTCACGCCTGCCATTCTGACTTGTGCTGCGATCGCCTGGGCGATTCAGGCGATGGAAGCCGTGCCATGGCCGTGCTGATCGTAGGCTGCCCGTGCGCCCTGATTCTGGCGGCCCCCACGGCAATGGCCGACGTCGTTCACAATATCGGCAGCGTCATCGTTGTGTTTGCATCGGCCAGTCTGGCGATCTTTCCGGACGGATCCACGGAAGCGCGATCCACACGGAAAGCAGGAATTGTTTGCGATCGGCTGGGGTGTGCCCGAATGCCTGGGAATACATCGGTACGCAGAAAAAATTAAGCTTCGATGTCTTTTTTAAGCCTTTCGAATTCCTCTTTGTCGATTTCTCCTTTGGCATATCGCTTTTTCAAAAAATCCAACGGTTTTTCTTCCGTCATTCCCGCGGTGGGTATGGTTCGTTTGCTCCGATTGACAAGAAAAAAGATGATGATACCCAAAAGAACTATCCAGAAAAGCCACATAAACCCCCCTCCAAACCACCTATAATCCATCATGTGATCCCACCCTCCCCTTGGATGGGTTCGATGCATGCATGAATAAGTTAATAAAGATGAAAATGCGAATATTCGAGACGATAGCTTCTTAATTTTATTCATCTTTTAAACCTCTTGGAATTTACGCGATTTTTAATATGCAAATCGTATATGTAGGGGATGTTCAGATCAATAAGAGTTATACTGTATTCCCGTGCAGGATTTCATGTATGAAGATCTCAACCAAATCGAACCCCGATATTGTCATCTCTTCAGTGGACGCTTATCTTGTTAAAGAAGACAAAAAGAATTTGGACCTATAAAAGAGAAAAGCACCTAAATTATACCCATGAAAATAGCAATTGTTTCGGATTTTCATGCCGATCTGAAAGCAGGGTAATGTTATGAAAGATATGGAAGGATCGGCAGATCCGACCCGTTTGGATGGGTTCATTCCTATCGGAATTTGTGTTATGCTGATTTAGGCCGACTCGAAATGGAAAATCCATTCCACGGAGACTGAACCAAATCAATTCATCCATAGCGGCATAAAAAAGGGTTCAAAACATGGACGGCACGTCTAATTCCATAGATGATAGTATCGTTCGCCTGATTCCCGATGATAAAAAATCCCGAGAAGAATTGATTCAGGAATTGGCCGAACTTCGAGCAAATCCGGCTTTGCTGACACCAAAATACCCGGAGCAGGTAGAAAAAATCATCCCCTCGAGCCTCAAGACACGCCGGGAAAATCAGGAAATCATTTCAAAATGGTTCCTGCTCAGCCCGTCCTTGATGTTCCTCAGCGAAATCGATACCGGCATTTTTATCGAGGTCAACGAATCCTATTGCACTTTTACCGGGTATACCCGTGAGGAACTGGTCGGCCGTTCCTCTCTGGACATGGGCATCATTACCGCCGAAAATCGCAACGAGATCGCCCGTCAGCTCCAAGAAAGGGGCCGGGTGCAGAAGATGGAAGCTCAGATCGTCGCAAAGACAAAAGAGATCAAAACCTGCCTTTTTTCCGCCGAAAAATTGGAATATCAGGGCCGAGACTGCCTGATCTGCTCGGGCATCGATATCACCGAGCGCAAACGGATGGAGGCGCTGTTGGCCCGAAACGAAGAACGCTTCAGGCTGATGTTCATGAATGCCCCCATGCCCTACCAGTCTCTTGATGAATACGGCAATTTTCTGGAGGTGAATGAAAGTCTGGTCGCTGTACTCGGTTATTCGCGCGAAGAACTGATCGGCCGCAACTTCGGAGACCTGCTGGATCCCGAATGGGTGGATCACTTCAAAGAAAATTTCCCCCGTTTCAAGGCCGTCGGAGAAGTCCTGGGGGTTGAATTCAGAATGGTGAAAAAGAATGGGGACGCCATTCTGGTATTCTTCAACGGCAGAATTCAACGGGATGACCGGGGCCGCTTTCAGCGGACGCATTGCATCTTGCAGGATATCACCGCCCAAAAGCAAGCCGAGGCGGCACTCCGCCAAGAGCGGGAGATCGCCGAAACCGACCGGAATCGGCTGAAGGCGGTTCTGGAAGTTTTGCCGGTACCGGTATTTATCGCCGATGCGGACGGAAAGGTGGTTTCCACAAATCAGGAGGCAGATGCAACCTGGGGGGAAGCACCGTTGTCCGAACAGCCCACGCAATACGGGGACGATTACAAGGCATGGTGGCCCGACACCGGAAAACGGGTCCAGGCTCACGAGTGGGGCATGGCACGCGCGATTTCGAAGGGGGAGCGGTGCATTGCGGAGGAGATGGAGATCGAAACCCGGGATGGACGGCGCAAAACCATCCTCAACTATGCCCTTCCCATTCGTGATGAAAAAGGACAAATCACCGGCGGAGTGGCGGTCAACGTCGATATTACCGATCGAAAGCAGGCTGAGGAAAATCTGAAGCGGTTGAATGAAACACTGGAACAGCAGGTGTGGGAGCGTACGGCCCTCGCCGAAGCCCGGTCCAAACAGCTTCAGGCGTTGTCGGCAGAGCTGATCGAGGCCGAGGAGCGGGAACGGCGGCGATTTTCCGAACTGCTGCATGAGGATCTTCAACAAGACCTTGCCTCCGCCCGGTTTCAGGTACAGGCGGCAAATCAAAGCCTGCCTTCCCCATTGCCCGTATTGACGGAGATAGAACGGCTGCTGGCCGAGACCATCGGCAAGTCGCGCCGCCTGTCTCATGAATTGAGCCCCGCGATCCTCAATCATTCCGGTTTGGAGGACGCGCTGGAATGGCTGGTCCGGCACATGGAAGAGCAGTTCGGACTCCGGATCGGTCTGAAATCGGAAACGACACAGGCGATTGAAAGCGAGGCGGTTAAAATACTGCTTTTCCGCGCCGTTCAGGAGCTTTTGTTCAACACCTTCAAGCATGCCGGCGTGAAAACCGCCCGAGTGATCCTTTCCGAGTTCGACGGGTGTGTCGTCATTTCCGTCAGCGACCCGGGCAAAGGTTTTGATCCCGAGCTTTTGCACTCCGACACGGTAAAAGAGGGTTTGGGTTTGGTCAGCCTGCGCGAACGGATCCACTATATCGGAGGGAGCATGGAAATCGAAAGCGCCCCCGGTCAGGGCAGCCGGGTCATATTGTCAGTTCCGGTCGATCTCAAAAAATCCGATGAATCCGAGTGTGATGAACCGACAGCGGAAGCGCATGGTTCAGCCCCGGCGGAGGATACGGATGCAATCGAAAACAAGATCCTCCGGGTGCTCTTCGCCGATGACCACCAAGTGATGCGGGAAGGACTGATCAGCCTGGTGACCGATCAGCCGGGCATTCAGTTGGCCGGAGAGGCGGAAAACGGATTGCAGGCGCTTGAACTGACCCGGCAGCTTCGGCCGGAGGTGGTGGTGATGGACATTAATATGCCGGAGATGGACGGGATTGAAGCCACCCGCCGGATCAAGACCGAAATGCCCGATGTGCGAGTCATCGGGTTGTCGATGTACGAGGATGAAGCGATTGCCGCCGCCATAAAACAGGCGGGTGCCGAAGCGTTTGTAAACAAAACCGCCTCGACGGACGAACTCCTCACCGCCATTTACGGAATCGATCGACCACAGGAGTAAATTGCCGCCGGACCAGCGGTCCGCCCAGCCAGGTGGCTGATGCTCCGAATGATGCGAATACAATGGAGAAACCTATAACCAACCAGATGGATCTGAGCAGGGCTATGGCCATCTGCCTGCCATTCCACCCGCTTTCCGGGCTTTGATCATCGTTTCGGCCAAGCCTGTATGATAAGAAGGCCATCCCAGGATATTTGCCCGGGCCGGGAAGCTGTTTGAGCGACAGCGAGTTCTTGCCGGGCCGGGCAAATATCCTGGGACGGCCGAAACGGTGATCATGGCCGTTTCCCGGGATCTCGTCCAGCGGCAAGCCCGCATGCTCAATACATTTCCTTGATTTCCGATTCCACCAGCCGCTGCAATTGTTCGCGGCCAAAACTGGTCAGAGGCAGTGACAGACTCGGTTACAAATGTTTCACCATGAATATGGCGCTGACTGGACAGAGTTCAGAGAATTCCTTGGTTTGTCGGATCAGATCCGGCGCATGATCTCTATCAGCATGCAGATAGCCATGCCGCAGAAAAAAGGGCGCTGCGGTCTGGGTCAGCAGATAGACAGATTCGATCCCATGCGCTTGTGCATATTCCTCGGCATGCATCAGCAACGCCGATCCCCAACCCTGCCTGCGCCGGAAAGCAGAAACGGCCAGCGACCGCAAAAGCGCCGCATGACCATACATTTCGAGGCCGACGACACCTTCCAGTTTGTCTGCTGAGCCCAGCCCGAAGAAATGGGCCAGATGCGCAGGGGTCACATCCGATTCTTCGAGTCGGCATTCGGTGAGCAGGCGCTTCACCCCGCTTTCAGGGGGATGATTGATAATCTTAAGTGTGTTTTTCATGAGATATTCGCTCACCCATAGCACCTCCCGGATTGAACACCCATCACAGGCGGCGTTTGGTATTCCCCTGCAAAGACTCAGACAGGTAACGCAAGCCAGATATGGTGGATTTGCTCATTTGACGAAGCGGTTTTCGCGATTTCCTCATGGCACCTTCTTTTCTATTGCGCCAGCTAAAAATGCCGCCATGCTGTTTCGGAAATCATCCAATCGCCTTTTTCTTTAACCAATGAAATACAATGAAGCTGCCTGCAGATCCAGGACGAATTGCAAATGACGGTCACTTCGGCGCCATGACTATTCATGGCAATTTCAATATTTTTAAATCTCCAATTGATAAAAAAAATCTCCGGTGATGGACTCCCTCATAAATGGAAATACAGTGACATCCCCCGACTGAAGTTGTTCCCAAAGCCCGGGCAGTTTTTTTTCAAGATCCGGTTTTGAAAGGATATGACTACCTATAAAGGAGAATTTTCCATCCGGATGCAGACAGGCAAGGTAAAGGTCTAGATTAAAAGCGTTTCTTGAATTCTGGTATTGTTTTATAACATCTATGATCCTGCTTTCCTCCAGGCTTTTAGGTTGATAGGTATCGATAGAGGTATTCTGGCAGGCGAACATCGCAATGGAGGAGAATAGGATACAAATGAATTGAAGAAAGTTTCGTTTCATTATTCTTTGTCAAAGATATTATCTGAACGGATATTCGATCAGACCCCAACGGGATTGACCCGGATGATGTGAAATTTTGCACAACGATTCGCGCAGGCAGCCGTTCGCATGTTGCCGGAGATAGTCACGGGAAAACTTCATGTTTTTCCTCATCCGCTCAACAATCCGATGACCACCAGCATGAGGATCAGAATCACCGTGAAGACATGCGGCCCACGGAAGGAAAAGAGGACATCATCCGCCGCGCCGGCCCAGCGAAGCCACCACGGATTATATTGAGAAATCACCTTCACGTCGGGCTCGATTGCCTGTGCCGCCCGCCGGCCGCTTTCCACCGCACCCTCGATGGACCATACATCCGCTTCGGTTTGGGTATGCGCCCCGGCAAGGACGAGATTGGGCACCGGGGTCGCCTGGGTCGGCTGAAATGGCTGGGTATTGGTTGTCGTGACCCATTTGGGCTGGTGGGTCTGAATTCCGTCCGGAGAAAACCGCCATTCATGCCACACCTCGATCCGCAAAATCGGAAATGTTTCCAGTCCGCGCCCGCCGTTGGCCTCCTTGATGAAGGCATTCAGCGCTTCGCAGGCGAACAGCTGCGTCTTCACCTCTTCGATAAACTGCTCTTTGGTGCAGGAAACGATTGGAAGGCCGTAAATCCGTCCTGGAACGGTCGCCACACAGGCGGTTCCGGTCCATAATGACCGGACGCCGGTGCCGAGATCCACATCCGGTGCCCACACATGATCAACCGGGCAAATCGTCAGATTGTATTCCGAATCGGCGATTATGAAGACCGCGCGCTTGCGCGGCCAGGCGATCTTTTCCGAAAAGGCGATCCTGAAGGAGACCTGGGTATGCGGACCGTCCTGGACAAGCGGCCCGAACAGGCGCAGCTGATCTTTTCGGGCAAGCTCGGGCGTTCTGCTGAGGATGTCGGCCGCCGCAAAGGGATTCGTCGCCAGAACGAATGCATCCGCCTGCACTTCATCCCCGGAGGCCACAAGTGCCCGGGTGATTTTCTCACCATCGTAATCGAGCCTCATCAGAGGCTGTTCCCAATAAAAGCGGACTTCTTTCCGTTCCAGGTAAGCCACCCACCTGTCGAACCAGTATTCATTGCTCGGACCCCGCAGCACCAGCCAGCCGTCGCCTTGGCTGTGGCGCCAGGCGGGGCCTTCCGCATCGGCTTTGTGGTCATGAGGCGGCTTCGAGATAAACAGCTTTCGAAAAAACTCGCCCATGGTATGCAGGGAACAGTTGGTCCAGTCCGAACCGATCCAGGGGCCGAAGGTGGCCCGCCAGGTCCGCCATCCCAAACTGCTCAGAATCGGTCTGTATTCCGCAGAGGCATTCTGCCTGGCGAAATACTCGAAAGAGCGGCGATGCGCGGTCCATGTCTTGGCCATCATCCAGCCCCATCTAAGCGTGTCCAGCCCGCGCATTCTAAGCATCCTCGCCACGGGCACCGGCCAGGAATCGTTGAACTGAGCTGCGCCTTTTTCCGGGGCGATACCGAAGTCGATCGGCCGGGAAAGCGCCCGATCATAAAGATTTCCCTTATGATCAAACGGTATTTGTTTCATGATATCGAACACGTTGTGGTACCAGGGGCCGAATCCATGCCATGAATATTCGGACGGCATGTTCCCGTCTTCCGCCCTTCGCGCACTCCGAAAGAAACCGCCGGCTGCCGGATTGGCTTCATAGACCGAAACGGAATATCCCCGATGCGCAAACTCGTGCGCCGCCGCCAATCCTGCAACGCCCGCGCCGAAAACCGCCGCCGTTTTTTTCATCATTTCTCCAAATTTTTGTTTCTTTAGATCTCAACCCATGTTTCGGTTTTGCCAACATATGGAATAAATTACAATACCTTGAATTATGTATCGGTATAGACCACGCCATGAAAATTGCAGATAGGTGGTCGCTCCCGGTTTCCGGGAGGATATATGCCACCCCTGAATCGCTCCGCGACCAAAAGATAAAAAATATAGAGGATGCTAAAGCCCCAAATAGGGGATAACCTGTATTTCATCCTCCTTTTACATCCGTTATTTTGATTGAGCATCAACAAACCTACTTTTTGCGAACCATATACGCCTGATCAAGCATATCATCAGTCACAACAGGCAAGTCACAGGAGCCTTCATGACTACCAAAAACCAAAACCATCAGGATCACCATCAAGAGAATACAAATACCGATCCAAAAGAAGCACCTGCGGATGAACAAAAGACAGATCAACCCCAAGACGCTGAAGAATCCCAAAAAAAGCAGGAAAACCATGAACATCAGGAATCCCGGGGGGAAGGAGACGAAAGCCACGAAGAACACAAGTCTCACGGAAAGGGCCATGGAGACCACCAGGACCACCACGCCCACATGGTCGAGGATTTCAAAAGACGGTTCTGGATCTCCCTGGTGCTTACCCTTCCCATGCTGGTTCTCTCCCCCATGCTGCAGGATTTCTTCGGCCT
>JBEPWQ010000176.1:0-7722 GCA_041642315.1 Desulfobacteraceae bacterium | reverse complement strand
AAAAAATAATATATCTTTTCGCGTATGCCGGGAGAGGGAACAATTCAAATTTTTTTTCTTTGAATATTTTTTCCTCCGCCTATATAACATAGGCAAGAATTTTCTATATTCAAATCCAAAATTTCTCCCGGTTCAGCCGGATCGGAAAGCAGGTAACGAAATGGTAAAAACAAATGCTCGGGGGGGTCGCGGAAAAATGAGACTTCTACTGATTTGCTGGCTGCTGTTTTTCGTATCCGCGGCATTTGCCCAGGGCGGACGGGCTCCGGTCAGTG
Organism: Desulfobacteraceae bacterium; assembly: GCA_041642315.1. Taxonomy (GTDB): domain Bacteria; phylum Desulfobacterota; class Desulfobacteria; order Desulfobacterales; family Desulfococcaceae; genus JAABSQ01. The sequence goes on along the minus strand of JBEPWQ010000176.1, from coordinate 7,447 downwards.
AGGCCACGGAAGAATGCCTCGGATGTCATTCCTCCCTGCATCCCGGGATCGTGGAGGAATGGCAAAAAAGCCGCCACGCCCGGGTCAGCCCGGCGGAGGGGATGACCATAAAGGGGAGGGCCTCCCGGATTTCGGCTGAAGAGGTTCCTGAACGGCTTCTCGAGACCTCGGTGGGATGCGCCGAATGCCACACCCTGAGGCCGGACGCCCATGCCGACACCTTCGAACACAACGGCGCGGCGGTCCATGTGGTGGTCAGCCCCGAAGACTGCGCGGTCTGCCACCCGGTGGAGGCCGACCAGTACGAAGAGAACATCATGTCCCACGCCCGAAAGAACCTGACCGACAATCCGGTTTTTCAGGATCTTCAGCAGACCATTATCGGCATGCCGGATTTTCATGACGGGAAGTTGGAGGTTCGGGAATCGGCCTCGGAAACCCGGGCCGAGGCCTGTTACTACTGCCACGGCACCCGCTTGCGTTTTCAGGGTTTGGGCCGGCGGGAGACGGTCATGGGTGAGATGACCTTTCCCAGAATCGCGGGGTGGCCCAACCAGGGGGTCGGCCGGATCAACCTGGACGGCACCCGGGGTTCCTGCGCCGCCTGCCACACCCGCCACGCCTTTGCCATCGAAGTCGCCCGTCGACCCCACACCTGCAAAGAGTGCCATGTGGGGCCGGATGTGCCCGCTTACAAAGTCTACAGCGCCAGCAAACACGGCACCATCTATTCCAGTCAGGGCCACGACTGGGAGTTTTCCACCGTACCCTGGGCCGTGGGCAAGGATTTCAACGCCCCTACCTGCGCCGCCTGCCACATCAGCCTGCTGATCAACACCGACGGGGTGACGGTGGCCGAGCGGACCCATGCCATGAAAGACCGCCTTCCCTGGCGAATTTTCGGCCTCATCTACGCCCACCCCCATCCACAATCCCCGGATACCACCCGGATCCGCAACCGGGAAGGCAACCCCCTGCCCACCGATTTCGACGGCGGGTACGCCTCGGAATACCTGATCGACGGAGCCGAGCAGGAGCGCCGAACTCAGACCATGCAGGCGGTCTGCCTGAGCTGCCACAGCACCCCCTGGGTGGAGGGCCACTGGCGCCGGTTTGAACATGCCATTCGGGAAACCAACGCCCGGGTCCTGGCCGGAACCCGGATCATGGAGGAGATCTGGAATCGGGGGTTTGCCGGCGGACTCGATCGGGGGGAGAGCCCCTTTGACGAATCGGTGGAACGGCTCTGGAGCGATACCTGGCTGTTTTACGCCAACACCATCCGGTTCGCATCGGCCATGGCCGGGGGCGGAGACTATGGCGTATTCGCCGACGGCCGTCATGCGCTCTCCCGTCGAATTCAGGAGCTGCACGACTGGCTGGCGCTTCGCAAGCGGCTATTTCCGCCGAAAACGCCCATCGCGGGTCCCTCCCCGAAGCCGAATGAACGGTTCGGGCAGCCCGCTGCGGTTCCGCCTTATGCCGATTCGGAAGAACCTCTTGCCAGGTTTTTCAGGTAAGAGACGATTTCCCAGGAAAATTCGGGCCAGCAAGGCAGGAGGGCATTGTTGGTGAAGACCGGGTCTGCGGCCAGGTCATACCGGGAGACCGACCGGGCCCGGTCCCACAGATCGGTATGGGGGATGGGGGTGTAATAGGCCGGCACCGGCGTGACCCCGCTCTCCCGGACCATTCGAATGGATTGGGCCACCGCATTCAGGGTCTGGTCGGGCAACCCGGCCAGCAGATACGCACCGACCGCCCCTGCATCAAACCCCGCCTGCAAAAGACGCCCGATCGCCTTTTTGAACTCCGCTTCGGTCACCTTTCGATCCAGGCGGCCGCCTTTCTCGAATATCGCGGTCTCCAGACCGAGGCGGAGGGTTTTAAATCCCGCCTTCCGCATCAGGTCGGCAAGTTCCTGACTGATTTCCCGAATATGAACCGCATTGGGGGTGTGAAAACGGATGTCCATTCCCGAGTCGATCACCGCCTTCAGCAGCGGAATAATGTGGTGATCCGGATGAACCAGCAGGGCGTCGTCGTAGAAGACGAAATCCCGGACCCCATAGTTTTCATGCCAGTTGCGGACCTCGGCCATTACCCTTTCAGGAGAGCGGACCCGCCTTTTCGGTTCCAGGAAGCGGGAGGCACAGTAGGCGCAGGCAAACGGGCATCCGCGGGAGGTCAGCAGTGGTGCGAACGGAATGGTTTGCTGGAGATCCAGTGCGGGATCGGGCCAGGCGTCCGGATTCTTGGGATCGAACCGCGGCTCGATGGAATATCCGGTGTGAAAGGCGATCAGATCCAGGATGTTCAGTATATCGTTTCCGGGGATCACCCGATCGGCGCCGGATACCGTTTCTGCGTGGTCCCGGCAGAGGGTGGCATAGATTCCGCCCAGAAGAATGGGCGTTTCGGGAAAGACCTGCCGAAGCAACCGAATCGTCTCCTGAAGCCCGGGATACCAGTAGGTCATGAGTGACGTGACCAGAATCAGATCCGGTTCGGGAACGGCTTGCAGATCTTCTTTGAACCATTCCGGATCGATGCCGTAGCGGCAGAAGTGCCGGGGAATGTCCGCCAACCCGTCCGGATGGGGAATGCGGGCCTTACGATACGGGCCTCGGCCGTGTCGGGCCTTCGGATTCGAGGGCGGCGCTTTCGGGTGAAAACGGTCCAGGCAATCGAGATAGCGGACTTCTATTCCATGCTCCCTCAGGACGGCTGCAATGGTGAGCAGACCCAGGGGGCTGGCCCAGAAATCATAGGCCGCAAAGTCGTGTATCCACGGGTTGATCAGCAGAATATGGGGAGTGGAACGGGGTTTCAAATGTGTGGCCGGATCAGTCGGTGTCCGCCTCCGGAAAATACTGCATCGACGTCTTTTTCAACTCGTTGCGGCTGAAGAGCAGCTGGTAGGTGTCGACACCGGACTCCAGGGAAAGCCGGCGGGCGATGGCACGGCAGGTGGTTTCGTCCCGGGCATGGACCATGGTATAGAGGTTGTAAGGCCACAGGGGATTGGGATCACGCCGGTAGCAGTGGGTAACTTCGCTGAAAGAGGCCATGGTCCGGCCCACCTTTTCGATTCGCTTTTCATCCACCTGCCAGGCCACCATGGCATTGGCCCGGAAACCCGATTTCTGATGGCGAAGGGTGGCGCCGAACCGGCGGATAATGCCGCGGTCCCGCAGATCCTTCATTATTTCCAGCAGGCGCTCTTCTTCGATCTCCAGATTTTGGGCGATTTCCAGAAAAGGACGTTCCGAAATGGGAATATCCCCCTGGAGAGACGCAACGACCTTCTGTTCGAGTTCAGTCAACATGTCCCTTCCTATATGCGGTTTATCGAGAAAAATCAAGACATTTTCGAGATCTCGTCTGAAGAAGTTCCGCCCTCCTCAGACGGATCGCGGCCGACGGTTTCATACCTGCTCAATGCCGGGGGAATACAAACGCGAAAACCGATTGCATTTTACCTTCAATCAATGAGAATATGAAGTGATAACCTTTTATTGGGCAGAACCGCACGCTATGAATGCCGCGGAGACATAGGGGATAGGATCGGCAAAAGCATGCTTGAGGACCTTTACGGCCAAATCGAACGCATCACCTATGCCAACGAGGAAAACGGATACACCGTGGCCAAGGTGAAGATCAAGGGGCACCGGGATCTGGTGACGGTGGTGGGCAATCTGATGTCGCCCATGCCCGGGGAAATCATCGCCATGAAGGGGGAGTGGGCCAACCACCCCCGATACGGGGAACAGTTCAAGCTGACCTCCTACCGGACATCGGTGCCGGCGACGGTCTACGGCATTCGAAAATACCTCGGCTCCGGGCTCATCAAGGGGGTGGGACCGAGAATCGCCGAACGGATCGTGAACAAGTTCGGCGAGAAAACCCTGGATGTCATCGAAGAAAATATCGATCACCTGACGGCGGTGGAGGGGATCGGCGCCAAACGGATCGCCATGATCAGCCGGGCCTGGCAGGATCAGAAAGAGATTCGGGAGGTGATGCTCTTTCTCCAGAGCCACGGGGTCAGCTCCGGATATGCCACCAAGATCTTCAAGCAATATGCCGAACGGTCCATCGAGGTGGTCCGGGATAATCCCTATCGGTTGGCCACCGATATCTTCGGAATCGGCTTCGTCACCGCGGACCGCATCGCCGAAAAACTCGGATTCCCGAAAGATTCACCGCTGCGCGCCGAAGCCGGCATTCTGTATGTGCTGAACCAGCTGGCGGAAGAAGGGCATGTCTACTATCCCTACATCCCTCTGATTCAAAAATGCCGGGAGATTCTGGATGTGGAGCGAAGCATTCTGGAGGCTGCCTTCGGTCGGATCGAATCGGACAAGAAGATTCGCATCGAAGACCTGAACGAGGATCTGGATGCCTTTGTGTCCGACCACAAAGCGGTTTACCTGACCCAGTTTCATGTCTGCGAGGTGGGGATCGCCCGCCGGCTCAAGATCCTGCTCAATGTCCCGGCGGGGTTGTCTCATCCGGACCCCGAGGCGGCCCTTTCCTGGGTGCAGAAACGGCTGGCCATTCGGCTGGCCGAACATCAGGCCAGCGCGGTTCGTAGCGCGCTGGCCCAAAAGGTGATGGTGATCACCGGCGGTCCCGGAACCGGCAAGACCACCATCATCAACGCCATTCTCAAGATTCTTTCGGCCATGGAGGCGAAAGTTTTTCTGGCGGCTCCCACCGGCCGGGCCGCAAAGCGGATGAGCGAGACCACCGGACACCCGGCCCGTACCATCCATCGGCTTCTCGAATTCAGCCCGGCCAAGGCGGCCTTTGAGAAGAATTATGAACATCCCCTGGACTGCGACGTTCTGATCGTGGACGAAGCCTCCATGATCGATACGGTGCTGATGCACCATCTGCTCAAGGCGGTTCCGGCGGTCGCCTCTCTGATTCTGGTGGGGGATGTGAATCAGCTTCCCTCGGTGGGGGCGGGAAATGTGCTGGAGGACATTATCGCTTCCGATGCGGTGCCGGTGGCGGCCCTCACCGAGATTTTCCGGCAGGCCCGGGAAAGCCGGATCATCGTTAATGCACACCGGATCAATCGGGGGTACATGCCGCTGTACGAGGACGCTTCGCCCGAAAACGATTTCTACTTTATTCAGAAGGAGGAGCCCGAGGCGGTCCTGAACATCCTGTTGCGGCTGGTCGGAGAGCGGATTCCCCGCCGTTTCGGTTATGACCCGTTGGATGATATTCAGGTGCTGACCCCCATGCACAAGGGTCTGGTGGGAGCGGGAAATCTCAATTTAGAGCTTCAGCGGGCTCTCAATCCGGAAGGAGAGGCGATGGTTCGGGGGCAGCGCACCTTTCGGATCGGGGACAAGGTGATGCAGATCAGAAACAATTACGAGAAGGAAATCTTCAACGGAGACATCGGGCGGATCATTCGCATTCTTTCCGATTTGCAGGAGGTGGTGATTCGGTATGACGGGCGGGATCTGATCTATGAGTATGCGGATCTGGACGAGGTCGTGCTGGCCTATGCGGTGTCGGTCCACAAGGCCCAGGGATCGGAGTACCCGGTGGTGGTGATGCCGGTGCTGATTCAGCATTACATGTTGTTGCAGCGGAACCTGATCTACACGGCGGTGACCCGGGGAAGAGAACTGGTGGTGCTGGTGGGCACCCGAAAAGCACTGACCATTGCGGTGAAAAATGATCGGACCCGACAGCGGTATACCCGACTGCGGCATCGCCTGAATTCCTGAAAAAAGCGGGCCTTTTCAGGCTCGCTTTCAGGTACCGGTTGATTTTGCAGGACTTATTTGGGCATCAGATCGAACTGGCCCAGTCTGGAGCAGTTGGCCTCCATGGTTTTTTGAACGGTTTCACAGCCCATCTCCCAGGCCTTGGTCCAGTCGAGCAGCATATTGCCCGACTTATCCGATGCCCATGCGGCCTGATCCCAGAACATCCGCATCATCTTTTCGGTGCGGGATTGAAATACTTCCAGGGCATTGAAGGAGGTGTTCATCGCGGTTTTCTGAAAATCGGTCATCTGCTTAACGATCTGGTTCTGATCCATCATCTTTATCATCTTCTTTTTTCCTCTCGGGTTTTTGTGTGTCGGAAGCGTTTTGCGGGCCTCCGAGGTATTGGCCGAAATCTTTCATCATCTGCTGAAAGACTTCTCCCTGTTTTGTAACAATGTCTTGAAGTGGCGCCATTATTTCCGAAGCATCCGCAGCCCCTTTTGCATTGAGAAGCATCCGTTGGTGTTTGATCGTCTCTTCCTGGTCCCGGCTCTTGACCTTGAGTTTTTCATACTTTTCCACCAGGGCCAGATGCTCCTCCCTGGAGACGAACCCCATCATGGCCAGGTAGTCTTTAAAGGATTCTTTAAAATCCTTCAAGGCCTTGTCGGATAATTTTTTGTATTCATCACTCTGCTCGGAGAGCTTGTTCAGCCCGTAGATCTGTTTAAAGGCGGCATTGAGATCTTCAAATGGGGTATCGGCGGTTCGTTTCCGGTTCTCCCCCAGAAAACCGGGGAATCCGGTCTGCAGCCAATTGAAAAAATCTTTGGACTGCTTTTTGCCTCGGGCCGCATTGAGCAACATGTTTCCCCAAAGTTCCAGAAATTTTTCATCCATAGTTTGTCTCGACCCGAAAAAACGGGTTTTTTTATGCGGCCGGTGTTTTAACGGAGGATTCGGTTGAACCCTTCTCGCCCTTGGACGCTTTCGCTGCCGTGTCGATCTTTTTCTTGGGTTTGGCCGCCGTTTTGGTTTTTTCCTGGCTTACAGCGCCTTCTTGTTCCAGGTCCAGCTGAAACCGAACCGGCCCGCGAACGTTTTTCTCTCCGAATCGGGTGTGAAGGGCGCACGCCGAGGTCGGATCCGACCAGGAGGTGGCGATGGCCACGTGCCCTTTGGGAAACGGCGACACCTCCGCCTCGATGAAATCGAGCGGAGCGAGGGCGGTGTTCTTTTCCACCAGGTCATCCCGCTCCCCATAGCAGATGAGCCATTTAATCCCCTTTTCCGGGAGCCGCTTAAAATTGAGTTCCCGGCCGAAGAGTTTGACCGGCAATGTGCCGTCCTCCGTAATCGGAGTGGTGTACGAGGCGAAGCTCATTTCGGTGATGCCCAGGGGCAGATCGTTCCGCTCATTCTTGAGCCAGTAGTTGAGGGCGGCCGCGGTTTTGCTGATTTGGAGCAGACGGCCTTTTCTCGGCCGGAACATCATCATGTCCCGAAAGAAGGCGACCATGGGTGCCTCCACCTCGATGGATTTGAGCTTGTAGACCCATCCCATCAGGAGTCCGTCCCCGACTTTGTTTCCGCTGGGAAGGGTTTTGGTGCCGTACAGTAAATCGTTGAAGCGCGTGGGCAGGTCGCTGAGGAATTCCTTCAGGCCGATGCTGCGGGTTCCGTCCATCGGGGAGACGCAGGTGATCAGG
>JBEPWQ010000175.1:0-7748 GCA_041642315.1 Desulfobacteraceae bacterium | reverse complement strand
AACTTCAGGTGGCCTTTGAACAACTGAAAAGCCGACTGGCCGCTGAAGGCATTTTCGACGAGGCTTGCAAAAAGCCGCTTCCGTTTCTGCCGAACCGGATCAGCGTGATTACCTCGCGTACCGGTGCTGTGATCCACGATATCTTGAAGGTGGCCCACCGACGGTTTGGAAATGTGCCGATTCAGATTCTGCCGGTGAAGGTTCAGGGGTATGGATCGGAAATCGAGATCGTCTCCGCCCTCCATTTTGTGAATCAGCTGCGGAATTCGGATGTCATCATCCTGGCAAGAGGCGGCGGTTCTCTGGAAGATTTGCAGGCCTTTAACTCCGAGATCGTGGCCAGAGCGGTTTTTGCTTCCGAAATCCCCGTGGTATGCGGCGTCGGACATGAGACCGATTTTACGATCGCCGATTTTGCGGCCGATCTGCGGGCCCCCACACCCTCGGCGGCCGCCGAAATGGTCTTGCCGTCCAAAACAGACCTTCTTCGGCGCCATGTGAGCGCATCCCAGGCACTGATCCAGAGAATGTATTCTTCTGTTGATATGCGGCGCAAGCGAATCCAGGAAATTTCCCGACGGGTGGTCCATCCCCGTCGCCGTATTCAGAACCATCGGCTCCGGATTGATGATCTCACATCCCGTCTTGCCGGCCGCATGAGCGGGTTGATCCACCGCGAACGTGAACGGTTGGACTGGCGGGTCAATGCCATTTGCATGCATATGCCGCCCTCTAGAATGAATCAGCTTCGAAATCGATTGAGACAGTGCCGGGAGAATCTTTGTTTTCGGATTCGATCCGTTTGCAAAGATGAAAACGCCCGCCTGAAAGCCCATACGGCCCGGTTGAAGGGCTTGAGCCCCGATGCGATTCTCTCCCGGGGATACAGCATCACCTTCGCCCTGCCGGAGCGCGACATCGTCCGGGACGCCGATGCCGTTCATTTAGGCCAAGCAGTGGAGGTGAGCCTCGCCAGCGGGCGCCTCCATTGCCGAGTGGAAGGGAAATCGTGACCATGACCATAGAGACAACGACATCAGATCAGCTGAGTTTTGAAGAAGCCATGAGCAAACTGGAGGAGATCGTTCAGGAACTGGAAAACGGCGACCTTCCCCTTGAACAGGCCATGAAAAAATTTGAAGAAGGCATTCAGCTGTCCAAATTCTGTTCCGGAAAACTCGACGAAACAGAGCGGAAAATCACGATCCTGTTGCGGGATCAAGATGGACAGACGATTGAAAACCCCTTTTCGGATGAAGCGGAAGAAAAATAAAGGCTGAATCACAGTAAAGGATAACCCCGACTTGAGCTTTCTTGAACATATCAATTCCCCTGCCGATCTGAAGCAATTGAAGCCGTCTGATCTTCCCGCCCTTGCCCGGGAAGTCCGGAACCGAATCGTAGAGGTGGTTTCCCGTAACGGCGGTCATCTGGCCTCCAGTCTGGGTGCGGTGGAACTTTCGATTGCCCTTCATTACGTCTTTGATACCCCCTGGGATAAAATTATTTGGGATGTAGGCCATCAGTCTTACACCCATAAGCTCTTGACCGGGCGCCGATCCCGGTTTCATACCATTCGTAAGCACGGCGGGCTCAGCGGATTCACCCGCATCAGCGAAAGCCCTTATGACGCCTTCACCACCGGCCACAGCAGCACCTCCATTTCGGCGGGTCTCGGCATGGCCTGCGCCAAACGGCTGAAGAAAGAAGACGCCAAGGTGATCGCCGTCATTGGAGACGGTTCTCTGACCGCCGGTCTCGCCTACGAAGGACTCAATCAGGCCGGAGATCTTCACAAGGATGAAAATCTGATCGTTATCTTAAACGACAATGACATGTCCATCTCCCCCAATGTGGGCGCCCTATCCTCTTTTCTGAGCCGGACATTCTCCGCGCGGTATCTTCAGGGATTCCGAAAGGAATTCGGTGAATTTCTCAAATCCTTGCCCAAAATCGGGGAAGATATGTATCATCTGGCCAAACGTTCCGAGGAATCTTTTAAAACCTTCGTCACCCCGGGGATGCTCTTTGAGGCCTTCAACTTCGATTATTTCGGACCGATCAATGGGCACAAACTCAACCATCTAATCGATATTCTCGAAAATATCAAATCCCTGAAAGAACCGGTGCTGCTGCACGTCACCACCCGAAAAGGCAAGGGGTATTTGCCGGCTGAAAAAAATCCGGTTTATTTTCATGGGGTGGGTTGTTTTGAAATTGAAACCGGTACTTGCATAAAAAAGGGCGAACCGGTTCCCACCTACACCCATGTATTTGGAGAGGCCATGGTGGAGATGGCTCGGGGAAACGATCGTCTTGTCGCCGTGACCGCAGCCATGCCCGAAGGAACCGGTCTGATGAAATTCGCCGAGGCGTATCCGGATCGATTCTTTGACGTGGGCATCGCCGAGCAGCACGGGGTGACCTTTGCCGCCGGACTGGCCGCCGAAGGGTACCGGCCCGTGGTGGCGATCTATTCCACCTTTTTGCAGCGGGCTTATGACCAGATCCTGCATGATGTCTGCATCGAAGGGCTTCCGGTGGTGTTCGCTCTGGACCGGGGCGGCATTGTCGGAGAGGACGGCGCCACCCATCACGGGCTCTTCGATCTGTCATACCTCAGAAGCCTTCCCAACATGGTGGTTATGGCCCCAAAGGATGAAAACGAGCTGCGCCGCATGCTGGCCACCGCTTTGAATCATTCCGGACCCATCGCTTTTCGGTATCCCAGGGGGAGCGGTATGGGGGTGACCCTTGAGCCGGAGATCCGCCCTCTCCCCATCGGCAAGGCCGAGGTGCTTTGTGAGGGAGAAGGCCTGTTGATTCTGGCGGTGGGTCATTCGGTTTCCGAGGCCCTGTCCGCCCGGGATATTCTTGCCAAAGAAGGTATTTCAGCCACGGTGGTCAATTGCCGGTTCATCAAACCGCTGGATATGGCGCTTATCCTTTCTCTCGTGCGGCAAATTCCGCGGGTGATCACGGTGGAGGAGAATGTCCGTCAGGGAGGATTCGGGAGCGCTGTTCTGGAAGGATTGAATGATGCGGGAATCTATGATTTCTCCCTGAAACGGATCGGGATCGGAGATCGCTTTGTCGAGCATGGTCCTCAGCAGCTGCTTCGTTCCAACTACGGGGTCGATGCCGGTGCCATTGTCCAAACCGCGAGGGAACTTCTGAAGAATATTCATGTTATCGAAAAAAAGTCGACTCGACCTGCGTTTGGTTAAAGAGGGGTTGGCCCAAAGCCGCGGACGGGCCCAGGCCATGATCATGAGCGGGAAAGTCCTGGTGAATCAACAACCGGTGGACAAGCCCGGGGCTCAGGTATTCGATGAGGATCAGGTCGTCTTCAAGGGTGAAGGGTTGCCCTTTGTCAGCCGGGGGGGGGTAAAGTTGGCCGCAGCCCTCACCGGGTTCGATCTCAACCCTTCCGGGCTTTTCTGCCTGGATGTGGGCGCATCCACCGGGGGGTTTACCGATTGTCTGCTTCAGAACGGGGCGGAACATGTCTATGCGGTGGATGTGGGTTATGGCCAACTGGCCTGGCCGCTCCGCCGGAATCCACGAGTCACCGTTTTTGAACGGACCAACATCCGTCATATGGATGTGGACAGCCTCCCTCAAAAAATCGACCTGGCCACAGTCGATGTTTCCTTTATTTCTCTGAAAATCGTGGTTCCGGCGATATTGAAATTCATGAAATCGGAGGCCCGGATCATTTCCTTGATCAAACCTCAGTTCGAGGTCGGAAAGGGACAGGTCGGCAAAGGCGGTGTCGTCAAGGACGCCTCTCTCCATGAAAGGGTGATTCAATCCTTATCCGCTTTTTTCTCTGAAATCGGGCTGGCGGTCGGATCGGTACTCCCCTCCCCTGTTCTCGGCCCAAAGGGAAACCGGGAGTTTCTGATTTTATTGGAAAAATTTGAAAGATAAATATTTTAAACTTGATTTTTTCATGGAAAACAGATAGATAAATTGATTCTGATTTATAGGTTCAATGGTTTTCCCAATGTGGACACTTTCATGCAGAGAGGAGTTTAAATGGCTGAAATGGCTGAAAAATTGAGAAATATCGCTCTGATCGCCCATAGCGGCGCCGGCAAGACATCCCTGGCGGAAGTCATGCTGTTTAATGCCGGTGCCACCACCCGTCACGGGCGTGTGGAAGAGGGCAATACCGCCATGGACTTCGAACCGGAAGAATTGAAACGTCAGTCGAGCATCAGCACCGGGTTTCACCAGTACAACTGGAAAAAGCATACGGTCAATCTGATCGACACCCCCGGGGATCAGAATTTTTTCACCGATACCCGCATGTGCATGCAGGCCGCCGATGCGGCCGTGGTCGTCATCGATGCCGTGGACGGAGTCAAGGTCCAGACCGAGCAGGCCTGGGATTTTGCCGGGGAATACAATATGCCCTGCATGATTTTCATCAACAAGCTTGACAAAGAGCATACCGAATTCGAGCGAACCATCCAAGATGCCGAGTCGAATCTGAGTGAGCCGAAACCGATCAAGCTGCATATTCCCATCGGGGCGGAAGGCGATTTCAGGGGAGTGGTGGATCTGGTCGCCATGAAGGCCTACACCTTTGAAGACGGAAAAATGACGGCCGGAGACATTCCTCCGGATATGCAGGATGAAGCGGAAGCCGAACGCGAGACGCTGATTGAAAATGTGGCCGAAGCGGATGACGAACTCATCGAACGCTATCTCGAGGGGGAATCCCTGTCGGATGAAGATATTCAGACCGCCCTTCGCGCCGGCATTCTGTCCCGGACGTTTGCTCCGGTTTTGTGCGGAGCTTCGACTCAAAACATCGGTATCGATCTGCTGCTCGACTTCATTAACGATGCATTGCCCTCCCCTGTCGACCGGGGCCCCAGGACCGCAGTCCATCCGGATACCGGGGAAGAGATCGAATGTCCGCCCGATCCGGACGCCCCCTTCTCCGCATTCGTTTTCAAAACCATCGCCGATCCTTATGCCGGCCGTCTTAACCTATTCCGGGTGGTCTCCGGCAGTCTGGGCGGCGACGGCAACTTCTATAATGTCAATAAAGAAACCAAGGAGCGGTTCAACCAGCTGCTCACGATTACCGGAAAAGCACAGAAGCCGGCCTCGGGCGCCGTGCCCGGAGATATTCTCGCAGTGGCCAAACTGAAAGAAACCGGCACCGGCGATACACTCTGCGATGAATCCAATAAAGTGAAATTTCCACTGGCCGACCCCCTTCCCACCTTGATCTCCTTCGCCGTGTCCGCCAAAACCCAGGGAGATGAGGACAAGGTCTTCAGTTCGCTGACCAAGATTCTGGAAGAGGACGTGGGATTAAAGCTCGAACGAAATTCCCAGACCAAGGAGATTCTGCTGTCGGGCCGAGGTCAGATTCACATCGAAAATGCGGTGGCCAAGCTGAAGCGAAAATACAATGTCGAAGTCGAGCTGAATACCCCCAAGGTTCCCTACAAGGAAACCATCAAGAAGAAAGTGCGGGTTCAGGGAAGGCATAAAAAGCAGACCGGCGGCCATGGTCAGTTCGGGGATTGCTGGGTCCAGTTGGAACCGTTGCCCCGGGGTGAAGGTTTCGAGTTCGTGGATGCCATTGTGGGAGGCGCCATTCCGAAGACCTATATACCGGCGGTGGAGAAAGGGATTGTCGAGGCTGCCGAGCGCGGCTATCTGGCCGGTTTTCCCTGCGTCGATTTTAAAGCCGTTCTGGACGACGGCTCTTTTCACGCGGTCGATTCATCTGAAATGGCTTTTAAGATCGCCGGTTCTCTAGCCTTTAAAAAAGCGGTGGAGCAGGCCAATCCGGTGCTTCTCGAGCCCATCATGAACGTGACCATCACCACCCCGGACGATTTCATGGGGGATATCATGGGCGACCTGAACGGCCGGCGCGGCCGTGTAATGGGCATGGATTCGGAAGGCAAATATCAGGTCATAAAGGCCCAGGTGCCTATGGCGGAATTTTTGACCTACGCACCGGATCTGCGGTCGATGACCGGCGGCCGGGGGATCTACTCCATGGAGTTTTCCCATTATGACGAGGTGCCAGCCCAGTTGACCGAAAAAATCATCGAAGCGGCCAAGAGAGAAAAGGAGAATTAAACCGTTCAAAGAACCCCTGGATTCAGCTTATTCCAAAAAAAGCCGTGCAACACTCCCATGCCGGGAAGGTGGTACGGCTTTTTTGGTTTGTGACGGTTTTCCCCCGAAAATATGACTTATTTCGGAAGCGGTCCTTCGATGCGGTCCAGTGCTCCAAGGGTGGCGGCGACCGCTCCGTAAGTCGGGGCCGCAAACCACCCCAGAACCGGAATCAGCATCATGGCCATGAACCCGATTCCCACCCCGATGACCCGGGGGCGATTGGACCGCGCAAACCGCACGCTTTCTTTGACTGAAAATCGTTTTCTTTCCAGAGTGTAGTCCATAAGGGCGAAACCGTTATAATAGGCCTGAATCAGAAAGATCAGACATGCTGAAATAACCGCTCCGATCAGGGGAAGAAGGACGAACAGCCAGGCCAGGATGATCAGCACGACCATGCGCACTAGGTTTTGCAGGTTGATCACTATGGACCGCCAGAGGTCCTGAAAAAGCGTCTTCAGGGAAAAAGTGGGACCGGGGGATCCGTAGATGCAGCTTTCGGTGACTTCGGAAATATAGCTCAAAATTGGTGAAAAGAAAATCAAAACTATCGGTTGATAGGTGATATACCCGGAAAGGATCAGAATCACCCAGAGGAAAAAGGTGTAGATCATGAGGATGATCCTGGTTTTCAGAAAACCGGGGGTCCATTGATGGTATAGGTAGCCGGTGATATCGGGGAAATAGATGGTGCCGATGATCACCAAGCAGATGATGTAGGTCAGACTCAGGATTCCCGGAACGACCATGTACGGCCAGATGCGGTGGCGTTTCATCACCCCGTGGGCCGCAAAATAGGTCAAGAAACCGCTGATGATTTCTCGGATGAACATCGTGTTTCGGCTACCGGTCGAGTCCGCAGTGGTGAACGGCGCTCCGGTCGAGCATGGCCGCCAGTCCGTCGATATCGGAGGGGAGAAATCCGAATGATTTTTGCCAGACCTCGTCGTCTTCCATGCAGAAATAGACCGGCACCTCCGGCGCGATCTCCTGAACGACGGAATACATGGCCCGGTAAAGCTCAATTCGAAGGGGTTTAAAATACCGCATTTTATCATCCAGCCCGGAAATAAATTCGCCGTAGATGATTTTCGACTCCGGAAACCGCGACTGAACGATCGGTTTTAAGTCGCTCATGAACCGGAAGGTGCCGATACTGATCCAGAGCACATTTTCCGGGGAGACATGTTTGAATATATCTTCGACCACCCGCCGATACCCGGCCTCGCATCCTTCATAGATCACCATGGGATCGAAATGAAAAGCCAGTGGGTACCCCCAGGATTCACACCGGGCCGCCGCCTTCAACCGGGCCGAAAGTGAGGCGGTTTTCCGTTCATTGGTTTGAATCACCGAATCGGTATTCACCGACCAGGCGATCACCGTTTTTTTTTGATGATCGAGACCCTTCAGTCCTTCTATGGCCGTGGTTTTTGTTTTCAGTTCCAGCATGGCATGAGACTGCCGAGCAAACCGGTTCACCAGTCCGGCGTTTAGATCGGTCCACAGTTCCCAGATCAGACTGTCGGTGAACTCGCCGGTGCCGATCCTTCGAAACCGCTTTTCCTTCAAGGCCGCGTTCAGTTCTT
>JBEPWQ010000174.1:0-7756 GCA_041642315.1 Desulfobacteraceae bacterium | reverse complement strand
ATCCACCTCGACGGTGGGATTCCCACGGGAATCCAGAACCTCTCTTGCCTTTACATCGATGATCTCCGTCATGTCTTCTTCCCCTTCTCTTTCTCGTTTATCCCATCTTCTTCGGATTCCGTGTTGCCGATTGACAAAAAACAAGAAAATGGTACTCTGCCACGAAATGAATGTCAAGAAATCGAAGCGGGTTTCATTCCGAGAGTATCACCCGCGAAATCACTTATTCAAACGGTTACGGTTAATGAAAGATTTTTACGACAAAAGCCATCTGGTAGTGGCGGCCGTGCGCATACTGGAGCACCGGCACCGGGAGCCGCCTTCCGTAGAAAAGGTGTGCGAATTACTGGCGCTTTCTCTGGAACAGGGGCACCTGATCTGCCAAAAGCTTCGGGAAATTGCGGCCATCGAAATGGTGGACGGGCCTTACGGCAATCGGCTGTTCATCAAGGACCACCTCAAACTGGAAGAAATCCCCAAAGACGGCAAAGAATCCAGCCTTCAGGCGGAACTCCAGCGGTTTCAAAATTCCCGCAAGAAATTCACCGATGAGATCGAATCCTTTCAGGCCCGAAAGCAGAAAGAAAAAGAGAAGCTTTTTTCGGATATCGAAGAGAAACTAAAAAAGGGGAGATAAATTCGCCCGTTCCTCTACAGGGGTTCCCGCATCATCGTGAAAACCGCCCGTCATCCCGGGTCGATTCCGTTTTGTGGGAGCGGGTTTCCAGCCATCCGCTCCTGGCCTCCGCCCGGACATCGAATTTGGGTACATAGGGTTTGATGTCCAGAAGCGGGGCTCCGTTGATGATGTCCACCTCTCGAATGGCAAGTTCTCCGTCGGCCATCCCGATCAGGCGGACCACCGACAACCCGATGGAATTGGGCCGTGAAGGGGCCCGGGTGGCGAACACCCCGTGTTCGGCATCGTCGAGAAAGGGTTTCACCTTCAGGGAAAAACCTCCGCTCAGATGGCAGTGGTACAGCAGGATAAGATGGGAAAAGCCCTCCAGATCTTCCAGCCCCGCCCGGAACTCCGGAAAAACCTCTACGGTGCCTTCACTGGTCGCTCCGCCCGGGGGCTGAATCGGGGTACCCTCCGGGGCCTCGAAGGGGGTCCTTATGATGCCGATGGGATTGTAAAGAATCGGTTTCGTCATTTTGCTTTGGCTCCGGTTTAATCTTTCGCAAGTTGGAATCGGATTCGGGTATCGGCTGATGAGATGGGTTCAGGAAGTTGGTTCAGCCGATCCATCGTCATCCATAGGTCTGCTTCACCTGCTCCCGGTCGATCCCGCCGTCGGGCTTGCGGGGCAGGGATTCCACAAAGACCACGTAGCCGGGCTTCTTGTACCGGGCGATGCGGGAGGCCACAAACTCCTTGAGATCCTCGGCCGGCAAGACGGCCCCTTCCTTGAGCACGCAGACCGCCTTGATGCCTTCTCCAAATCTGGGATCGGGCACCCCGATCACCGAGACCGCGGTCACATCGGGGTGCTCCAGGATCACCGCTTCCACCTCCGCCGGATAGACGTTCTCTCCGCCCGGCTTGATCAGTTCTTTCTCCGGTTTCCGGCCCTTGAACCAGAGGTATCCGTCTTCATCCAGGGCGCCCAGGTCGCCGGTATGGTGCCAGCCGCCTCGAAAGGTCCGGCGGTTGTCCTCGTCCCGATTCCAGAACCCTTGAAACACCAGCGGACCCTGCACCAGGATTTCACCGGGTTCCCCGATCGGGACCTCGTTCTCAGATTCATCCACCACCCGAACCTGGGTCAACAGCCCCTGTTTTCCGGCGCTGCCGGGTTTTTCCGAGGCGGGTGAAAAGGTCACCAATCCGGAGGTTTCGGTCTGGCCGTAGAGCATCCAGAAAGTCGCGCCGGTCTTTTTCTCAAAGGCTCGGATGGGGTCGGGACCGTCCAGCCCCATCACATGCCGCAGGGACGGGATCGGCTCAGAGGCCGCCTCCACCGCCTCGGTCAACCGGGAGAGCATGGGTGGAAAGCTGCCCCAGACGGATATCTTTTCTTTTGCGGTTTCCTCAACCACCCGTTTTTCATCGAACTTCTCGATCACCACATTCATACCCCCGGCATGCATGACCGAAAAAGAAAGATTCAGGCCGGTGATATGAAAAATCGGCAGCATGTTTATATAGGCGTCCTTCGGTGTCAGCCCCATGGTCGCGATGGTCTGAAGATTTCCGTAGATCATGTTGCCGTGGGTCAATACCGCACCGCGGGGCTTTCCCTCCACCGCCGCGGTATAAATCAGACAGAAGGGGTCCCGATCCTCCACCGATACGGGAGTTCGGGGCTCTGCGGCGAGCAGAGAATCGATGCTGACCGAACCGTCTCCGGCGGCGGTCATGGGAAACACCGCCAGGTCGGGCACATCCCGAAATGGAGGCTGCCGAATACGGTCGGCCTGTCTTTTATCCACCACCAGGGCCTTGGCCCCGGAATCTTTCAGTATGTATCCGATTTCCTCATCCGACAGCCGCCAGTTGATCGGCACCGCAACGGCGCCCAGAGCCGCCGCCGCCCCGAACAGCAGAAAAAACCGATAATCATTGTGGGCCAGAATCGCCAACCGGTCCCCTTTTCCGATCCCCTCCCCGGCCAGGCCTCCGGCAAGGGCGTCTGCGTGATTCAGCAGGTCGGCAAAGGACATCCGCTCCGATTCCCAGACCAGGGCGTCGGTCTTGCCGGCGATTCGAGCATTGCGATGGTACAGATCATACAGCGTAAAGCTCCGCATTCTATCCTCCCGTACACACTTGTCGGTTAGGGTTCGTTTTGATCCGGTAGGCGTTCCGGAAAATTCAATGGCGCACCGTCTCCAGCCGAACATGGCTTTTGAGGATTGCGCGTGCGGTTTTTTCAAACTGGGGGGTGGAATCGGAGACGATAAAGCGGCCGGTTCCTCCCTTTTTCATCTTCCGGTCGATGTCCGGGTGACTTTCCATGAAGGTCTTCACCGATTCGGCCACCGCCGCCGACGAATCGATCAGCCGGACCCGTTTTCCGATCTTTCGGCCGATGGCTTCTTTCAGAACCGGATAGTGGGTGCAACCCAGGATGAGGGTATCGATCTGCCGAACCTTGAGCGGGTGAAGATATTTCTTGATGATCATGATGGTCTCCGGCTTCTTCAGCCATCCTTCTTCCACCAGGGGAACCAGCAGCGGACAGGCCGCGGAATGGACCCGGACCGCGGAATCGGCTTTTCGAAGCTGGGTCTCGTAGAGACCGCTTCGGATGGTGGCCCGGGTACCGATCACTCCGATCCGTCCGGTTCGGGTGGCCTGAAGGGCGGCGGCGACCGCCGGAGTGACCACCTCGAAGACCGGGGGTTTGTACCGGTCGGTCATCACCTCCAGGGCCGCGCTGGAGGCGGAGTTGCAGGCCGCCACAATGATCTCGGCCCCTTCATCCAGCAGAAACCGGATATTTTCCAGCGCATACTCCCGGATCGTTTCAATACTCTTTGTTCCGTAGGGTGACCGGGCCGTATCCCCGAAATAGAGGAGATCGTGGTCCGGCAGCGCTTTCCGTATCGACCGGGCCACGGTCAAGCCGCCGATTCCGGAATCGAAAATCCCGATCATTCAGACTTCCGCCGGCGTTCCACCGCCCGCCGCACGCACCGAACGATCTCCGCATCCGACACATCGGTTCGAATGCCGGGGCACATGGACGACATGATCCGCCAGTTGGCCGGGTCGGTCACCACGCTCTCCAGAAAGGGCCAGACCCGACACATGCGGGGCTTTACCGGATGAATGGTACAGATTTTATCCTTCCAGAAGATGCAGTAGCCGTTGTCGCCCGCGGCAAGCACCGGCCGGGACCCGGACATCTGGCAGAAATCGCCGAGGAATCGCTCGGGATCGGCCCCGATGAATTCTGCGATCGCCTCGATATCCTCGCGGGTGACATAGGTTCCGCCGTACCCGTTGCAGCATTCTCCGCAACGGCGGCATTCGAAAATGTCTTCGGGCGCCGGTTGACCGGCGGGAACCGTCTTTTGGCTTGATTCAGAGGGCATGGCGGGTATCCATGGCTCTTTTGAGGGTGACCTGGTCGACATACGTGAGATCACCGCCCATGGGCACCCCGGACGCGATTCGGGACACCCTCACCGAAGATTCCGACAACCGGTCGGCGATGTAAGAGGCGGTGGCCTCCCCCTCCAGGTTGGTATTGGTGGCAAGCACCACCTCCCGCACCTCTCCGGCATCGATCCGGCTCATCAATTCTCGAATCCGGATATCGTCGGGTCCCACCCCGTCCATGGGAGAGAGCACCCCGTGCAGCACATGGTAGAGCCCGTAAAAGGCCCCGGACCGCTCGATGGCCACCATGCCGGCCACGTTCTCCACCACGCAGAGAAGGCTTCGGTCGCGGGACGGGTTGCCGCAGATGCGGCAGATATCGGTGTCGCTCAGGGAAAAACAGGTTTCGCACAGACGGGTCTTCTCCTTGAGATTGAGGATGGACCGGGCCAGCCCTTCGGCCTCCCGGCGGGGGGCACGAAGGATGTGCAGGGTCAACCGCTCGGCGGTCTTTTCCCCGACCCCCGGCAGCCGTGACAGATGCCGGATCACATTCAAAATGGACGGCGGATAATGGCTCACCCGGTCTCTCCGCTACATCAGCCCCGGAATGTTCATGCCGCCGGGCATCAGCTTGCCCATCTTTTCGGATACCATCTCCTGGGACTTGTTCAGGGCGTCGTTGACCGCGGCCAGGACCAGATCCTGAAGCATTTCCACATCCTCAGGATCGACCACCTCTTTTTCGATGTGAATGGATACGATCTGCTGCTTTCCGTTGGCTACGACACTGATCATTCCGCCCCCTGCAGTGGCTTCCACGGTCTGGTCGGCCAACTCTTCCTGAAGCTTCATCATTTTGGACTGAAGCTTCTGGGCCTGTTTCATCATATTGCCCATTCCTTTCATATCGACATCCTCCTATCGCAGTTTGACTTCTTCAAGTTTGCCTTCGAAAATTTCCAGAGCCGCGCTCACCATGGGGTGATTCAATGCCTCCTGGCGCTTTCGGTTGGCTTCGTCGACCTGGTTGCGCAGGTCTTTTTTTTCCGGCATCTTGCCGGGATGAATCACCAGCCGCATGTCCCGGCCGAAAAATTCCCCGGCCGCCGCCGCAATATTCTCTTGATTTTTCTGAATCCGATTGAAATGGAGGTCGTTTCCGTTGACTTCCAGCTCCAGGACCCCTTCGGCCAGGCTGCGGACCTCGGTCTTGGCCAGCCACGGCCCGAGGCTCGGCTGCAGTTCAGATACCCGTTCCTTCAGCCGGGACCAGTTGTCCTGTGGGCTCGCCTGTCCATCGTACCGGGGAATATCCGCACCGGGAGATTTCACGCTCCGTCCATTCAGCACCGGACTCGGTTCGGGCGGCGCGGGTTCAGCCGCCGGCAATCGGGGGGGGATCGCTTCGGCCCTTTTCGGGATCTTCTCCGCCTCGGGCGGTGCACCGTCATACCCGAGAATCTCTTCCCGGGTCTCTCCTCCCACGATTCTCGCGGTGTCCACCGGCACCGGATCATCCATGATACCCCGGCTCAGTTGATCGATCTTTTGAATCAGTGTTTCTATGGACATCGCCGGTTTGATCTGAAACATGCGAACAAAGGCCATTTCCAGGGCCAGCTTGGGAAGGGTGGCGAATTTGAGGGCGGTCTCTTCCTTGCAAAGCGCATCCAGAAGCTGGCTCAGGTACACCTGGGAAACCGTTTCCACCTGCCGGGCCATCTCCTCGATCTCCTGGACCGAGGCATCCACCAGCTTGCGGGCCTGTTTGCCCATCTTCACCACCAG
Organism: Desulfobacteraceae bacterium; assembly: GCA_041642315.1. Classification (GTDB taxonomy): domain Bacteria; phylum Desulfobacterota; class Desulfobacteria; order Desulfobacterales; family Desulfococcaceae; genus JAABSQ01. The sequence continues at coordinate 1,914 of JBEPWQ010000174.1, read as the reverse complement.
AAGATTTCGGAAATGGGTCAGAAGGGCGGCGTAAAATTCCTTCAGATCATGGCCGTGGTCGTGGATTTCGTCGAGTATATCCAGAATCCGGTTCAGATCCCCGGCCAGGATGGCGCCTGAAATATCGAACAGCACCCGCCCGTCCACCGCGCCCAGAATATCCAGCACCTGCGAATGGGTCAAGGGGCCCTCGGCGCAGGCCATCACATGGTCCAGCAGACTGAGGCCGTCGCGCATGCTGCCCCCGGCGGACCGGGCAATGGCCGCAAGGCTCTCCCGCGGAATGTCGATCCGCTCCCGGGCGCTCAGCGCTTCCATGTGGGCCACGATCTCCGCCAGTCCGATGCGTCGAAGGTCATGGCGCTGGCACCGGGACAGAATGGTAATGGGGATTTTGTGGGGCTCGGTGGTCGCGAAAAAAAACAGCACGTGGGCCGGGGGCTCCTCCAGGGTCTTGAGCAGGGCGTTGAAGGCCGGTGTGCTGAGCATGTGCACTTCATCGATGATGTAAATCTTATAGCGCCCCTGGGCGGGCATGTACTTGATGTTTTCCCGGAGGTCCCGGATATGGTCCACCCCGTTGTTGGAAGCCCCGTCGATTTCGAACACGTCCACCGCATTGCCCGCGGTGATCTCCCGGCAGGACCGGCAGGTATTACAGGGCTGCGGCCGGGGCCCCTTTCGGCAGTTCATGGCTTTGGCCAGTATCCGGGCGATGGTGGTCTTTCCGGTGCCCCGGGGACCCGCAAAAAGGATGGCATGGGCCACCCGTCCCCCGGCGACGGCGTTTTCCAGGGTTCGGGTCACATGGAGCTGGTTGACCACTTCTTCAAAGGTCTGGGGCCTGTATTTTCGCGCAAGTACGAGATAAGACATGGCTCGGTTTCCCGGTTGTAAGAGAGTCTCTCCGTTGCGCTGAGCGGCAGCGGATTCCATCAGCGGATTCGGCGGTGAATCATTCTTGCCGGACGAAAGAATACGGTTACGGAATTGAGGGGAAGGTGTTCGGACCTGATCGGTTAATGGCGGAGAGAGAGGGATTCGAACCCTCGGTGCCGCTATTAACAGCACACACGATTTCCAGTCGTGCACCTTCAGCCAACTCGGTCATCTCTCCGTATAGCAAGCGGGCGATTCGCTTTCACACCTTGTTCAGAAGCTTTTTTCGTTCAGAAGCTTTTTTCATGTTCCGCCGAAGCGGCGGTTGATGGCGGAGAGGGTGGGATTCGAACCCACGATCCCGTTATTCACAGGATACCGCTTTTCGAGAGCGGGGCCTTCAGCCACTCGGCAACCTCTCCTTTTCCTCTCTGCAACAAGACAGGGAATATATACGTTTTCCAACCGCCTGTCAATCATCTTCTTCGATTCTTCCGGGCCGCTCCATCACCCGCCGAAGGCCGAATCGATGGAAGGCCGCTTCACCGGCGGCCGAATCGTAATTTCACTTGAACTCCCCCATTCTTTTTAGTATCCCTGGCCCTCACGTTCATTCTTTACAGCGAGGAGTTCAACACCATGGCCCAAGTCATCCCCTTCAGGGGTAAAGTATATAATCCCGAAAAAATTCAGGACCTGGCCCTTGTCACCACACCGCCCTATGACGTCATTTCGCCGGAGGAACAGGCCCGGGCCTATGAACGCCACCCCCACAACATGATCCGCCTGATTCTGGGGAAAGAATCCCCCGAGGGTTCCGAGACGGACAACCGATACACCCGGGCGGCTCGGTGCTATAGAGAATGGGCCGCGGAATCGGTCCTGATCCGCGACCGGCAGCCGGCTTTTTATCTCACCGCCACCGATTTTCTTGTCGAGGGACATTCCAGAACCCGGTTCGGCCTCATCGCCCGGGTGCGTCTGGAGCCCTTTGAAAAGGGCATTGTCCTTCCCCATGAAAAAACCTTTTCAGGG